>JAGLYP010000018.1 GCA_023132155.1 Candidatus Parcubacteria bacterium
AATAACTAATATTAGTGTTTGCTTAAAGTTAATTAAGGTTTATTATTTTGAAGTGTGTAAGTCTTGTATTTAAAATTCAAAAAAGCGTTTATTTGGAGGAAAACGAAAAAAAAGTATGCAAAGATTATATAAGTTTTTTTCTTGTTTAAGTATTTTATTAATTGGTTTGATTTTTTTTGTTACAGCTGTTAATGCCGGCGCTGATGTTAAAAAACCGATAATTGTATCAATAAATCAAAATGGCGCGCATATTAGCCGTCCTTTGATTACCGGTTTAACTTCGGCAAATACGGAGGTGCTAATTTATGTGGATGGCGAATATGACGGCAATGCTCAAATTAATATTGAGCAAACAGGAACTGATAATTTTTATTATCAGATAAAACAAGAATTGCGCGAAGGTACGCATACGGTAAGCGCGCTAGCCAAAGATAAAACATCTTTAAGATTGTCGGAATTTTCATTGTTTGAAACTTTTACAATTAAATCATTGCCGGCGCCGACTTTAATAGAGCCTGATGAAAACACGGTAACCGGAAAAGTAAAGCCAGTTATAACGGGTTTAACCGTTAACAATACCTTTGTCCATATATTTGTGGACGGAAGGCATAATGGTAAAACCGAAATTTTAAAGCATCTGAGCGGAACCGCGAATTTTAGCTATAAGCCGTTTTTGAATTTAACAACCGGCTGGCATACTGTTTGGGCGCGAGCCGAGGACGCAAGCGGCAGAGTAAGTTCGGCTTCAAAGGTTTTGCGTTTTTATATTGAAAGTCCGCTGCCGGCGCCAATTGTAATTAAAGTTGATCCGCGCGGCTCAAAGTATAATCGGCCGTTTATAACCGGCTTAAGCAAAAATAATACCAAGATAAGAATTTTTATTGATCGCCAATTAAACGGCGAATTCTTAGTTGCCAACCATCCGTCCGGTACCGCAAACTTTTCCTATTTGCCTTTTTTAGAGTTAAGACCCGGACGGCATATAATTTACGCGACCGCGCTTGATACGCGCGGCAAAGAGAGCCTTTGGTCTAATATTGTTTATTATAATGTTATCGGAGCGCGGTTGGCGGTTAAAGATATATTGGAAGAACCCGCCGACGCTGAAGCCATGGAGGATAAGGATGAAATAAGTATAATTGATTTAGGAGAGAAAATAAACGATATTGGAGAGAAAGCGATTGATTCCGGGAGCGCGACAGTCAGTCCTGACTTGAAAGATATTTTAAATTTTGACCGGTCTACCGGTACTGAAGAGGGTGGTTTAATGGATGAAAGCCAAGAACAACAGGCAAAATTAAAATTAAATTTAATAATATTCATTATTTTCTTGTTCGCGGTAATCGGCTGGATATTTTGGGTGAATCGGGAGTTAATTAAAGAAAAACGAGAACAGAATAAACAGGATAAAAAATAAAGTGTATAAGATTTATATATTTTCTTTTAGTTTCGCGAGAGGCTAAACAACCCCTTTTTTCGCAAAAAAATCCCTTTTTTGAGATTAACTTGAAAAAGGGATTTTTATTTTGACATTGTTTTGCCAAGAGTTTACAAATTTTACGAATAGCATTAAAATATAGTAAAAGAATTAGTAAAAAGAGTACATGAAAAAAGTATTATTTATTATAAGTTTTTTTATTTTTGGCTTTAGTCCGTTTTTCGCGCATAGCCAATTGCAGGATGAAATTAATCTTTATTTTTTTTATGGCGATGGCTGTCCTCACTGCAATAAAGAAGATGTTTTTTTAAAAAAATTGGAACAAAAAAATGAGAATATTGAAATTTTTCGCTATGAAACATGGAATAATAAAGAAAATCAAGAATTTTTAGTTAAACTTGGGAAAGAACTAAACATCGTTATTCGCGGCGTTCCAATGTTAATAATCGGCGACAAGGCTATTACCGGTTATTATAATGAGGAAGTTACAGGCAGAAAAATTAAGAATATAATTAATGAATATACGCAAACAGAATGTAATGATATAGCGGCTTCAGTTATTAATGGAGATAATATTCTTCAAACTTGTATTCACAATTGCGAAGAAGGCGATGAAGAATGCTTGCGTAATTGCGGCTGCGGCACGGATGTTAAAATTAATGAAAATACTGCTATGGTGGCGGTTCCTTTATTAGGTGAAATTAATCCGCAAAAATTTTCTTTGCCGGTATTAACAATTATCATGGCGGCAATTGACGGTTTTAATCCCTGCGCGATGTGGGTGCTTTTGTTTTTGATAAATTTGCTTTTAAATGTAAAAAGCAAATTCAAAATGTGGACGCTTGGTTCAGCTTTTATAATTTCGTCCGCGGCTGTTTATTATTTATTTTTAGCCGCTTGGCTGAATGTCGTTTTGTTTATGGGTTTTGTTTTTTGGATTCGTCTGTTGATTGCGGGGGTAGCGGTTTTTAGCGGAGCGTATCATTTGCGGGATTATTTTAAAAATCATAATCAGGGCTGTAAAGTAACCGGAGCTAAAAGCCGGCAAAGGGTTTTTAAAAATTTGCGCAGAGTTGTTTTGGAGGAAAAATTTATTTTTTCTTTGCTTGGAATAATAATTTTAGCTTGTCTGGTTAACATGGTTGAGCTTTTGTGTTCCGCCGGCATTCCGGCGGTTTATGTGCCGATTTTAACTTTGGCCAATTTGCCTTCTTGGCAATTTTACGCTTATTTATTTTTATATGTTTTAGTGTTTTTATTTGATGATTTAATTATATTTTTTGTAGCCATGAAGACTTTGCGCTTGAAAGCGTCTGATTCAAGATACACGCGTTATTCCGGCTTGGTCGGCGGGGTAATCCTTGTCGTAATCGGCTTGTTATTAATATTCAAGCCCGGTTGGCTGATGTTTGGATAGACGGATTTATTTGTTTTTTTTGATGAGCAGCTTAAGGGACTGAACCCCTCCGCGTTTAACTTTTATTTTATATTAGTGGCTGTATGAAAGTACTGATATGGGATTAAATTTGACCGTGCAGGGGTTTAGTTCCTTTTTTCATAGCTGCAAAGACGGGGAATCGGCAAAAATATGCTATAATTAAAGAGTATTAAATAAAAATTGAAAATAAGTTATGTCTTCAAAAGTCTTGTCAGCCGCGGTGATTGGATTGGACGCGGAGATTGTTGAAGTTGAAGCTGATACCACGTCGGGCCAGCTTGGGACTTTCGCTGTTGTCGGCTTGCCTGACGCGGCTGTGTCGGAATCGCGCGAAAGAGTGCGGACCGCGATTAATAATTCAGATTTTCCTTTTCCAAGGCGCAAAGTCGTTATTAATCTTGCTCCGGCGGATTTGCGAAAATACGGCCCCAGTTACGACTTACCGATCGCGGTAAGTATTTTATTGTTGAAAGGTTTGATAATTTCAAAATTGGATTTTAAAAAAGCAATGTTTGCCGGCGAATTGGCGCTAAACGGCTCACTCAGGCCGATACGCGGAATATTGCCGATTGCGATTAAGGCCTCGGAGGAGGGAATGAAATATTTATTTGTACCGAAAGAAAACGCGCGCGAAGCTAAGCTTGTAAAAAATATTGAAGTAATTCCCGTAGAAAATATTAAACAGTTAATTTCGCATTTAGACGATAAGGAAAAAATAGAAGCGGCCAAGACAAGCGAATTTGATTTTCGCAACCAAAAAATTCAATTTGATATGGCGCATATCCGCGGACAAGAGCATGTAAAAAGAGCAATGGAAATATCCGCGGCAGGCGCGCACAATATGATGATGAGCGGTCCTCCGGGTTCGGGTAAGACTTTGATAGCCAGAACAATGCCTTCAATTTTGCCGAATTTAAAATTAAAAGAGGCTTTGGAAATTACGAAAATATACAGCGTGTCCGGCGAGTTAAATTCTAGCGAGTCATTGGTTACCAGCCGCCCTTTTCGTTCGCCGCATCATACAGCCTCCGGCGCTGCTTTGGTGGGCGGCGGCGCTTGGCCGCGTCCCGGAGAAATTTCCTTAGCTCATCGCGGAGTTTTGTTTTTAGATGAATTCGGCGAGTTTCCACGATCAATTTTGGAAAATTTGCGCCAGCCATTGGAGGATGGCATTATTCATATCAGCAGGGCGGCCGGAAATTTAAGTTTTCCGGCAAAATTTATTTTAGTGGCGGCAATGAATCCTTGTCCTTGCGGTTATTTGGGCGATAAGAAAAAAAATTGCATTTGCTCGCAAACACAGATTATGAATTATAAAAAGAAAATTTCCGGACCGATTATTGACCGCATTGATATTCATATTGAAGTGCCGCGCGTAAAATTTGAAAAATTATCAGAAGTCGCGAGGGGTGAAAAATCAACGGGCATAAAAATAAGGACGGAAAAAGCGCGGGAAATACAAAAACAAAGATTTAAAAATACTGAAATTTTAACTAATTCGGAAATGAGTTCGGAGGCGGTAAAACAATTTTGCCAAATTGACAGCAGTTCAAAGCAACTTTTAAAAAACGCGGTTGAGCAAATGCATTTATCGGCTCGCGCCTATTTCCGCGTTTTAAAGCTTGCCCGCACAATCGCGGATTTAACGGAAGAAGAACAGATAAAAACCGCGCATATCGCCGAAGCCTTGCAGTATCGGCCGAAAGACACATAACATGCAACACATACCACACATCACATATCAAATTTATATTATATGATGCGTGCTGTGTGTTGCGTGATGCGTGATTTGTGTTATAATATAAGCAAATTACAAGTTATGCCCAAAGGGCACTAACAGTAGTCGGGAATATTCAAATTCCTTGACTATAAATTATTATCATCTATGCCTAAAAAAATAATAATTTTATTTACATTAATAACAACGCTTTTTTTTATGGCCGGCTGCGGTTTAAGCGGAGTTGACAGCTCTGTAAAAAGATATATCAGGCCGGTTACTTTGAATTATTGGCGCGTTTGGGACGGTCCGGATGACTTTGGGGAAATAATTAACGCTTATACGCGCGCGCATCCTTTTGTTAAAATCAATTATCGCAAATTGCGCTATGAAGAATATGAGCAGGCTTTAATTGAGGCTTTCGCTACTGACAGAGGACCGGATATCTTTTCTATTCATAATACTTGGACAAGAAAATACCAAGAAAAAGGCCTGATCGCCCCTATGCCGGCAAATGTAAAAATGGCTTTCCCGTTTGTTAAAGGCAGTATTAAAAAAGAAGTAAAATGGGAATTAAAAAATTCGCCAATGCCGGTTACTCATAAAATTAAAAGTGAATTTGTGGATGTAGTTTATGGCGATATAGTTATAATGTCGCGGGATAGCGATGGCCAGTATAAAGAAAATATTTTTGCCCTGCCTTTGTCAGTTGATACCTTGGCTATGTATTATAACAAAGACTTGTTTAATAATGCCGGAATTATATCCGCCCCTGAATATTGGAATCGCGAGTTTCAGCAGGATATTAAAAAATTGACCAAGCAGAATAATAAAGGAGAGATTGTCCAATCCGGCGCGGCTTTGGGAGGGAGTGATAATATTGAAAGATTTACGGATATTTTAGCTTTATTAATGATGCAAAGCGGCGCGGAAATGATGAATAAAAAACAAGTTACTTTTCATCAAATTCCGGGCTCTTTTGTTGACAAAAGCTATAATCCGGGCATTGACGCTTTGCGCTTTTATTCGGATTTTTCTAATCCGGCTAAAGAGGTTTATAGCTGGAACAGCGCTTTGCAAAATTCTTTGGATATGTTTATTAATAATAAGCTGGCAATTATGTTCGGCTATTCCTATATGCTTCCCGAGATAAAAGCGCGCGCGCCAAAATTAAATTTCGCGCTTGCGTCAATGCCGCAAATTGAAGGCGATTCTTTTGACGTTAATTTCGCGAATTATTGGGTGGAGGCTGTTTCCAGTAAAATTTTAACTAATGCCGATAATATTGCCCAAGGCAGCGGCTATGCCAAGCAAAAACTTAATACAGCATGGGATTTTGTTCGTTTTGCCGCTGAGGCTAAATATGTTAAAACTTATTTGGATAAAACAGGAAAACCAACCGCCAGACGCTCATTAATCAAAGAACAGAGTGAAAATCCGGAATTGGCGGTTTTTGCCGATCAGCTTTTAACCGCGAAAAGCTGGTATAAGGGCGGCGATTCCAATGCTATGGAATTAATTTTTAAAGAAATGATAGATAGCGTAATTACCGGACAAGTTGAATTGCAAAAAGCGATATATTTGGCGGCCAGCAAAATACAGCAGACGGTGAATACTTTTGATTAGTATTAAGTATTTAGTATTAGGTGTCTAGCATTTAAACACTTTATTTATGATAAAAAAAATATTAAATTGTTGTATTGTTGTATTGTTATTTGTTTTGGTTTCGTTTCCGAATATGGTTTTGGCGCAAGATACGGTGATGTCCGGAAGCGGCGGGGAGCATAGTTGTCCCTGCCCTGAAGGCGCAAGTGATGCTTGCAAGCAATATTGCGGTGATTATGAAGTAAATGATTTTCTTTCTCTTGGTGTTCACGTATCTAATATTATTCTCGGTATAGTCGGTTCATTGGCTTTGCTCGCTTTTGTCGCGGGCGGGCTTATGTTTTTGGCTTCAGGCGGAAACAAAACTTTGATAGACCGCGGGAAGGCCACGATTATCGGCGCGGTGATCGGCTTGGTAATAGTTTTTGCCAGTTATACGATAATCAGTTTCGCGGCGGATGCTATGGGAGTTGAGGTGCCGGACAATAAAAGTATTTTCCAAACCAGTTGGTTTAAATAATTAAAAACCAAGCGCCTAAAGCCCCGCTCTTCGCGAAGGGCGGGGCTTTAGGCGCTACGCGTTTGGCGTTTTTATAATTGATTTAACATGAACAATTTTAAAATAAATAAAATATCTCTAAATAGTGAAACCTTGGGGCAGCAGCTAAAAAGGGAAAGAGAGGAAAAAAAGATAAGTTTGGAAAAAATTGCCGATGATTTAAAAATAAATAAAAAATATTTAAGCGCGCTAGAAAACGGGCGCATAAAAGATTTGCCAGCCGGTGTTTACGCGAGAAATTATTTTAAAGCTTATACCGAATACTTAAATTTAAATACTGATGAAATTTTAAAGCAATATGAAGAAGAATATGAGGGCAAACCGGCTAAAAACAAAAAAAATCTTTTCATTCAAAAAGTTACAAAAGCGCGATATTTTTTTAGCATACCCAAAGTTTTTAAAATTACCGCTATTTTATTTGTAATTTTTATTTGTATAATTTATATAGGTTTTTATTTAAATAATTTAATTTCACCTCCAAAATTAATAATATTCAGCCCTGAAACCGATGTTAATATTAACAAAAACAAAATTGAGATTAAAGGGCAAGTTGAGAATGACGCTAATATTAAAATAAACGGTAAAGACGTGCTGGCCGGTAAAGACGGTTTTTTTTCCGAGGTTATTTTTTTAAAAAAAGGCCTTAATATGGTGCTGATTGAAGCTCAAAAAAAATACAGTAAAAAAAATGAGATTATAAGGAATATTTTGGTTAATTTAGAAGAATAGCCGGTTCTTGTTTGCTTTTTTTTCTTAAATGCGATAAAGTAATAATATATTAACAGGAGGCACTAACCCTCTTTTTTATTTGTAATAATTATAAAAATATGAGTGAAGATAAAAGTAAAAACGTAAAAAATAAAGATGAAAAAAAAGGCGAAAAAGATGAAAAATTAAGCGCGGCAATGGACGCTATGGAACAAATAAAATCAAGATTCGGCGAAGGCTCTATTATGAAATTCGGCGAAGCCAGAAAAGTGGATGTTGATGCGGTGCCAACAGGATGCCTTTCTTTGGATATTGCCCTTGGAATTAACGGCGTTCCCCGCGGCAGAGTTATTGAAATTTACGGGCCGGAAGCATCGGGTAAAACCACATTGGCTCAGCATATTATTTCCGAGGTGCAAAAATTGGGCGGCATCGCCGCTTTTGTTGATGCTGAACATGCTTTGGATCCTGATTACGCGTCTAAAATCGGGATTAATATTAAAGATATGCTTATTTCCCAGCCGGACACGGGAGAACAAGCCTTGGAAATAGTTGAAACCTTGGTTCGTTCCAACGCGGTTGATGTAATAGTTATTGATTCAGTGGCCGCTTTGGTTCCGCAAAAAGAAATTGAAGGCGAAATGGGCGATCAGCATATGGGATTGCAAGCCAGGTTAATGAGCCAGGCGCTTAGAAAATTAACAGGAATTGTCGCCAAGACCGGAACGGTTGTAATTTTTATCAATCAAACCCGCCACAAAATCGGCGTATTTTTCGGCAATCCGGAAGTTACTACCGGAGGCAATGCTTTAAAATTTTATTCATCAGTCAGGATTGAAGTAAGAAGAAGCGCGCAAATCAAGCAGGGCGACAGAATAATCGGCAATCGCGTTAAAGTAAAAATCGTAAAAAATAAAGTCGCGGCGCCGTTTAAAACTTGTGAATTTGATATAATGTACAACGAAGGCATTTCAATCGCCGGCGACTTGCTTGATGCAGGCACGGTTTATGGAGTAATTAAAAAGGCCGGAAATTCATACTCATTTGAAGAAATAAAACTCGGAGTAGGCAGGGAAGCCGCGAAAAGATTCTTGCGCGCCGATAAAAAGCTTATGAAAGAAATCAGAAAAAAAATTATGGCGGAAGTGCAGGCAAGGGAGGTGGAGGAATAATATAATTTTTGATTTCAGATTTATGATTTCAGATTTTTGGTATAAAAAAATATCGGATTTAAACTCCGATGTTTTTTACTTTTACATCATAAATCTAAAATCATAAATCGTAAATTTGCCTAGATTCTCTCCACATACTCCCCAGTCTCCGTATTAATGCGAATAACATCTCCCTCGTTTACAAATAACGGCGCGGTAATAGTTGCCCCGCCTTCCAGTTCAACTTGTTTTGTAACATTGCCGGCTGAATTTCCTTTGACTCCCGGAGGGGCTGATATAACTTTAAGCTCAATTTTAACCGGCAAATCTATCGCAACGGGATTTCCGTTAAAATAAAGCACATCAACATCTACGCCTTCTTTTAAAAATCTAGCCTTCTCTCCAACGGCTTCCAAGGAAATTTCAAACTGCTCATAAGACGCGTTATCCATTAAATAAACATTGGCTTCGTCTTTGTACATGTAGTTGGCTTTTTTCTTTTCAATGTTGGCCTCTTCCGCTTTATCATTTCCCTGAAAAGTCTTGTTTAGAGCGCTGCCTGTAATCAAATTTTTTAATTTAACTTTCAAAACAGCTCCTCCTCGTCCCATTTTATGATGGTCTGCCCCGACAATTAAATAAGGTTCTTTGTTAACCTCAATAATTTTGCCAAGTTTTATTTCGTTTAGGTTTAACATAAAATATTGCTAAAGTTTATCTTATATACGGAAGCAAGGCCATAACACGCGCGTTTTTAATGGCAAGCGCGAGTTTTCTTTGATGCTTGGAGCAAAGACCTGTTTTTTTTCTTGGAAAAATCTTTTTGTAAGTGTTAATAAAATTACGCAAAGTGCGAATATCTTTGTAATCAACTTCTTTGATTCCGTTTTCGCAAAAATAACAAGTCTTTTTTGTTTCAATTTGGTTATTGTTCATATTTTCTAAAATTATTTATTAAAAAGGGATATTTTCTACTTTAATTTCGTCTTCTTCCGGTTGTTGATTGCCCGCGAGTTCGTTGCTTTCTACTGTCGGTTCATTGCTTTCGCTTGGCGCGGGCGGCGCCTCGGAGGGAAAAGAACCGCCACCGGTACTGCCGATTCTATCAAGCATAATCATATTGTCGGCGACAATTTCAGTGCGATAGCGTTTAACACCATCTTGTCCAACCCAGTCTCTGGTTTGCAGGCGGCCTTCAATATATATTTTTGCTCCCTTTTTAAGGTATTGCCCGCAAATTTCCGCTAACCTTCTCCACGCGACAATGTTGTGAAACTCAACTCTTTCTTGTTTTTGTCCGGCTTGATCAGTCCATATTTGATTAGTAGCAACGCTAAATGACGCTACCGGCGTTCCATTGGGAGTGTTTCTTAATTCCGGGTCGCGGGTCAAATTTCCGATAATCATTGCTTTATTAAGATTCATAAATTTGTTTGCCGCGCATCATTTTTAAAATGATACGCCGGCTAATTAGTTATTAAAGATATTTTTATTAAAAAATTTTTTATAATAAATCATCCGTTTCCAAAATTTTATCCAGTTTTTCGTCTAACTGTTTCATATCAACTTTTTGTTCAGTTTTTTTACTTTCCTTTTTATCAATAATCTTGCTTTCTTTTTTTTCTTCTTTAATTTTTTCACTAATTTTCTTTTCTTCCCGCATTTTTTCGGCTTTAATTTCTTTTTCGCTGAGCAATTTTTTAACAACGATCATATGCCGTAAAATTTCATTGTTTAGGCGAAATTCCCGATTGATTTTATTAATATTTTCGCTCAGACAATCAAATTCAGCTAAAGAATAATAACCGTAATGAAAATGTTTTATCGGATAAGTAAATTTTTTCTTGCCCCATTCCTCGCTATATGTAATCTTTCCGCTGTTATCGGTAATGGTTTTGTGCGCGGTTTTAACCACATTTTTTAATTCGTCTTCCGAATATTTATTGGAAACAATAAATAATAATTCATAATGAGGAATTTCTGCTGATTTATTTTTTGCCATAATATTTGCGGGCTTTAATAGAGTTTACTAAAAGACCGTGATTAAATTTAAATAAAAAATCCCCAAGATATTCTCTAATACTAGGGATTTTATTGAGAATACCTTTAGTTCTGCTTAATTTGTTTCAGAACTGCCTATAAAAATAAGCGCGGAAAAGGTTTTTTGATTGTTTTAATTGTAAATATATCCTAGCATAGAGTTAAAAAAAATGCAAAGTTAAATCCTTGAAATTAGCTTATTTTGTGGAATTTGATATAATTAAATTTATAACATATAGATATAAATACACTTATATGAAATATTTTTTTGAGTTAGGCAATAATCCCGCGTTATCAATCGCGGAAATTTTTTCAGTTTTAGGGGCGCGTGAAAATTATAAAATAATTAATAATAAAATATTAATTATAGAATCTGAAACAGAATTGGAAGAAAAAAAATTAATTCAACGAATGGGCGGCGTGATTAAAATCGGCAAAATCATCCTTGAAGAAGTTAAAAAAATAAATTTAGAAAATTTAAGCGAGTATCTTGAAGAACAAACAAAAGCGGAATCAAAAATTTTTTTCGGGTTTTCCTATTATGGAAGCAAAAGAATAAATTTAAAACCTTTGGGAATGGAAACGAAAAAATATTTTAAGCAAAAAGGCTTATCAAGCCGCTGGGTAAACAGCAAAGAAAACATTTTATCAAGCGTAGTTGTGGAGCAGAACAATTTAATTAAAAAAGGGTTTGAATTGGTTGTAATAGAAAATAAAGAAAATTTTTTAGTTGGCGAAACAAAAGCCGTCCAGCCTTTTAAAGAACTATCTTTTAGGGATTATGGCCGGCCGGCAAGAGATGATCGTTCCGGAATGCTCCCGCCGAAATTGGCGCAAATAATGATAAATTTAGCGCTCGCTCCTTTTGAAAATAAAAAGAACGCGGTTTTGCTGGATCCGTTTTGCGGTTCAGGCACGCTCTTAACAGAAGCTTGTTTGAGGGACATTAAAAATATTATCGGAACCGATATTTCCCCCAAAGCCGTTTTAGACGCGAAAAAAAATATTAATTGGGCTATAAAGAATAAAGGAAAAGATAAGGCGCGAATATTTGAATGCGATGTAAAAAAAATCGCGAACAAAATTCAAAAAAAATCAATTGACGCGATTGCAACGGAACCGTATTTGGGGCCGCAACGCGGAAGAATTGATATTAAAAAAACCGTGAAAGCATTAGAGGAGTTATATACGAAGGCTTTCGCGCGATTTGCTAAAATTTTAAAGCCAAAAAGGAGAATTGTAATAATTTTTCCGGTTTTTAATTTGGGGAAAAATAAAAAAGTTTTTATAAACCCGGAGTTTTTACAATTTAAAACAGTTTTTCCTTTGCCGGAAAAACTGTTGGAAAAATATAAAAATCTTTTAAGCAAAAGAGGCGCGATTGTTTACGGACGGCAAGGGCAAAGAGTTTGGCGGGAAATTTTGATTTTGGAGTAAAAGGCGGGATTTTACCAAATAACCGCAGCTGGATAACTTTGTTAATTTTTTTATGCGATTCATGTATTACAGATATCTCCTTCCTCTGTCGCTTCAGTCGAGATGACAAAAAAACAGGAATGACAAATTTAATCCCCAACCGTCCCGCTCTCTATTTTCTCCAAATTTTCATCAGTGATTCCCAGTGATAAAAAACGCATAATTTCATAAGCCGATTCCCCGTCTTTCATATAATAGCGCCGCCTATCGTCGGGGTTTAAATACCATGCTTCGCCGCGCGATTCAACCTGCAAAAGAATTTTGCCTTTTAATTTTCCGGTTAAAGTATTATTAATCTCTGTTTTGCCCGCGCCGAGCGGGTTGTAAGAACCTAAAACCTCCTCTCCGTCATCATAACCGTCGCCATCGCTATCTCTGTCATACATATCGGTTCCCAATGCTTCTTCCATTTTATCCGGAATTAAGTCGCCGTCATAATCCCACTCATCAAAACGATTATCAAGGCCGATTGGAATTTTATTTAAATCTTCATTTGTGATTCCCAGACCGAACTTTCTTAGCATTTCATAAGCTGTTTCCCCGTCTTTCATATAGTAGCGTTTTCTGCTGGCAGTATCAACATACCAGGCCTCGCCGCGCGATTCAACCTGCAAGAGTATGCGGCCGCTTAATTTATCTCCAAGTGAATATGATATTTCAGGAACAGCCAGTTGGAATTTTTTGTCAGGACTGATAATTTGATTATTCGCGAATTGTATAATCACTGTTTGGTTTTTATTGTTTTCAGCATATAGCACTTGCCCGTATTCTATTTTATCGTCTATAACGGTAAAAAGATAAGGATTTGGCGTCAATGAAATATTGATAGAATTTTCTTTACTGCTTGCGGTTTTTAATTTTTTGCCTTTAACAAAGTAACCGTTGTCGTTTTCAATCAATTCGTAAATATTTACGGTTTTGCCGGCAAGAGTTTCGTTTGAACCGTTTTTTATGATGATTCGCGTATTATTTTTAACCAAGTTAAAAGTATTGCGCGTCCTGTTTTTAATATTAATGTTCCAAAAGGAATTATCTTTGCCTAAATAATCTTTAACCGCTGCCGCGTAATATCCGTTTGGGTATTCAAAACGCGCGTTGCCGCGTACATCGGTTTTGGCTGATTTTAATTTTTTTCCCAATATGTATTCGCCATTCGCGCTTCTTTTTTGTTCATAAAGATTAATCATTTCATCTTGGATAACCGTGCCATCGGGGTTTTTGCAGTTTAAAATAATATCGCTATAAACATAGTTTAAGTTAAAATTTTCATTTTTATTTATATTTAAATCATATTCAATAAAATTGGCGCCTTCCTCGCCCTTGCTTTCAATTATATATGTGCCGCGCTTATTTTTGTCGTAAGGATGATCATAGGAAACATAAATAGTAACCATGCCTTCTTCACTTGTGTTGAGCTTGGAAGAAACCAAATCTTGTTTTTCTTTAATCGGCATATCGTCCGCGTCGTATTTTTGCGTATAAATGGAAAAGCTATGATTTTTAACCAGTTCCTTATGGCCGTTTCGCAAAATAATGTTAAAACTTGGCAGTTGTTTGGTGATTTTAATATCCTGCCCGCAGCTAAATTGAATTTCGTTAAAATACCAAAAGTCACCAACAGAAGAATTTTTATCATAAATTTGCAAGGCATACTTTTTTCTTGGATCAGGGTAAACAGTAACAACGCCTTCACCGTTTTCGTTAACAATTCCTTCGTCCAATTTTTCGTCAATTGCCGGCAGTCCGTCCGCGTCGGTAATTTGTTCATATAAATTATAATTTAATCCCGGTATTAAATTATAATCAAGGTTTTTAGTATAAAGTGAAAAAATTGAAGCCGCGGAGCAAGCACCATCTCCTGACTCCCAAGAGTCATTTGTATTTAAGGCGTAAGCGCTTCTTTTCTGATCATTGATTTCCAAATCCCAAAAATATGTGTATTGACCGTTTTTTCCTGTTAATCGCGCGGCATAAATTCCAGCCGGATATTTAAAAGCCGCTATACCGAAATCGTCAGTATAAATATCTTTTATTTTTTCACCGAGAATATCATTGGAATCTTCATCTTCAACTTGCTCAAATATTTCAATTTTTTCATTGGCAGGAAAAGGAATATCATTTTTATCGCGCAATTCGAGTTTTAGTTCGCTAAAAATATAATTAATTTCAGTTTCATTTCCAGCGTCTGCTTGAATGTCATATACGGCGTAAACGCCTTTATTTGAATTGGTTTTTTCGAAAATATAATAGCCGTTGTTAACATTAATCGACTCTTGTTCGCTTGGAACATAAACCGTAACCTCTCCCTTGTCTCCGGTATTTAGGGTTGCAAGCAAATTTCCTCTTTCTTTTATCGGTTCGTTATCAGCGTCATATTTTTGCAAATACAGATTAAAACTCTCGTTTTTCATTAAATTTTCATCAGCATCTCTGAGAATAAATTTTATTGAGCTTAAAACATTGCTTTGCTCTGAATTTTCGCCGCAGGAAATTGTATTGTTATAAAACCAAAACACCGATTCTTCTTTTGCGATATGGCTTATTTTATAAACGTAATGCTCGCTTTTCGGCTCTTTTATAATAGCGCTAAAAAATCCGGTAATCGCGCTGGTTTTTCCCGAACTGACTTTAAGACCGTATTTCGGATTATTATCCGCGTCATATATTTGTTCGTAAACCTCAACGCTTATATTTGGAACAAAATCACCGTTGGCGTTTCTGACTACAAAATTAATAAGCGCGTTCGCGCATTCTTCTTCTTGCGCGATAATTTTTATCGGAATAGCTAAAAAATTAATTAAAAAAATCAGAATTAGAATTAAAAATTTTTTGAGCATAAATTTTATTATATTTTTTAACTTTTAACAATCGGAAAAAGCAAAGTTATTTGCGTGCCGACTCCTTTTATTGAGTCAATCATAATCTCTCCTCCCATAAGTTCAACGAATTTTTTGGTAATCCAAAGTCCAAGTCCTGTGCCTACGATATTTTTAGTTTTATCGCTTTGAATGCGGTAAAATTTTTCAAACAGTCTTTCTCTTTCTTTGCTTGACATGCCTATTCCAGTGTCTTTTATTGTTATTTCCAGAATTGAGGCATTGTCTTTTTCTTTGGTAATAATTTTTATGCCTCCATTTTCCGTATATTTAATGGCATTGCCGATTAAATTAATCAAAACCTGTTTTAAGCGGTCAGTATCAACATTTATTATCGGCAAAATTTGCGTATTGCTTTTGAAATCAAGGTATAATTTTTTATTTTCCGCCTGAACGCTTAAATTTTCAATAACTTCATTGATTATGTGGCCGGCGTCAGCCGGTTTTAAATTCATTTTTACGCGATTTTGTTCAATGCGGCTGACATTTAACAAGTCTTCCACCAATATTGCCAAGCGCTCTGATTCACGCTGAATCATAAGCGCGCTTTTTTTGACTTTATCATTGACTTTGCCCAGCGTGCCGTCCACAATCATTGACGTAAAACCGCGAATTCCGGTTACCGGAGTGCGCAATTCATGCGAGGCGATTGAAATAAATTCATCTTTCATTTTATCCACTTCTTTAATTTTTCTATAAAGCAAAGCGTAATCCCATAGGCGGACGGCAACCAGTAAAAACATAATTACGATTATAACCGTTCCGACTAAAATAAATATAGACGCGTTTCTGTTGTAATTTGTTAAATTATCAATTATTTCAGAGGATATTTTAATGCTGATCAGCGCTTGTTTGCTTCCGTCGCTTCCTGTCATCGGCATGGCCACTAGCCAGAAACGATTTTCAGGCGCGTCTATTTTTTGATTCGCGCCGGAAAGTCCAAGTGAATCCGTTGCCAAACCGTCATTTTTCGGCTGCAGCCATGCGAGTTTATAAAAATAAAAATCATTTGTTTTTCCAATATTTTTTTTATCACTGGAAGCGATTATTTTAAAGTTATCGCCGTTTTTTTCCGGAATTAAAACATCAATCGCTTCAATCGCGATATTGTTTTTAATTAAAGCCTCTATTTTGATTTGTATAAAATCAGACCAAGGCAGATCGTTTTCCACTAAAGTAGCGATTGTTCTGCCCATGGAAAGCGCCTGTCTTTGCAAGGTTACATCAAGGGTTTGGTTATATTTATTAATAATAAAAACAGTGTTAAAAGTTATTAGCAGAGGGATTAGCACAATTAAAAAAATACCATAAGCAATTTGAGACATCATCCTATTTTGTATAAAAAAATTTTTAATTTTCATTAGTTAAAATTATAAGTCTTGCGCGTCTTCCGCTCTTTTTTTATTTATTATAAAAATTATAAAAAGCATGATGCCGATGGCGATTATTATGATTGAAATATAAATATATAATTTTATCATACTTTCTGTTTTTGTTGTCCGAGAAGACGGCGCGGAAGCGGCAAACTCTTCTATTGAAATCGCTTTTGCCTCTTTAATAAAGAAGCTGATCGGACTTCCTTTTTTTATGACGCGTCCGGTATTGTCATTTAAAGCGACATAAGCCTCGTGTTCGCCTTCAATTAAAGACTCGCTTAATTCATAGCGCCAATTTCCATATTCATCTGTTTCGGCTGTTATCAGCAGCGGAATATCGGAATATAAATATATGGTAACAACTGAACGCGGATCAGCTTGTCCGCTCAAAATATAGCCTTTATTGCCTTTATCGTTGTTATTTGTTATTTTTTTAATTTTAAAGTTGTTAGAAACATTTCCTTGCGTTTTGGGGTGTTCAATGGTTTTGTTGTTAAGAACTGCCAGATCAATTGCGGCCAGAGTTTTTTTAATGGCGCCGCTTCCAAGCGGGTTATAACCGTTTTTTACTTCTTCCCCATCGTTATAGCCGTCGCCGTCGCTGTCAATATTATTTTTGTCGGTGCCTATTCTTTTTTCAGCGTCATCCGGCAAGCCGTCGCCGTCAGAGTCAATTAATATGGCAAGCGGAGCCGTTTGAATTAAGGTGTCTGAATTTTTTAATATCATGTTTTCGGAAGCGGCTATCATTTTTATTTTGGCATTAACATCGGCAACAGGGATTAATTCTTTTGAAATTTTTAATTTTGCCCGCAATTCGCTGATTTTTTGTGATTTTTCTTGTTGTTCCGCGTAATTATCTTTCAATTCTTTAAATTTGATTTGCCTGTCGGAAATTACGCCTAAGAAGTTTTTTTCAATAATTTTTCGGCATTCCCATCTGTTTAAGTTTTCACAGGAGATTTTTTGCTGGTATTTGTTTAAGATAAAAGAGCGGCATTGTTTTTCGTCATCTATTCCGGCTTTGCCGCATTCCTGAATTCCGTATTTTTTAAACAAAGCCTCGCCGCATTCTTTAACATCGTCAATGCCTAGTTTTTGGCATTCTTTAGCAAGATATTTATTGTCCAAATAATAGCGGCATTGGCTTTTTTTGCTTATGCCGACTATTCGGCACTCTTCTTTTTCTTTTTGGCTTTTTAAATATTTTTCACATTCAGCATCAATTGTAATTCCGGCTCGCAGACAATTTTGCGGAAGAGAATTTTGTTTGCTTAATTTTTGTTCGCATTCCTTTTCGGTGTTAATACCCGCGTCCAGACATTCTTTGGGAAGATGTTTTTTTTCTAGGTAGCTTTTGCACTCTCCATGTGTTTGTATATTAGCTTTTTGGCATTCCTGAGGCATCGCTTGAAAATATATAAAATTATTGCAGGCATTTTCGGTAACAACTTTAGCTGCGCGGCATTCCCGGGGCAAAGATAGAAATTCAGCGCAAGCGCTTTCGCCTAGTTTTAATTTTCTGCATCGCAAGTCAAGTTTGAGATAATTTTCACATTGAATTTTTGTAATTAGACCGCTCTGCCTGCATTCATCAGCGAGCGCCAAATACTCATCACAACGGTAGCTGTCTTTAATTCCCATGTCAGCGCATTCTTGGCTTAAATTGATTTCAGTATTTATTTCTTCTTGTTTCTCTTCTGTTTTTTCTTCTGAGCTAACAGTGCCTGATTCGGAAAAATTAATTGGTTTTTCAAGGCCAATGTTATTTTTTGTTGTTTCTTTTTTAATGTTTATTTTAACGCTTTTTTTCGCGGCAATTTGCCCGTTGATTATTACGCCCGCGGTTAATTCATATTCGCCGTTTACAAAGCCGGCAACCGGCAAAATAAAATAATATTCAAAATCATTTATAGGCGTGCCTGTAAATTTTTTATTTATTAATCCGGAAAGCGCGAATTCTACCTTGTCCGCGCTTTTGTTGGTTTTGATTGCGATTTTTTTATCATTTTCAAATGTTATGGGAAAAGCATCAACAAAATCAATTGTTAATGCTTCGGAGTCTATTGGATTTTCTTTTGAAGTATCATAATTTTCTTTTGAATAATTAATTTCAATCTCGTCGTTATAAATTTTTCCGGCAAAATTTGCTTGCGCCTTAATTTTGTATAAAGCCTCGGGAAAGCCGTCATTAATGTTCCAGCTAAAAGAATAAATATTATTTTCAGATGCGATTCCTTTATGTTCGGCGTTTTTTGGGCCGATAACAAAGAATTTTACTTGGTCGGGAACAAAATTTGTTTGCGCTTTAATTGAGATTGGTCCGTTAATAAATTTATGTTCGTCAATAAAAATAATTTTTTTTGTTGATGAATCCGTTGAATTTATTTCTTCATCGTCTTTTATGCCCGTGCTATCCGTATTTGCCTTCGTGATCGTATCATTGCCTGTATCATTATTTAAATCTGGATTAGCAGCGGTAATATCAATATCTTCATTTGGATCAAGATTTGAATTTGAAGTTGTTACCGTTTCATTGTCAGTGTTAATAAGCTTTGTGTCTGCCGCGAAATCATTTTCAGTTTCTTCGGTTATTGCCGCGGCGGTTGTATCTTCTTCCGGCGTTTCATTAAAAATATTCAGAGAAACAGAATCGGAATTTACATAACTAATACCATCGTATGCGCGAGCGATTAATGCGTAAGAGCCATTTTCAATATTTTCGGTTTGCCAAGAATAGGAAAATATATTTGTTTCCGGCTCTTTTGCCATTGCGACAGTGCTGAATATCGCATCGTTTTTGTATGTTTTTAAATAAACATCATTGGTATCAAAAGTACTTTTAATTTGTAAACTAATCGCGCCTGTTATTATTTCGTCTGTTGGCAAATTAATAAAATCAAGCGTGTTCTCGCTGCTTGTTATAACGCTATTTTGAGCTTTTACAGAAAATAAATAAGGGGAAATTAAATAAAATAAAAAAACCGCTTGAAATACCACCAAGGAAATGGCAATAGATGCTTTTAGCAGTTTATTAAAAAAATTATTATAACAAAAAAATTTGCTAATTTTATTTAATTTTAGCATGGGATTTGCTTTTATTTTTTGCTTTATTGCATTTTTATTATATCACAATATGCGCCTTAACGCAAAAAAATTATAAAATTTACATTATATTTCTCTGCCGGACAATTTCAAATAAAATTATTGCGGCGCTGACTGAGGCATTCAAGGAATCAATTCTGCCGTTCATTGGTATTTTTATTTTATTATCGGCAAATTCAAGCCATTCTTTGCTCAAACCTTCATGTTCGGCGCCGATAATCAGCGCGCTTGCTTGTTTAAAATCATCATCATAATAAAGCTTATCAGTGTTTGGCGTGGCGGCAAAAGTATTGATATTTCTTTCTTTAAGCCATGAAAAAAGTTCTTTGTTTTTGCAAATCGCGATTTTATTGGTAAAAATCGCGCCTAAGCTTGAGCGGATAACATTTGGATTAAAAATGTCAGTTCGCGATTCAGTGATAATTACCGCGTCGGCCCCCGCGGCGTCAGCGCTTCGTAAAATCGCGCCGATATTTCCCGGTTTTTCAATTGCTTCAAGAATTAGCAAAAAGGGATTTTTGCTTAATTTAATGTCTTTTAATTGAAAATTTTTTGTTTGCGCGATTGCCAAATATCCATCCGGATTTTCACGGAAAGATACTTTGCTAAAAATTTCATTAGTAAGAGAATATTTTATAGTATCAGGAAAGCTATTAAGCTCTTTTTGATAAATATTTTCTGAAAAAAATAATTCTTTAACGCAAATTCCGGATTTTTTTGCCAATTTAATTTCTTTTTCACCCTCAATTACAAACAAGCCTTCTTTTTTTCTTTTATTGCTTTTCCGCAGTTTATTAATTTCTTTGACTTTTATATTTTTAAGGCTGGTTATGATTTTCATGTTTTTGTTTGCAATTCATTTATTAATTTTATAAAAATCGCGTCAGTCCAGCCAAAACCTTTTTGAGTTGGATACCTTCCATCTTTACCTCTGTCTACAGTTACAACATTATATTTTTCCCAGAATGTTTTAGTTTTTTCAAAAACCTTTTTGTTCATTTCCAGCCATTTTTTGGCTAGTCTGTGAGCGTCTTTTTTAAATTCGTAATCTAATAATCCCCTAATCACAATCCATTGTTGATTAGGCCATCCATTAGGATAATCCCATTGTTTAAAAGTTTTTGATAATTTTTCTTTTTGAGTGTTGGCTAAACCTCCTCTGTATTCAAATATAGAAAGTTTGTCTTTAATTTTTTTAGCTTGTTTTTTTGTCGCTAATTTGGCCCAAAGAGGATAAAAACCGGCAAGAGAATAAAATTTGCTTTGTTCTTTGTTTTGATAATCATAATCAAAGAAAAAGCCTTCTTTTTCATTCCACATCAATTTATTTATAGTCTCTTTTCTTTTTTCCGCTTTATCAAAGTAATACTTTTTTTTAGATTTATCTTTAAGCGCATTGTAAATAATAGAAAGATCTGATTCATATTTGAAAAGCAAGCAATTTAAATCAATAGGCAAAAAATCAAGACATCTTTCATTAAAACGCGAAGTCATATCCCAGCCTGATTCATGTTCAGCGGTTAAATGCGTACGCCAATGATTGCAGTATCTAGATAGCTCTTTGTAGGCCTTATGAATTTTTTTGCTGTCCATCCAATAGTTTTTTAGCTCATATTCCGCAACCTTTGCCATCTCTTGAAGCCATTTTTTGTCTTTTGTTTTATTAAAAACCTCGAAAATCATTGAAGTAAAGAAAGGTGGTTGTGAAACCCCCAAATTGTAATATCTATTTCTTGAGGGCATTATCCCAAACCTCTTGCAAAGATAAGCAAAATTATCAACCATTCCTTTTGCTAAATCAACTTTGCCAGACTCTGTAAGCTCAAGGATTATAAAATAACTGTCCCAATAAAATTGGTCATTCTTAAAAATACCTTCGCTAGAAGACGGAGCTATAAAAGGATTTGGTAAACCAAGATGAATACCTTCATCCTTAGGAAGATGGAACGTTAATTCTTTTCGATTGTTTTCTATATAGTCTATGCAATTTTTGTACTTTTTTTTCATTTAAATATTTAATAAATCGAATAATTTAAAAATGTTTCTTTAGGCTCTTTTACGAATTTCATCTAACATATCGGCATCATCTGAAGTTTCCGCCTCTCTTTTTAGATTAATTTTAATAATGAGTTGAGGCGGAAATTTGCGTGAGCATTTGCTCGAATAGGCAAGCGCGAACCAGATATGCCGTGTTGTGTGTAGTGTTGTTCTTCTGATTGGCGATAGCCAAGCAGGTCGCCTGAATAGGCGACACAATAAAATATTTTTAGAGAGGAGGGGCGTTTAAATTATATTTCTTTTACCTCCTCAGGACTTAAAACAATACCATCGGTTTCTTCAATTTCACTCAAAGTACTTTTTAGAATGTCATATAGCCATGTTCCTTTTTCGTAGGCAGCCGCGAGTAAATTGTTAATTTCAACAATATACTCTTTTACACAGTTATCTGTTGCGGTTCTCCTGCTACAAAGAGGCTTGTTATACGACACTCCAAAAGGAGCTGTTTGAAGTTTGAATCCTAAAATTTCTTTTAAAATTTGTTTATCTAGCTTGTCAAAAATTGGAATATCAGGAATCTTGGTAATTTGTATAATCATGTTTCCTCCTCCGCCCCTCTAAAAATATTTTATTGTTAAGAACAACATTTCGCCTAACAAGTTATATGTAAACTCGCCGTCTTTATATTTAAAATTAGTTAAAATTATTTTATAATTATGCAATCAAATAGGAGGTATGAATTCATTAAATATTAAAAGAAATACGGTTTTTGCAAGAGATTTGATGTGTTATTTGGAGCAGGATTTTTTAAATTCGTAATTTTAGCGAAAAAATTATTGATATATATTTGTATTATAACAAAAAATTGTTAATATCCGCAAGGCGAATTCTCTTTAGCTACGCAAAAACACCGTTTTTAAGAGTCCAACGGTGTTTTTGTTTTCCGGCCTTCCCGCAAAGGCAGGCCGGAATTTTATCCCCATGCTCACTTTGCCGCAAGAGCGGTAAAGTAAAAAGGAGATAAAAAAAGAGAAAAGAGGAGCTGCGCAGAAAAAATATTGCCTATTACCTACTTTTTTTATAGTTATTGCTGATCTTCTGTGCCGATGTATCTAGCACAGCCCCTTGCTTAGAGCCTTTTGGCTCTTTTTTGGGAAAGGACGAGTAAGCTGTTAATAGAGAAAGGACGAGTAAGTTGTTAATAGAGAAAGGACGGGTTACTCCATTAGTGGCTAATTGCGGCTCATTTTTATTTTGGCCGGCTTTTATTATTTATTAATTAAATAAAAATTTAATTAATAATAGCTAATAAACTGGCGATAAGTTTATTAATTATTATTAATCAAAAATTTTGAATTTATATAAAAGAACTGAAATTAGTTGAATTTATTTGACCGGCTTCTAATATATATATTTGCTGGTTAATTTTTTGTTCAAGTCGGGTTTTTTTAAAAGAAGTATGCAATAAGCCTAGGCTATAAGCGGTAATGGTCACAATAAAAAAAGCAATGGACATGCTAAGGAAAAGTCCAGCCCAGCTGAACTCCTGCTCCATTGCTTTCTTTTTTATGCTATTGTAATATTTCCAGCCGTTTTGACGGATATTGAAAAAATTTTCCGGCTGAGAAATTTGTGTGTTAATATTCATTTTTATTTTTTGTTTTTATTTTCAGTCCATAGTATTGTGGACTTATAATACTATTTTAGCAAATATATCGTTGTTTGTCAATTGTGGATAATTATGAGAATAATTTGTTTAATCTGATTTTTTTAACTTACTTTTCCCGATAAATATATCATAAGCTTCTTTTGGGGTGTTATTATAGAGAGTAATTGCCGATATCGCGTTAGCCGTTCTTATAGCTTCATCCAGAGGCCTTTGATAAATATTTCTGCCAATTGCGCAGCCTCTGGTGCCGGCTTCATGAATTTGTTCGTAAAGATCATTAAAGAATTTTTTTTCAGGTTGTTTAGAGCCGCCAACGCAAATTACTCCGGCGCGCCCGGCCGCTTTTACCACTTCTTTAAAGGCTTTGGTTTTTTGTTTGCCTTTTTTATCTTTTGGGCAGATTATTTTAATAAAATCCGCTCCCAAGCAAAGCGCGACTCCGGCTCCGCCTGCGTTTAAATGAATATCTTCGCTATCCGGTACCGCTTGTCCGCGCATATATACCCAAAGTACGGTTAATAATCCGTTCTGATGGGCGTCAAAAATCATGCGCGAAACTTGCTCAAACATGGCGGACTCATACCAGCTGCCGATATATAATGTATATCCGACGCCGATAATATTCGCGCCTGACTGTTTTTTAAATTTAATCACGTTTTTCACTTGCAGCCAATTATTACTAAAAGGATCTTTGTATTTGGTCTTTAAGATGTTGGTTTTGGAATTCATTTTAATCAAATAGGGGATTCGCGGATAATCGCGGCCGTATCTGCTTATTAATCCAAGCTGAGTAGCAAACACGCCGATGCGCGCTTTATCGGCAATTTTAAAATAATGTTCCGGATCAGCCACTTCTTTTGGAATTCCTTTTCCGTAAAAATCGTTATTTAAGTGTTCTACTTTTTGATCACCGGCAAACATCATCATTTTTCCGGTTTTACGGGTAGCAAGATTAAAGTTTTTTTGGTATTCCCGTTCTTTTTCACGGGGAACGGATAAGGGGATATGCATATTTTATTTATGATTTATACCCGTCAAGCGAGTACAAGTGATTTATGATTTAATTATACCGCTAAATGATTTTTTTAACAAATTCAATCTTTATACCGCAAATCAAGCCCTTTGACGGCTTTTTTTTGGCAAGGCAAATGAATGGTAAAGGTAGATCCTTTTTCTTGTTTGCTTTCAACACTGATGTATCCGCCGTGCGCTTCGGCAATCCAGCGGCAAATAGAGAGCCCAAGTCCTGTTCCGCCTTCTTTTCTGGATCTGGCTTTGTCAACCCGGTAAAATCTTCCGAAAATATAAGGCAAATCTTCCTTGGGGATGCCAATGCCATTATCTTGAATATTGATTTTAACAAATTTGCTATTATTTTCTATCCAGATTTTGATTTTGCCTTTTTTTTCCGTATATTTAATGGCATTGCGTATAATATTTAATAATAGTTTTTCCAATTTAGCTTCATCGCCAAAAATTTTAACGCGTTTGGCGTTTTTTTTGTAAATTAGGCGAATTTTTTTTTGCTCCGCTAAAATTTGTAAAGATTGGCTGGCGGCTCTAATCAGTTTTTTCAGATTCACTTCTTCGTAATGAAGGGTTTCGGTTTTAGCGTCAAAATTAGTCAATATGGTGAGATCGGATAATACGCCGGTCATTCTTTTTATTTCATTTAGAATTAAAGTATAGGTTTCCGGAATTTTAGTTTGAGTGTTTTTTATTTCGCGGATGGCTAAATCAAGATTGCCTTGTATAACTGTAAGCGGCGTACGCAGTTCATGCGAGGCATCGGCGATAAATTTTGATTTTAATTCAATTGCTTCCCTGAGCTTTTTATTTATAACATCAAGCTGTTTTGTCCTTTCCAGAACTTTTATTTCCAAATTTTTATTTAATTCCTGTAATCTTTGCTTGGTATGCATAGCTTCGGTGTTGTCCAAGGCAATTGAAATCGCGCCATCAAGTTTTTTGTTATTATCAAAAAGGGGTACGGCAATAATATTTAAATGTTTTGTGTGCAAAGAAGAACTTTTTTTATAAAGCAGGCTTTCATAATAAAAAGGCTTGCCTTTTTCCAGCAAATTTTTATAGAGCTTTCTTAATTTTTGATTGTTTTTTATTTCATAGGTATCAGTTAGCTTGCTGTTGATTATAGGTCTTTGGGGTTTATCCATTAATTCCATAGCCAATCTGTTGGCGGTAATAATAGCTCCTTCTTTATTGAGCGCGACAACACTTACAGGGGCGCTGTCTAAAATTCTTCTATTAAATTCATTTAATTTTTTTGTTTTGCTAAATTTATTTATGATTGGCATATTAGCTCGTTTTTATTTTTTACGACTTTTATCTTGAATTTTATATCCGACATCGCGCACGGTATGAATTAGTTTTTTCTGAAAGCTGCTATCTAGTTTTTTCCTTAAATAGCTGATATAAACATCAATTACATTAGACTCATCAGTAAAATTATAACCCCAAATATGTTCACCGATCATAGTGCGTGTGCAGACATGTCCCGGTCGGCGCATCATATAGTCAAGCAGGCGATACTCTTTACTGGATAAATTAATTTCTTTGTCGTTGCGATAAACTTCGTGTTTAGCCGGGTCCAAAACCAAATTTCCAACCCGCAATTTTGTGCTTTTAACTAATTTTTCCCGTCTAAGCAAAGCGCGGATACGGGCGACTAACTCGCCAAAGGCAAAAGGTTTTATTAAATAATCATCAGCCCCGGCATCCAGCCCTTTGATTCTATCTTCAATCGTGTCGCGCGCTGTTAGCATAATAATCGGCGTGTCAATCCTTTTTTCCCTAATTTGGCGGCAAGTTTCAATTCCGTCAATTTTCGGTATCATAATATCCAGGATAATCAAATCATAATTATTTATTTCCGCTTTTTCCAAGCCTTCTTCGCCGTCATAAGCCGTGTCAACGGTATAATGCTCCATCTCCAGGCCCTTTTTAA
Organism: Candidatus Parcubacteria bacterium; assembly: GCA_023132155.1. GTDB lineage: Bacteria > Patescibacteriota > Patescibacteriia > Patescibacteriales > UBA12075 > JAGLYP01. Next base: position 26,122 of record JAGLYP010000018.1, read on the forward strand.
TAAAACGAGTAATTTTAACCTCATCTTCAACAACTAAAATAGTCATAAATTTTTTTGCTTAGTATATTATAATTATACTATATTATGGTAATATTAGAAATATGTTAAATTCAAGTCTAAATTTAAGCCTATTTACTCAATTAAACTATTTTGTTAATATAATTAAAGATTAAATTTTAAATCACTTGTACTCGCTTGACGGGTATAAATCATAAATAAATTATGTCTTTATCAATCGCAATCGTCGGCCTTCCCAATGTCGGGAAGTCCACCTTGTTTAACGCTTTGACTAATAAAAAAGTTGAGGCTTCAAATTATCCTTTTTGCACGATTGATCCTAATGTCGGCGTGGTTAAAGTGCCTGACGAACGTTTGGAAAAATTGGCGAAAATTTCAAAATCAAAAAAAATAATCCCGACAGTAATTGAATTTATTGATATTGCCGGTCTGGTTAAGGGCGCTTACAAGGGCGAGGGCTTGGGAAATAAATTTTTAGCCAATATCCGCGAGTGCGACGCGATTTGCGAAGTGGTGCGAAATTTTAAAGATGAAAACATTAGTCATGTAAACGGCAAAATTGACCCAAAGGAAGATCGGGAAACAATCAATATGGAATTTATTATGGCTGATATGGAAACGGTTGAAAAAAGAATTTTAAAAACAACGAAAGAAGCCAGAGGCGGCGGCAAAGAAGCAATAAAGCTTTTAAAACTTTTGGAAAAAATTAAAAATTTATTAGACAAAGGAAAAGGCGCGAGAGAATTGGACTTGGATGAGGATGAAAAAAATTTAATAAAAACTTTAAATCTTTTAAGCATAAAACCGATCATTTATGTCTTAAACGGTGAAGAAGAAAATTTGGAAATTAATGATGGCGAAATTATAAAGCTTAATATTAAGCTGGAAGAAGAGATTGCCGCTTTAAGCGAGGAAGAGCAAAAAGAATATATTCAAGAATTGGGCTTAGGGCAAAGCGGCCTTGATAAGCTTATTCAGGCTTCGTATAAATTGCTTGAGCTTATTACTTTTTTAACTACCGGTCCGGAAGAAACCAAAGCGTGGACCGTAAAAAAAGGAACTAAAGCCCCTCAGTCCGCCGGTGTAATTCATACTGATTTTGAAAAAGGCTTTATCCGCGCTGAAGTTGTCAATTGGCAAGAATTTTTGGAAGCGGGCAGTGAAGCGGCCGCGCGCGATAAAGGCTTGATTCGCACCGAAGGCAAAAATTATATCATGCGAGACGGCGATGTTTGCCATTTTTTGTTTAACTAAAAAAAGTTTAGTTAATTTTTTGGCCGCAGCAAAGGGAAAGTTACGCATTCTCTTGCCGGCTTATTTTCCAAAAACCAAAACAAGCGTTCAGATACGCCAAAACCGGCAGTAGGCGGCATTCCGTGTTCTAAAGCTTCTACAAATTCTTTATCACGCATCTGCGCCTCAAGGTCGCCTTGCTCGCGCAATTTTGCCTGCTCGTTAAATCTTTCATTTTGGTCTATGGGGTCATTCAACTCTGAATATCCGTTTCCTATTTCCGATCCGGCTATTAATATTTGAAAACGATCAACCGTATTTAAATTTTTCTCGCTTCTTTTGGCCAACGGAGAAATCTCAACAGGGTGGTTAAGCAAAAACGCCGGTCCGCTAATTGATTTTCTGCAATATTTCCAAAGAGAATCTATTAACCTGCCTTTACCGCCCTTTTTATTGTACTCCACTTTTAATTCTTCTAACTTTTCCTTTATTTGTTTTTCGTTTGTATTGAATATATCAATTTTTGTTTGCTTGTATATTTCTTCCGCGTAATTAATTTCCGGCCATTCGCCGCTAAAATCTATAATTTCATTTTTAATTTTTATTTTTGTCGCGCTATATATTTTTTTAATAATTTCCTGATACATTTTTTCCATAAGACGCATCATTTGTTTGTAATCGGCAAAAGCCCAATAACATTCCATTTGCGTATAGTCCTGAAGATGCTCGGGGGAGATGCCTTCATTTCGAAATTGCCTGCCTATCTCAAACGTTTTTTCAAAACCCGCGACCATTAATCTTTTTTGCCAAAGTTCTCCCGTTGAAATCCTAAGATAAACATCCATGTCCAAAGCGTTAATATGGGTTTTAAAAGGTTCGGCGTCAGCTCCGCTCGGAGTTATTTCCAGTATAGGCGTTTCCACTTCAAGAAAATTATGCCTGTTTAAAAAGTTTCTTACAGCATCCCAAAATTTGGCTTTTCTTATAAGCATTTCTTTGACATCGGGATTAAAAATTATATCAAGATATCTTTTGCGAAATTTTATTTCATCATCCTTTATGCCATGCCATTTTTCAGGCAAGGGTTTTAAGGATTTGCTTAACATTGTATAGCTAACAACCAGTAAAGTAATTTCACCTCTTTTGGTTTTAAATAATTCTCCTTCTACGCCGATAATGTCGCCGATATCAAAATTTTTTAAAAAATTAAATTTTTCTTCGCCCAGAACATTAAATAAAAAGGAAATTTGAATTTGTCCCGAGAAATCGCTAATTTGAGAAAAAATAATTTTACCGTGTTTGCGCCAAGTCATTAATCTTCCGGCTAATTTAATTTTATTTGAAGGATTTTGGCATATATCTTTAATATCCCTGCTTTTTAAGTCGTCAAAAGAATTAATAGCTTTGATATTTGTATGGGTTGTTTCAAATTTGCTTGGGTAAGGATTAATCCCCGCCGCTTTTATATTATTTAGTTTTTTTAATCTTTCTTTTTTTTCAGTTATATTTTGTCCCGGCATAGAAGTATTTTATTTATTTTTAGCTTATTACCTTGTTTATTTTAGCCTAAACACGCGCGCGTGTCAATTTTTTTGGGTAACTGCAAAAAAAAACATAAAAACAAAAACACAAAAAATCTTGACTATAATCAATTAATTTGGTACATTATATCTGTTGCCAAGTTTGGCAATTTTATTTTATGTTTATAAAAAACCGGAATAGGCGCCCATAGTTCAACGGATAGAACACCAGCCTTCTAAGCTGGTTATGGGGGTTCGATTCCCTCTGGGCGCACATTGACAGCATTAGAACAAAAATTTATAGTATAAAGAATATTATTGTAATTTTATGTATATTATCAATTTATTGGAAATTATATTTTTGTTTGTCTTGATTTTTTGGTTTTTCTTTTTTATCGCGCAGGCTTACAACATCATATTCAAAGGCTATGCCCCGTTTATTTCCACTAAAAAAAGCGTAATCAAAAAAATAATTAATAATATTGAGCTGGAAAATAACAGCGTTATTTGTGAATTGGGCTGCGGGCGAGCCGGATTTTCGCGCTTTGCGCGAAAGAAGTTTCCCAATTCAAAAATAATCGCTTATGAATACGCGCTATTGCCGTTTTTCTTGGCAAAAGTCCAAAATTGGTTTAAAAAAAGCAATCTTGATATTAGAAAAAATGATATATTCAAAGTTGATTTAAGCAAAACTGATTTGGTGTATTGTTTTTTGAGTGTAAAAATGATGAAGTTGCTTAAGGATAAATTTTTAAAAGAATTAAAATCGGGGACTCAGATTGTCAGCTATCAATTCAGACTGCCGGAATTTGAACCGATAAAAGTTGTTATAGGAGACAAAACTACTGAGAAAATTTATTTTTATAAAATTAAATAATTATGGTGGCTATAGTTCAATGGTAGAACACTGGCTTGTGGTGCCAGCTACGAGGGTTCAATTCCCTCTAGCCACCCCTATTAAGCACAACGCTAATTTTAGCGTTGTTTTTTTGTTAACCATTGACAATATGGTTAACATATGATAACTTATAAATATAAGTTAACAAAAATATGAAAAATAATAATGAAAAAAAATATTTATCAGTAAAAGAGCTAGCTGATATATTGGGTATTAGCAGGGTGGCTGTTTTTAAAAAAATTAAAAATGGTCAAATTTATGCTGAAAAAATTGGAAGAAATTATATAATACCTAAAAATAGATTGGATGGAATAGTTGCAAACGAATTAACCGACAAATTCAAAAAAGAAATTGAAAATGGTGTAAATAAAGTAATCAGGGAATATGGAGAAGTATTAAAAAAATTAGGGAAAGAATAAATATATGATAAAAAGATTGTCTGTTGATGCTGTTAAATATAGCGCGCATTCGTTAGCGATAAAGTCTATGAGTTGGAATGAGCCGATTCCCGAATTTTCATCTAGATTTTCCAATATTCTTGAAAGCTGTATAAATGCTCCTTATCAGCGATATGGAGGGAAAGATTTATACAAAGGCTTAATTGAAAAAGCGGCTATCCTTTTTTATTTAATGATTAAAAACCATCCTTTTCAAAACGGAAATAAAAGAATCGCTGTTACAACATTGTTGTTGTTTTTGTATATAAATAATAAATGGATAAAAGTTGATAACACGGAATTGTATAATTTAGCGGTTTGGATTGCCCAAAGTCCTTCTGACGCAAAAGATGAAATGGTAATTTTTATTTTTAAATTTATCAAAAAGCATATATTTGATTTATAATGTTATTATGTAAATATCAAGCTTTGTTATGTATGCCCAAAAAAATCAAAACCTTGCCAAGCCGGTTTTCTTGTGTTAAGATATTTACGACAATAAACTCTTGAAAAAGAGTTTGTCTGAATTAAAAAATTAATCGTTTTGTTGTTGGGAAAGAATCTAACAGTTTATAGGATTTATCTAAAATTAGTATAAAATTTGTGAATAATCAATTCAAATTTATAAAAAATCAAATTTCGCAAAAAAATGCTAAAAAACAAATAAATTTTTCAAAAAATTATTTAGTTTTGTTTGGAAATTTTTAATTTGTTTAATTTTGTTAAATAAAATTCATTTTAACCTCCCAACAACAATAACGCTTTAAATGTATGGAATATTTAATGTATGTTATTGTTCTTGCGGGCGGTTTTTTTGTCGGTTATTGGATACGAAAAAAAAATATTGACAGCAAAATTAAATCAGCTGAAGAAAAAGCGGAGAAAAGATTATCCGAGGTTAAAGCCAAGAGAAACGAGATAATTTTGAGTGCCCAGGAAAAAGCGGTGAAAATTATTGATGAAGCCAAGCAAGAAGAAAAAAATCGCAACCGGCAGACTAATAATCTGCAAGCCAGGCTGGAAAAAAGAGAAACAATTTTTTCACAGAAATTATTAGAGTTGCAGGATAAGCAGCAAAAATTATATAATAAAGTTGAAAAAGTTGAAGAAGTAAAAAGTAAAATCTACAAAATCAAAAAAGATCAAATAGAAAAGCTGGAAAAAGTCGCCAGCATGTCAAAAGACGAGGCGCGGGAAGTTTTATTGAGAAATTTAAAAGAAAAAATGAAAGAAGATTTAATATCCCGCGTTCGCAAGCAAGAGGCGCTTGATACGGAAGTATTGGAAGAAAAAGCGCGTGATGTAATGGCCGGCACTATGCAGCGCTTGGTGTCAAATTATACGACCGAGATTACCACCACTTCAGTTGATTTGCCAAGTGATGAAATGAAAGGGCGCATTATCGGCCGCGAAGGAAGAAATATCAAAGTAATTGAGCAGATTACAGGTACGGAAATTATTGTTGATGATACTCCGAATACGATTACTATTTCAGCCTTTTCGCCGATTAGGCGGCATATCGCCAAAAAAACATTGGAAAAATTAATTCTTGACGGCCGGATTCATCCGACAAAAATTGAGGACGCGATTGAAGAGTCTAAAAAAGAATTGGCGCTTGACATTAAAAAGGCGGGAGAAGACGCTTTGTACGAAGTAGGCATTACTGGGCTTGATCCGAAGTTAGTGCAGATTATCGGCCGCCTTAAATATCGCACCAGCTACGGGCAAAACGCGCTTCGCCATTCTTTGGAGGTTGCCCACCTTTCCGCTTTGTTGGCTGAAGAACTTGGCGCTGACGTGACTATCGCCAAAAAAGCCGGAATGCTGCACGATATCGGCAAGGCCGTTGACCATGAAGTAAAAGGAACTCATCCGGAAATCGGCAGGGATATTGCCAAAAAATTCGGTTTGCCGCAAGAGATAATTGATCCGATTGAAACTCATCATGATGATCATCCGCGCGGATTAATATCAATTATCGTAAAAGTGGCAGACGCTATGTCCGGAGCCAGGCCGGGAGCCAGGCATGACAGTTTTGAACGCTATATCCAGCGTTTGGAAGAATTGGAAAAAATTGCCGGTTCTTTTGATGGCATTGAAAAAACCTACGCGATTCAAGCAGGGCGCGAAGTGCGCGTATTTGTTACCGCGGATGAAGTTGACGATCTTAAAGCCCGTGAATTAGCGCGCGAAGTCGCGAAAAAGATTGAAGCCGAGCTTAAATATCCCGGAGAAATTAAAGTTAATGTTATCAGGGAGATGAGAGTGATTGAATACGCGAGGTAAGGTTATTGATTGCGTACGCTGCGGTCATGCCACGGCTTTTGTTAAAAATATATGTTTAAGATAGATCAGAAATTACTGCATAATAATTACAAAAAATAATTTGAAAGGAGGAGGGCTATGACCGAGGAAATAATTTCCATTATTGATGCTAGGGCGAAGAAAGCGGGGCAGAATCATCCTTTTAACAAACTGATTGAAAGGGCTCAAATACTTAAAAGGGGCCTGAAAAAATCAAATAAAGTTATTATGGGTGTGAATGACTACGGGAGTCTGTCCAGATTTTTTGAAGCTGTCATCTCCAAAACATTATTTTCTTTTGAGATGGTTAGCGAGGATATTTTTCTATGTGGTATATATTGCCAGATTACTAGCCGATATTGGCAGAGAATCACCAAAAAGCTGGTATGCTATTGATTTTATTTTGGAGGGTAATGAAACCGGTGATCCGATGCTTATAAAAAATGGCGCGGATGTTTGTTTTCTTCTGTGTTCCATATTTCAAGAAAGAGCAAAACACCGTTCAATGGCCATCAGTGATTATCAAAAATACGGCATAGGGCTTTATTACCAATATTATTCATCCACGGACAGGGTAATCGGGATGCACATGAGTGACAATTTTAACGCAATGGCTGAGGTAACTCATGAAAGCATTTCCCAAATCAGCGGTACATTTAAAAACGGAGCTTAGTTGAAAAAATAGCTTATATCAGAAAAAGGCCAAAACTGTGTTTGCAGCGTTGGTCTTTTTTATTTTAAGGGCATGCCGCCGAATACCGCCATAGTTTGCTCTTGCCGGTCTGACCGTTACAACTGCAACGATTTTAAAACGCGCCGTGAGGCGCGGGAAAAATATGAATGCTGTATGCGGAAAGTTGGGTATGATGCTCATAATTTGGATGGGGATTCTGATGGGGTTGCTTGTGAACGGTAGTGTTGACAAAAAAGTTTCACGATATATTAATTGTTTTATATAATAAGGACATAATAAAATTATTCATCTATTCCAATTATATCACAAGCAGAACAAAACCCCTCAGCGGGAGTGACGAGACTCGAACTCGCGACCTCTTGCGTGACAGGCAAGCGCTCTAACCAAACTGAGCTACACCCCCGCTGAGGGGTTTTAAATATTGAAATATTTATTAATGAATTTTATTACATTGCATAATTGTAAATTGCGGCCTCCCCGGTTAAACCGGGGCGCCCTAACCAAACTGAGCTACACCCCCAAATGATTTATGATTTATGATTTATGATTTATGATTTATGATTTATGATTTATGATTTATGATTTGAGAAGTAGGATATATTCAACAAAAGAAAAAATAGCCGCCCTTAGCTATCTAAAAAATATAGTAGCATAATAAACGAGACAAGTCAATATTTTTTATTTTTTAAAATTTTAAATAATTTAGCTAGTTTTAAATAATAAAATTATTAAATTAGCCGTGTTTTAGTTGCTCCTTAAACCAGTCAACCCAGGGAATTTTAATCGGATCAACCCCGTAAAGAATTCCCAGGTAATAACTTATCCATGACCCCATTTGTAAAAGTTTAAAAGCTTGATATGGTTTTGTTTTCCCTGTTAATTCATAGGCGCTGATTTTTATACCGTTTTTTTTGACAACTTGCTTGGTAAGTTCACTGCGTTTTTGCGTGCGCTTGTGATAAAGTTTTGAATCAAAAAATAAAAAGTGTAAAGTTTTTTTATTGCCGGTTGGATTAACCAAGCCTTCCATGGCATAATGATTCATATCAGGCAGTTCCAAATAGCTCGCGAATAGCTTGGCGTTTTCATTAATTTGATTTCTAAGCGCGCGCAAGTTACCGCTTAAATGTTCGGCTCCGACTAAAATCGGTGTTTTGTTGTAAAGTTCTAACGCGATTTTTTTAGCTTTATTTAAATTGCTTTTTATATTGGGACTTAATTTTCGCGAACCGATTTCCAAATTGGAAATAATATCTTTGACTTCTTTTACGTTTATTTTAAATAGCCCCGCTTTAGCCAATATTACCGATAACCCAAAGACCATGTATCCTGTTCCCATCCGCGGCTGTCCGGATGGATTATATTCGGGTTTAAAAATAAGCCCCGGAAGATTATCTTTGAGCATTATATTTTTAAGCTTATTCTTCGGCATATCAGCGGTAATCGCGATAATTTTTGCTTCGCGTTTTTTTGCCTCTTTATATGTGCTAAGTGTTTCTTCGGTTGTTCCGGAATAAGAAGAAAGCACGAAAAGCGTATTTTTATCAATATGGGCGGGTAATTGATAGCCTGAAAGAATTGAAATGGGCGCTTTAATTTTTTCGCCAAAAGCCGAGCGTGTGATATAGGCGCCCAGGCTGGAGCCGCCCATGCCCGAGACAACCACTTGCGTAATTTTGCTATATTCTTTCGGAATTTTAATTAAGCGTGAATCTCTAAGAACCTGCCGAATTTGATCAGGCAAAAGCTCAATTGATTTAGCAACGCCATGTTTATCCAATTTTTCAAATGATTTTTTATCATCAAGATTCATATTTTTATTGTTAATATTTATTTTTAAATTGTATCATATTTTTTAAAATAAAGGTATAAAAATTATTTTAGTCCTTGATTTTTAATTTTTTTTATGTTAATCTTTGTGTAAGGAAAAGATAGGCGACAGACAAGTAGAATATGCTCAATGTCGTCTATTTTATTGCTAATATAAAAAGTTTTAAAAATATGTCAGGACATTCAAAATGGTCAACAATTAAAAGGAAGAAGGGCGCGACTGACGCGAAACGTGGGGCGATATTTACCAAACTCGGAAAACTAATAGCTGTGGCCGTGAAAGAAAAAGGCGGAGATCCGGATACGAATTTTACTTTGCGCATGGCGATTGATAAGGCTAGAGCCGCTAATATGCCCAAAGATACTATTGAAAGGGCAATTAAGCGCGGCACAGGAGAGCTTGAGGGCGACCAAATCGTGGAATTAATTTACGAGGGAATCGGTCCGGCAAATTCCCAGTTTATTGTAAAGGCCTTAACTGATAATAAAAACAGAAGCGCGGCCAGCATTCGCCATACCTTTACCAAATATGGCGGGTCACTCGGATCTGTAATGTGGAATTTTGAACAAAAAGGAGTATTTCGAATTGCGAATGACGAATTTAAAATTATAAATGATGAAGATGAGTTAGAATTAATTGAGGCCGGAGCGGATGATATTATTAGATTGGAGGAAGGCGTAACATTATTTACCAAGCCTGAATATTTACAGAAAGTAAAAAAATATTTAGAGGAGAAAGATATTACCGCTGAATCAGCGGAGATTGAATATGTTGCTAAAGACGAAGTTGATGTGAGCGATGAAGACAAGGAAAAAATTGAAAAATTTATTGAAGAACTGGAGGATAATGAAGATGTGGCGGATTATTATACTAATGTAAATATATAATTAATTTTGCCTGTACTCGCTTGTCGGGTGAATTTCAAATTTTGAAATTATGGAAAAAGTAATATTAGGTATTGACCCCGGCATTGCCGATACCGGCTACGGAGTAATAAAAAAAGCAAAAAACGGAGAATTAAGCTGTATTGATTATGGTTCTATTAAAACTAAAGCCGGAATCAAATTGCCTGTTCGTTTGGAAATTATCAATAAAGAATTGGAAAAAATAATCAATAAATATAAGCCGAGTTTAGTCGGTGTTGAGGAATTATTTTTTTGTAATAACGTTAAAACCGCTCTTATAGTCGGACAGGCGCGCGGAGTAGTGCTTTTAACCGCACAGCAAAAAAAAGTGCCATTAGTTGAATTCACTCCTTTGCAAGTCAAGCAAGCCGTATCCGCTTACGGGAAGGCAAGTAAATTGCAAGTACAAAAAATGGTAAAATTACTTTTAAATCTAAAAGAAATTCCCAAACCCGATGACGCGGCTGACGCGTTAGCGGTGGCAATCTGCGCCACAAATAGTAACAATGCTAATAATGCGAATAAATGCTAATCCGCGAATTGCTAATGAATAATATTCGCAATTCGCAGATTAGCATTATATTAGCAGATTAGCATTATATTTTTAGCATTATTAATTATTATGCCTAAAAAATTAAAAATAGTTCATATTAGCTCTGAAGTGGCGCCGTTTTCAAAAACCGGCGGTCTTGCTGATGTTGTCAGGAGCCTGCCGAAAGCGATTAAGCGTCTTGGGCATGAGGTTATTGTTATTACTCCAATGTATGGCCGGGTTATTGATAAAAATAGGCATGATTTAAAATTGATTTATGAAAATGTTAAAGTTTATTTAAATTCCAAAGAGGCAATAAGCGTGAGTTATTGGAAGGGATACTCAATGGAGGATCTGCCGATTTATTTTATTGAATGCAAAAAATATTTTTCAAAAAGAAAAACTTTATATGGATCAAGCCACGAAAATGCCCGGTGGCTTGTTTTTGATGTGGCGGCATTGAAACTAATTTCGCTTTTGAAATTTGCGGCAGACATAGTAAATTGCCATGACTGGCAGACAGGGCTAATTCCGTATTATTTAAAAACTGATTTTCGTTATTCAAAAACGCTTAGAAAGGCTAAGACAATATTTACCATACATAATCTTGTTTTTCAGATGGGCATGAATTGGTGGAAAGTGCCGCCGGAAAAAAAAGATTTTGGGCGCACCCGTATTCCGCATTTAGCTGATGAAAATATTGAGTATATTAATTTTGTTAAACGGGCGATTTTATCGGCTGACGCGATCAGTACCGTAAGCGAGCAGTATCGCGAGGAAATAATGACGAGAAAATTCGGACAGGACTTGCATCGTATTTTAAAAAATCGCGAAAAAAGGCTTTTTGGCATCGTAAATGGCATTGATTACAATGCTTTTAACCCGCAAAAAGATCCAGGGCTTTTTAAACGTTATTCCCATAAAGAAATTCACAGAAAAAAATTAAATAAAGAGTGTTTGCAAAAAAAATTCGGATTAAATGTAGATATGAAAGTTCCGGTTTTTTGCGTAACATCAAGAGTGGCCTATCAAAAAGGAATTGAATTGGTTTTAAAAATAATTGATCCTTTAATAAAGTTGAATATTCAGCTGATACTGATGGGTGACGGGGATAAAAATTATATTAAGGAATTGAAAAAATTGCAGAGAAAATACAGAAAAAAAATTGTTTGGCTGCCATTTGCCAAAAATAAAGATTATGAAACATTGCTGTATGCCGGTTCTGATTTTTTCTTGCTTCCCTCGCATCACGAGCCATGCGGAATCAATCAGCTGATTGCCATGCGCTATGGCTGCATTCCAATTGTCAGAAAAGTCGGCGGCTTGCGGGATACGGTAACAAATTATAATCCGGCGACAAAAAAAGGTACCGGTTTTTCTTTTGAACGCTTTGAGCCTTTTGATTTTTATGGGGCTGTGGTTAGGGCTTTAGAGAATTTTAAACACAAGCAAGAGTTTAAAAATATTATGATTAGAGCTATGCGAGAATCAAACTCATGGGAAATACCCGCTAAAAAATATGTTAATTTATATTATAAAATGATTAGGATAAATGGAAAAAAATAATATGCTTTGGATCAATTTTCTCCACATCTATCAGCCGGTTAATATTGATGCCTATAATATTAAGGAAGCGACTGAAAAAAGTTATTTAAGAATTGTACGGGCCTTGGAAGAAAACAGGGGAATTAAATTCACCATAAATATTAACGGGTGCCTTTTTTTGCGCTGGGAAGAGCTTGGATATCAGAATTTAATAAAAAGGATCGGAGAATTAATAAAAAAAGGCCAACTGGAAATTACCGGCAACGCCGCCTACCATCCTTTGCTTCCGCTTATTCCCTTGAAAGAAGCAAAAAGGCAAATTTTGGAATCAGAAGAAATTTTTAGAAAATATTTCGGAAAAGATTTTAAGCCAAAAGGTTTCTTTTTTTCGGAAATGGCTTATGGCAAAGAAATTGCCAAGCTGGTAAAGTCGTTTGGGTATGATTGGGCTGTTTTGGATGAAATATCCCGCGAAGGCAAAATTGGAAACCATGATTTTAGTAAAAATTATTTTGACGAAAACAACGGATTAAAAATTATATTCAGATCGCGCGAATTATCCAATTCATTTGTTCCCGATACTATTCAAAAAATGATTGAAAATAACGAAGAACTCGCGGTAACCGCGACTGATGGCGAATTATATGGATTAAGATATATTGATCAAACCGGAAAATTTGAAAAGCTTTTAAGGCAAGAAAATTTTAGAACATTAACTATTTCCGAATTTTTAAAACAAAACACAAAAGAAGAAAATATCGCGGTTGTGGATTCCAGCTGGGAGTCAAGCGAAGAAGAATTAAAAAGTAATAAGCCTTATGCCTTATGGCAGGATAAAGACAAAGAAATTCAAAATAGCCTATGGAGTTTGGCTAATTTGGCTTACAAAACGATTGAAAATAATAAAAATGACGTGAATTACGCTTGGGCGCGCTGGCACATGGTTAGAGGTTTTGCCAGCTGTACTTTTTGGTGGGCCAGCGGCAAGGATTTTAAAAAATCATTCGGCCCTCTTGCGTGGAATCCGGATGAAATTGAAAGGGGCAGCAATGAATTAATACGCGCGATTCGCGCCTTGGATAATATTGAAACCAGAGAAATAAAAATGAAAGCGGAGAAAATGTATATTGAGATAAAAAGAAAAATTTGGAAACAGCATTGGGCTTATTATTGGAAAAAAAATATTGATAAAAATTTATGAACAAAATACGGCAATTGCTAGACGAAGAATTTGTTTTTGATTATTTGAGTAAAAAACTTCTTCCGATTTATAGTGATTTTAAGAAAATTAAAAAAATAAAAATTATTCCCCATAAAGATAATATTTGGCATGAGACTTATCATGTGGTTTTTGAATTTAGGACCAGTTTTTTGGGAAAAGACGGGAAAGTCAGAACTTTGCCGATTTTTTGCTCCGCCCATTCCGAAGAACCAAGAAAAAATGTTTATGACAGTTTGCGTTTTTTATGGGATAATGATTTTGGCAAGGGTTATCTTTCAATCCCGCATCCGTTATTTTTTTCAAAATATTTTAACGCGACATTTTATCGCGGCGTAAGCGGACATAATCTTTATTATTATATCTGCAGTAAAGAGCTTGACGTGATTGAGGATATAGTCGTGAAATTCGCGAGGTGGCTGGTAAAGCTCCACAGTATAAAAACTAAAAAAAATCTTAATCCTGTTAATAGCAGAATAGAGACTGTTTATCCCGGGGTTGAACACATTTTAGAGAGAATAAAAAAAGATTATCCTGAGTACGGACAAATTTATAAAGAAATTTACGGGATTATTATTAATAATGAAGAAGTTTTTTCGGATAGTACGAGAAATAGGTGGTTGATACATGGCGACGCGCATCCGGAAAACGTAATTAAGATGAGCCCAAAAAAAATCGGCGTAATTGATTTTACCGATCTTTGCCTGTCTGATTTCGCGAGAGACTTGGGGTCTTTTATTCAACAGCTTGATTTTATGATAATGCGCAAAATCGGAAATCAAAAATACGCTGATAAAATTAAAAAAATATTTTTAGACAATTATTTTACAAATTCAAAAGAAAAATACACAGAAGAAACGCAGGCAAGAATAAACAATTATTATAATTGGACAGCTATGCGTACCGCCACTTTCTTTTTAATCAAATCCGGCCCGGAACCGGAAAGAGCGGCGCCGCTGATTGAAGATGTAAGAAAGAATATTTTAAATCATAAATCATAAATCGCCTGTACTCGCTTGACGGGTGAAAATCATAAATCCAAAAATTATGCTAATAGACCTCCAACTTCACTCAACATATTCCGACGGTTATTTGACTCCGACGGAACTGGTTAAGCACTTAAAAAAAAGAAAAGTAGAAATAGCCGCTTTGACCGATCATAATACGGTTGGCGGAGTGCATGAATTTAAAAAGACATGCAAACAAAACGGAATTAAGCCCATAATCGGCATAGAGCTTTACGTAAAATTGGGAAATAAAAAGTTTAATATCTTGTGGTATAATTTTGATTATAATTCTCCGGATTTGCATGATATGCTTCGCGGCAGCCAAATGCGCCGTAGAAAAATGTTTCGTTCAGCTTTGGAGCGGCTTGTGGGGGATGGTTTTAAAATTAATGTTAACAAAATTTTGGATAAATACAATCATTACGTGCCGTTAAATCATGTGACGGATGATATTTTGGCGAATAAATTTAATTATAATAAAATAAAAAGAGAGCTAAAAGTAAAAATTGTTTTAGATGGAGATGTAATAAACGAGTATTTGCGAAATAAAAAAGTTGGAAAACTGCAAAATAGCTATTTAGATATTAACTGCGTACTCAGATTAAGAAAAAAAATCGGCGGACAAATCGTGCTTTGCCACCCCGCCAAGCATCATTATTTAAAGGAAGATTTTTTAATAAAGTTGAAAAAACTTGGATTAGACGGAATAGAATTATTATCTCCCCATCATTCTTATAACGCGGTCATGTTTATTCAATTTTTAGCGCACAAACTTGATTTAATTGAAACCGGCGGTTCTGATTTTCACTGTTTTGAAGGTAACAAGCAGCCGATACAAAGTTCCTGGGATTATTTTAAAATTGATTTTGATTATTTAAGGGGGGTTAAGAAAATTATCGCTTAGCGCCTAAAGCCCCGCTCCTCGCGAGGGGCGGGGCTTTAGGCGCTTGGTTCCTTATAATATTTATGGAAAAGTTAAAATTACCAACTCAAGCGGACAAAAGAAGAGAGCGGGCGGAGAAAAATAATGAATTAAGCATCTCGCATTATCGCGGAGACTTGCACGCGCATACAAAATCAGGAGAAGAAAAGCACGGTGATCCTGAAAGAATTTTTAAAGAGCGCAAGGGCAGCAACTGCGGGCATATTCCATTGGAAATTCTTACGCGTTATCACGCGGAGTCGTTGTTGAATGAATATCAGGCGATTACCGAGCATTCTCGCGATGCCAGTCCGGATGATTCGGTAAAAAGCATAACAAATTGGTTTAGTGATTTGTATTTAAAAAAAATCGGCAAAACTGAAAATGAATTAAACACGGAAGAAAAAGAAAAGTTTGCTTATATAAAATCGCTAGCTGTTAAAACGGCTAATTATGGAGATGAAAGGATTGAAGATATTTTAGAGTCAATAGACAGTCTCCCTGAGTTTAGTTCTCATTTGAAAGTTATCAAAGGAGTTGAAGCCAATCTTTTGCCTGACGGCAATTTTGATACAAAGATGATTGATAATAACGAATTTGAAATAGTTAATTGTTCTATTCATACTAAAGTTGGCGGAGAAGAAATGCAGGAAATAATTAAAGATCCGAAAAAATATTCAAATTTAGCCATAAAAGGAATAAATAATCCCAAAACAAATATAATGTGCCATATCGGCTATGGCTGCAAAGGTTTTAATCATAAAAAATTTGATTGGAGCAGAATCGCGGAAGAAGCGATTAAAAATGATGTTGCCTTGGAAATAAATTTAGGTATATTAATGAAATATATATTTAAAAATATATTAAGCGATCCTGCATTTGCCGGAAAAGAAAAATATGAAAAATTTGAGAACGAACTTCCAAGGTTAATTCCGATTTTAGGGTCTGAAGAAATTAGAGATAAGCTTAAGGAATATTTTGCTAAAGGCTTAAAAATTTCCATTAATACGGATGAACATAAAAATCCGTTTATTGATGTTGATTACGAAAACGGACAAGCAGTTGGAAAATTTAAAAAACGAAATTTGCGTTTTTGGCGGGCATTAAAAATAGTGGAGAAATATTTTAATAAGATTTTTCAAGAATTGGAAATAAAAAAGGAAAACATAATTAATACTTATTCGCAGGAAGAATTGCAAAAGTTTTTAGAAAAAAAATAATATGACACATTTAATTTTTGAAGGCGCGGAGATGGCCGGGAAAAGCTGGGTTATGTCGCGAGTTTATAATTATCTGGAGCCAAAATACAACCAAAGCGGGGATATATTGGACGGCTGCCATTGGTTTAACGCGGATGTCGGAGTATACGGCACTGAGTTTGGCAGCCGCGTAATAAAAAATTATCTGCGGATTTTTAAAGTGTTGGAAGAAAAAAATATTATCGTGGAAAAATTTCATATTTCCGATTTGGTTTATAATCAAATTTATAATAATAAAAATATTAATTACAAGCCACAAGAACAAAAATTATTAGAGCTTGGCTTTAAAATTATATTAATCAAATTCAAGCCGGATGAAGAACTTTTGGAAAAGCGAATTCAGGATAGGCTTAATCTTTATCCGCATTATAAAAATATCCAAAAAACGCCGGAATGGTACATTGGCCAGCAGGGAATATACGAGAAAGCAATTGAATCATCCATATTGCCGAAGTTATCAATAGAAACAAACGTTTTGCCTGACAAAAGATATATAGAGAAGATTCTCGGTTGGATTGGGGAATAAAATGGGCAGCAAAGGAACTAAGTACCTACGGTTTT
>JAGLYP010000019.1 GCA_023132155.1 Candidatus Parcubacteria bacterium
AAAACCGTAGGTACTTAGTTCCTTTTTAATATCCGCATTTTTTCATTTTTCTTTTGCCTAAAATTAAGGTATAATAAGATTAATATTATATATCTTATGAATATAATCAACGAATGTTACAATAAGTCAATTGAACTTTTACTAAATAATTCTTCGCAATACGGATTTTTGGCTTCTGGCAAACAAAAACGGGCTGTGACAAGGAATTATTTAAGTATCTTCGCGCGCGATGCTTCAATTTGCGCCTTAGGCGCGGTCGCCAGCGGAAATAAAAAATTAATTTCCAGCGCCAAAAAAAGCTTAAAAATTTTAGGAAAATTTCAAGTTCATGATGGTGAAATCCCGAATTACGTAAAACCGGAAAAAAAATATGTTGATTTTTGGCGCCTGGGGAGTATTGACGCGACTTTATGGTGGCTGATTGCCATTGATTTTTATGATAAAAATATTGCTGATAAAAATTTTAAAAAATCATTAGATAAAAAAATAAAAAAAGCCGTTAATTGGCTTTATTGCCAGGAAAATGAAAATGATGGAATATTAATTCAAACTGAGGCCAGCGACTGGGCTGATCTTATGCCTCGAAACGGAAAAGTGCTTTATACTAACGCACTCTGGTATAAAATTAAAAAAGACTATAATTTACTTACAACGCAAAAAACAAAAAAAAATTTTAATTTGCTTTTTTATCCGTATAATAATAAAACAAAAAATTTACCTACAAGCGATAAAGCCACGATTGAAATGATTTTAAAAAGAAAAAGCAAGGGAGATTTTTATTTTAGCTTTGTCGGCTATCTGTATTGGGGCAAAGATATTGACGTTTACGGCAATTCCTTGGCGCTGCTTTTCGGTCTGCCGACGCGTGAATTGAAAAATAAAATTACCGGCTATTTGTTTTCCAAAAAACGATTGAAAAATTTACCGATGCCGGTTTTATTTAATCCAATCAAAGAAAATTCCCGCGAGTGGCGCAAGTATATGGAAAGCCATAAACAAAATTATCCCTATCAATATCATAATGGCGGAATTTGGCCTTACGCGTCAGCGTTTTGGGCAATGGCGCTTGCGTCTGCCGGACAAAAACAAGAAGCTAAAAAAGAGCTGGAAAAAATCGCTTATGCAAATAGTTTAAATAATTGGGAGTTTAACGAATGGTTTCACGCGAAAACAGGAAAAGCGCGCGGTATGAAATGGCAGTCATGGAACGCGGGCGCGTTTTTGCTGGCGTGGCATTATTTAGAGGGGGATGTTGAATTTTGATTTTAAAACAAAAATACCCACCCTTTGTCATTCTGGAATTTTTTCTTGGAGCTTAAGCGACAAGAAAAAATATCCGGAATCCAGGAGTAAAACGCACGTACCGTGTTCGTTTGTTAAACGTTTATTTATTTTTCGCTCTCCTGGATTCTAGGTTGCGCTTCGCGCCCCTAGAATGACATGCAGATGTAGGATTTACAAAAAATTTATGAATTAAATAAAGAATAATTTAAAATTTTATAATATGCCTGTTAAAAAAATAAAAGTCCTTATGGCTACGGCTGAACTTGCCCCTTTTGCTAAAGTGGGCGGACTTGGCGATGTAACCGCCAGTTTGCCGCTTGCCATAAAAAAATTAGGCGTTGATGCGCGCGTAATTATGCCCTTGTATGGTTCGGTAGACAGAAAAAAATACAAGCTGAAAAAGATTTATTCCGATTTGGAGATTCCTTCCGGCAGAGTAATGATAAAAATTAATATTTGGCAAAGCTTTCTGCCGGGGAGCAAAGTGCTTGTTTATTTTATTGACGCGCCTGACTATTTTAAATATGGTGATGTTTACGCGCCCGGTGATAATTCAGAGCGATTTTTATTTTTTTCTTACGCATCTTTATTTTGTTTGCCGGCAATCAAATTCCAGCCGGATATTGTTCATTGCCATGATTCGCATACGGCCTTAATCCCTGATATGCTTAAGGTAAGCAATTTTGAATATCTTGAAAATATTAAAACTTTGTATACAATTCATAATTTCCGCTATCAAGGCAAAACACGGCCGCTGGCACTCCGTACCGGCAATTTGCATAAAAATTCATTAAAAGTTTTAACCAGAGACGTGTCTAACGGGGATATAAATTTTATGGTGCAGGGAGTTTTAAACGCGGATTTGATCAATACTGTAAGCCCGACATACGCGCGCGAAATTACTACAAGCGCTTATGGCGCGACACTGGAAAGAATTATTAAAAAACGCAAAGATGATTTATATGGAATAATCAATGGTATAGATATGGATTTTTTTAATCCAGCCAAAGACAAATATATCAGTGAAAATTACTCTTGTAGAAGCGTTAATAAAAAGATTAAAAATAAATTGGCTTTGCAGAAAAGATTGGGTTTATCCGAAGATAAGGATAAAGCGGTCGTTGGCTTGGTTTCCCGTTTGGCTTGGCAGAAGGGGATTGATTTGATTACTGATGAATTTGCGAAATTAAATTGCCAGTTTGTGTTTCTTGGCACCGGAGATAAAAAATACGAAGAGCATTTAATAAAATTTGCCAAAAACAATTCCAAGCAAATTAGCGCGCAAATTAAATTTGAGATAAAATTGGCGCAAGAAATTTACGCGGGCTCCGATATATTTTTAATGCCTTCGCGTTTTGAACCTTGCGGGCTCGGGCAGATGATTGCAATGCGCTATGGCACAATTCCGGTAGCGCGCGCGACAGGAGGGCTTGTTGATACAATCAATGAAAAAAACGGATTTTTATTTAAAAACGTGGACAGTGAGGAATTTTATAATTGCCTGAAAGGCACTTTGGATATTTATTACAATAAAAAAGATAAATGGCGGGAAATACAAAAGAATGGTATGATGGCTGACTTTTCTTGGAATAGATCGGCTAAAGAATATTTAAAATTGTATAAAAAATTAAAAATTAAAAATCAGA
>JAGLYP010000002.1 GCA_023132155.1 Candidatus Parcubacteria bacterium
GTTTTTGTTTTAAAAAATTTAATCTCAGTTTTATTTAATTCTGGTAAAATTATAATATTTGTGATATATTTAAATAGATTTTAATATAAATATTAATAATCCAAACATAACGCCGCCGCGTCCGCCGCACAAGCGGGGATTCGGGGCAAAATAAAAATATGTTTTTAAAAAATTCCGTCCGTAATTCTATTTTAGCCAAAATGTTTGCCATTGGCATATTGGCTTTACTTTTACTGATTCCCACCGGTATGATAAAGAATTTAATTAATGAGCGCGCCGAAAGAAAAAACAGCGCGATTTCGGAAGTAAATAATAAGTGGGGGAATAGGCAGGTGCTTGCCGGTCCGGTATTGACTATTCCATATACGGTTACCGATGAGATTATAACTAAAACCAAGGACGGTGAGACTAAAGTGCAAGAAGTTACCAGTATTTTTTATGTTAGTTTTTTGCCTGAGAAATTGAATTTTAACGGCGATGTATCTACCGATCTTTTACAGCGTGGAATTTATGAAATTACGGTTTATAATTCAAAGCTTAAAGTTGACGGTGAATTTATTTTTCCTGATTTTTCAGCATCAAATATGCCTGATGAAAACGCTGTAATTAATTGGAAAGAAGCGCATATTTCATTTAGCTTGTCTGATGTAAAAGCTTTGCAAGAAGCTTCAAAATTTGACTGGAACGGAAAGCAATATGATTTTAAGCCGGGGCATGCAACAAAGGAAATTGAATCAGCGTTTAGTGGGCAGAATTTGAATTTTCCAACACAAATTAATGAAATGGGAAAAATTCATAGGCCTTCAT
Organism: Candidatus Parcubacteria bacterium; assembly: GCA_023132155.1. GTDB lineage: Bacteria > Patescibacteriota > Patescibacteriia > Patescibacteriales > UBA12075 > JAGLYP01. The sequence goes on from JAGLYP010000002.1 coordinate 808, forward strand.
TGCTTTCGGGGTCTGGTTTAAATGTTCCTGTGCCTGTTAACGCGAACGAGAAAGGAAAGAATTATAAATTTTCGTTTGATATTGACATAAACGGCAGCGATAGCATTTCGTTTTTACCTCTTGGCAGGGAAACAAATGTTAGTTTGACCTCAGATTGGCCGTCGCCAAGTTTTGACGGTTCATTTTTGCCTGATGAAAGAAATATTAGCGATGCCGGATTTGAGGCTAAGTGGAAGGTACTTGAGTTAAACCGGAATTATCCGCAGGTTTGGGACGGGAATCTTACACAAAATATTTATGATTATTCATTCGGCGCCCGTATGGTTGTTATGGTGGATGAATATCAAAAAAATACGCGCGCGGTTAAATACGCGATTATGTTTATCGCTTTAACGTTTATAGCGTTTTTCTTTGTAGAAGCGCTTAACCGGATTCAAATTCATCCTATTCAATATATTTTGGTCGGACTGTCCTTGGTGCTGTTTTTCTCATTGCTCATATCCATTACCGAGCATTTGAATTTTAACCTCGCTTATTTAATATCTTCAGTAAGCACCGTGTTAATGATAACTCTGTATACTAAAACAATATTTAAAAATACGCGCCTTACGCTTGTGCAGAGCGGAATACTAACGGCAATTTATGTTTTTATTTATACCATAATCCAGCTGGAAGATTATTCGCTCTTGTTCGGCAGTGTCGGTTTGTTTTTCGTGTTGGCGGCAATTATGTATATATCCCGCAAGATTGATTGGTATTCGGTGGGAGCTAAGACGATCGGGGATGGTGGTGAATAGTTTTGATATATTCACTTGTGTGGTTGAACTTGACTTTTTTTGCAAATTTTAATAAAGTAAAAATACGCAAAAACAACAAATCTTAAGGAGGTTTCCGTATGGTTTGTTTTTTTATATTTGCACCTTGAAAAATAAGTTTTTGTTTTATAATTGGCAGAAATTTTATAACAAATTATATTAATTTTATTGAAAAGGAGATTAGAAAATGGCAGAAAACAAGGTAAACACCGTATTAATCGCATCAGGCAGTGGAACAGACGCAAGAGCAATTATGAGCGCTTATGCTGCCGGTTGCGGTTCAAATGGCGGCCAAAAAAATAATTGATGAAAGGAGTACTTAACCATGAACAACGGATATTTGCTGGTATATGACTTTGACGGGACAGTAGCTGATACTTTTCAGCCTAGCCCCAATGGAGTTGGCGTTTATGAGGCCTATCGCTTGGCTGTCAATAATATTTTTGGCCAAGATGGTCTTAAAATTTACGATCAGGCGGGCGGACTTCAGAATCGGGCACCCGAAGAAATTGTTTCTTTGGTGTTGGCAGGGAATGATCAAATGATTAAGCAGGCCGAGGTGTGCTTTGATCAAAAAAACAAGACATTAAGAAGACTGGTTCCGGACGGCAAAGGCGCTCCGCTTAAATGGATAAACGGCGATAAGAATTGTCTCCAAAAGACCATTACCGAAATGCTGGTTTTGATTAAATTGTCATATTTAATGGACGAAATTGGCACTAGTTTCTCCGATGGAGCAGTTTGGCCGCGGCCTTGTGTTGGTTTTTGGGATTTTATCCGCGCAATTGAAGATTTGAGAATGGAAAATCTTGATATTCAGAACGCCATTATTTCATCCGGTCATGATGAGTTTATTAAAAAAACATTTGCGGTGTGGGGATTTGATCCTCCGCGTATTATGCTTACGGATGATGATATGCGCGGCAGGAATTATCCGGCGGAATTTCAAAAGAGAGTGAAACCCTCGTCTTATCTATTTGATATTATCCAGTCTTCATGGATAAGCGATGGCATTTTATTTTCCGAATATGCCAGACACATTGAATTAATCTATGATACTCGCCGGAGAATGATGTATTTTGGCGATGATTTGAATAAAGACGGGGGTTTAGCCATGAGCGCGGGTGTTCCATTCGGCTTGTTTGACCCTAAGCAGGTTCATAATTACAAACATAGTAATTCTTTTTTTGCATTCGGAGATTGGAGGGATGTGGCAAGGTTTTTTCGTCGAAATGATGTAAAAAAACTGCTTAGCGAAGGCCAACCCATAATTAGGGTAGTATCTTGTTTCTAATGTTTTTGCCTAAAATTACAAATGATTTATGGCCGGCTTTTATCACAAAGCCGGCCTATTTATTTGATTAAGATTATTAAGCGCTTAGATAAAAGCTTTAATATTTATGCTTTAATATTTATAAAAATTGTGTTAAAATAAAATTAAGGTTATTATTAATTATTTTTTAAAATGAACATAATATTACCCGGAAATCCTCGTTATCAGCCAAAAGAAATGATTGGAGTTTTCGGTTATGATAATTTATATAAAAAAGTCGCGTTAGTTGAAATAGCAACCCTTGAAACGTTGGGTGATATTGGAATAATTCCCAAAGAAGACATTGCTTTACTGAATGATAAAACAAAAGAAGAATTATTAAATATAAAAACCACAGATGTTGACAAGATTGAAAAGGAAATTACACATCATGATATAAGGGCATGGGTGAGAAGCGCGCGGGAAATATTGGATAAAAGATTGGCAAAGTGGGCGCACATTCCTCTGACCAGCTATGATGTGATTGATACAGCGCGTATTTTGCAATTCCGCGAAGCTTACTTAACCGCGATAAAACCGTCGCTGGAAAAAGTAATTGAATTATTTTCTGATTTAATAAAAAAAAATATTAATCAAGTGCAAATTGGAAGAACGCATGGACAGCATGCCCTTCCCATAACAGTTGGATTTTGGCTAGCTGCCATTTTAAATAGAATAGTTTATAATTACGAAAGAATAAATTATTACAATGATAATTTAATAGGCAAGATATCGGGAGCGGTTGGGGCGCATAACGCGCAATTCGGACTTCAATTTTCAAGCTATCAAGAAAAAGTAAATTTTGAAGAAAAAGTATTAAGCAAGCTTGGGCTTAGACCCGCCAAAATAAGTACGCAAATACTGCCGCCGGAACCTTTAGCGTTTTTTTTATTTTCTTGCGTCAATCTTTCAGCCGCATTCGGCCAGTTTGGAAGAGATTCAAGGCATTTAATGAGAAGCGAGATAGCTGAAATTACAGAATCATTTGAAAAAGGACAAGTTGGCTCATCTACTATGGCGCATAAAAGAAACCCGATAAATTTTGAGAATATGGAGGGCATGTGGCTGCGGACGAAAAATGAATTTGGAAAAGTACTGGATTCCCTGATTAGCGAACATCAACGGGATCTGGTAGGGAGTTCAGTCGCGCGGGATTATCCGATAATTTTAATCAATCTGCAAAATCAATTAAATACATTACTTAGAAAAAATAAAAGCGGCGTTGCTTTTTTAGAAAGAATTTCAGTGAATAAGAAAGCGTGTTTTGAAAATTTTCAAAAAAATTCTAGTGTTATTTTAGCTGAGCCCTTGTATATTGCTTTGCAAATGGCAGGCTATGAAGGCGATGCCCATGAATTGGTGAACCATCAGATTATCGCGAAAGCGCAGGCAACCGGTAAAACAATGATAGATGTTTTGAAAGATTTGGCAATGAATGATATTGAATTGGAAAAAGCCGTGAATAATATACCCAAAGAAGTTTTAGAATTATTAGCAAGACCTGAGAATTATATAGGAGACGCGAAAGAAAAAGCTTTGGAGATTATAGAATACTCAAAAAAAACAGTTAATAGTTAAGGAATTTTAATATTGGCAATTCGCATGTCCCGCAAACGCACGCGCGGGTTCGCGAAGCGAATAACTTATAAATTAAAATAATTTTATGGATTATCAAAAAGATCAAAAAAGAACGGAGGGGAAAACAAAAATTATTTGGGAAATAAAAAATGACTCAAGGAATGTAATTATTGAAAATAAAAATGATATCACGGCATTTGATGATCCTAAATTTACAAAACAATTTAAGACTAAAGCAATATACGCGACAACCGTAACCTGCCGAGTATTTGAGTTATTGAAAAATGCGGGAATTCCAGTTGCTTTTGTTGAGCAAATTTCAGCAACTGAATTTGTTTCACCGATTTGTGATATGATTCCATTGGAAGTTGTTTGCCGAAGATTCGCTGTTGGCAGTTTTTTGAAAAGACATCCCGAATTAATTAACGAAGATAAAGATCCGCACAGATTTCATAATCTGGTGGTTGAATTTTTTTTAAAAACAACTGAAGGCGCGTTAACAATTGATGGCAAAAAAATTATTGACGGACTTGATCCTCAAAAAGGAGAAGAAGACCCATTTATAGAAAATTTCTATGAAGATAATTGGAATTTATGCCACCCTAAAAAGCCATCATGGGAAGAGGGTTCAAAGCTTGACGGGCAAATTGAAGCCAGTAAGGTGCTGAAAAAAAATTCAAAAGAAATGGCAAAGGAAATTGAAGAAATAATGAGAAAAGTATTTTTGGTTTTGGAAGGCGCCTGGAATAATTTGGGATATAGAATAATTGATATGAAGATTGAGTTTGGAATTGATAATAATGGGAAATTGATTGTGGCTGACGTGATTGATAATGACAGTTGGAGGCTCCGTGACGCGGACTGGAATGAGCTGAGCAAAGAAGCGTTTAGACAAGGAGAGGAACTGGACGAAGTTGAAAAGAAGTATGGTTTTGTCGCGTCATTATCAAAAAACTTTCGCATTCCAAAACAGGCTTTGCTTATGTGGCGCGGGTCCGAAAGCGATTCATTTCCGGATTTGGCGCTTTTTAAAGACGCGCAAGGCGTAACAATTGAAAAAGTAACTATGTCGGGACATAAATCAACGCAAATGTGCTTGAAAAAATTAGAAGAAATATTAGGCAAATATCCGGATGGAGGGGTTATTATAGCAAAAGTCGGGAGGAGCAACGGGCTTGGGCCGATTGTGGCGGCGCGAACATCGTGGCCGGTAATCGCGGTTCCCGCGACCATGGATAGTTTTCCCGAAGACGTATGGAGCAGCGTAAGAATGCCGTCAAAAGTTCCTTTAGCTACGGTTTGGCCTGAGTCAAACGCGGTTTTGCTTGCATCGGAAATTTTAGCGCAAAAAAATCCTTCTCTATACCAAAGACGCCAAATAATGATTGAAGCTCAGGATGAATAATAATATTAGAGCAAAATATATGAAAAATAATAATTGGTATGTCATAACCGGCGCGCCTCACTCCGGAAAAACATCGGTGGTTAAATTATTGGAAAAAAGGGGTTATAGAGTAATGTATGAAACTGCCAGGATTTATATTGATCAGGAAATAGAAAAAGGCAGAATTATTGAGGATATTAGAAAGAACGAATTAGAGTTTCAAAAAGGGATACTTGACTTAAAGATTGATATTGAAAATAATCTGCCAAAAGACGAAGTGATTTTTTTTGACAGGGCAATACCCGATAGCGGCGCGTATTATGAATTGTGCGGCCTTACCGGCGATAAATATCTGGAAGACGCGATAGGCAAGTGTGAATATAAAAAAGTGTTTTTGTTTGAACTTTTGCCTTATAAAAAAGATTATGCCCGCACTGAGAGCGAAAAACAACAGAAGAAACTTCAGGTGTTATTAGAAAAAAGTTATAAAAAATTTAATTCACCTTTAGTTAAAGTTCCAAAAATGAATTCAAAAAAGGATAGATTGGCTTTTATTTTGGATAATTTGTAAATTTTTTATATATTATTAAAAAAAATAAAAGCGTTTCTATTGGTTAATTGAGCGGAAACGCTTTTTAGATTCAATTATTTTTTGGTGGCAAAAGTTTTTTTATTTTTCGTGATAAATTTCCTGCATTTTATGAATAGCCAAGTTTTTTAGTGAAGCATCATGAATATACGTACTGGCTTTATCATATACTTTTTTCCACTCAATAAGCGGTGAGTTAATGCCGTCAATTTTTTTTATAGCTAATTGCCTTACTCGGCTTTCTTTCCATTTAGTTATAGATGGTACGGCCAGATATATAGCGACCCATTGTTCAAGTTTGAGCTGTATATTCGTTCTGGTAAGAATTCCCGGTAAAATTTTATCCATTTCCGTGTCAGGATAGTCTTTTTTACACATGGTGATGATTTGTTTGAAACTGGTAATTGTAGCTTCAATTCCATTGAGAGTTCCTTTGTCGTGAGAGCTAGACCATCCATGTGTGGCCATTCGCTGCTCAAATGTTTTTTTCTTTTCCTGAAGTTTATTTGTGACCATAACAAAGTGCTGTTTAAAGGCTTTACTGGAATGATCATAATGATTGAGCAATAAAGCGATTTCGTACCATTTCTCAAAAGCCACTTCTTTGGTTTTTTCCTGTTTTGTTAATATTTCAAAGCATTTCTCTAGAGCAACATTTTTTATGACTTGCTCGGTGGCTTTTTCGCAGATTTCAACCCATGTTTCAAGGGGCAGATTAATTGTTTTGGCTTTTTTGTGAATTTTTTTCTTGTATGGGTGTTTATAGAAATTACACTTTAGAATTTTTGCCCAATGTTTGTAGGTAATAGCGGTATCAACTTTACCAGTCAATATTTTTTGCTGGATATCATATGACCATTGTGCCAAGCTTTCAATTTTAAACCAATGTTCTTGATTTTCCGCCGTTTCCATCATTTTTTCTAAAAGTGCATACTTAATGTTATCACCAAGACTGAAAAATTCATTAAACAGTTCAAACCAATCCTCAAAGGGTAGAATGGTTTTATTCATTTCATCTACCGACCTAGTCCTGAATCCATAATTATATTTAAAGTTTCTAGACGCTTCCAGCCAATTTTTGACAGACGGTGAGGCTTTTGTGATTTTGTTGAATATCATTTTGCACAATTTATCATCAGATTTGATTTTTTTGTCAGCATGCGCTTTTCGCAATGCTGCTAGCCAACTAGAAAGAGGCATATTTTCAGCACCCATCCTGATTAGAAATATCTCTTTAAGATTTTTGTTGGGTGTCGCAGTGTAATATTTAAGGGTCTGGTTGAAGCTGAGAGCATGTACGATTTTTTCAATCTGTTCGTCCATTTGTTCATTTAAGAGAACGCCGTATATTTTAAGCCACTGTTCTAAATTTGGCTCAAATGGCAAATCCTCTAAATTCGGGAAAGACACGACAACCGCTAATTCAAAACCTAATTTTTTTTCTAAATCTTTGAATTTCTTTTTTTTATCTTTAGCCATTTTTTTCCTCCATTTCTTAATTTAACGGAAACGCTTTTGATATTTTATAGTACGCAGATTATTATTGTTTTGATAATTTGATTAATTTAACATTATTCCATCCATCGTGGTGAAAAATATCAGATAACCACATATCATTATATTGCTTATGAGACTTAATTCGCATGTTATATTTAATAATAATAGTCTGAATTTCTGCTGGTACATTCTGGCGATTTTGCAAAATTATTTCTACATCTTCTCTTAATTGTTCAATTTCTGCCAACTCTCCAAAGAAAAGTATGTGCTTAACTCCTATTGATATAATTAAAAGGACAAACATTAAGCATATTACACATTTTAATATTGGATATACGGTGTGTTGTTTCCGACAAGAGTCTGCATATTTTGATGCACTTGATTTTTCCATGGTTGAATCTCCTTTTTTATTAGATTAAAGGTTTGCAAAAAATATTTATAATTAAATAAAATAATTTAATTTTTTTAACGAACGAATTACAATATATTAAAGTAGCAAAAAAACATTAATTTGTCAAGGCACATTTGTGTATTTGAATATTATTTTCATTATTTTGATTTTTTGTTTGCAAATTATCTTTATATTAGGTAAAATAAAGATATAGTCATTAAATAGATATAATATTATGTATCATTTTTTTTATAAAGAAAAAAAGGATTTGGAGTATTGCTTTAATGTTAATACAAGCGAGCAATTAACTGAAAAAGAGGATGAAATATTGCGGGGAATATTAGCTGATGGCTTTGTACTGAAGAATATTCAAAAAAAGTCGTGTTTTAAAAATGATGAAGTAATAGAAATAGGTCCTCGCTTGAATGTTGCTACGGCTTTTTCAACCAACGCGATTGGAATCTGCCACGCATGCGGATTGGAAAAAGTTGTGAGAATAGAAAAATCCAGAAGATACAGGATTTTAGATGAAGTAAATAGAGATGAGTTTATAAAGAAAAATCATGATAAAATGACAGAATGCGTGTATGCTAAAACTTTGGAAAATTTTGAAACCGGAATTGAGCCGGAAAAGGTATTTGAAGTCCCGCTAATAGAAGAAGGGATTGGCGCGATAAAGAAGATAAATCAAGATATGGGATTGGGAATGGATGATTGGGATGAAAAATTTTATTATAATTTATTTGTAAACATAATTAAAAAAAATCCAAGCAATGTAGAATGTTTTCAGCTTGGTCAGGCTAATTCAGAGCATTCAAGACATTGGTTTTTTAAAGGAAAAATGGTAATAGACGAGATAGAGATGAATGAAACATTGCTTGAGATAATTTTTTCAAATCTTGAAAAAAATCCGGAAAATAGTTTAGTGGCCTTTAAGGATAATTCTAGCGCGATAAAAGGTTATGATATTTCAACTTTAATTCCGAATAGTCCTGGAAAGATGTCGCTGTATAAAAAAAATGACTCAACTTATCATTTTATTTTTACCGCCGAAACACATAATTTTCCAACAGGAGTAGCTCCGTTTCCTGGAGCGGAAACCGGCGGTGGCGGAAGAATCAGGGATGTGGAGGCGATTGGAAAAGGTGGCCTGGTAGTGGCAGGTACAACAGGGTATTGCGTTGGAAATTTGAATATTCCAAACTATGATTTGCCATGGGAAGATAAGTCATTTAAGTATCCATCAAATTTAGCGGCTTCTTTAAAAATTGAAATTGACGCGAGCAATGGAGCGAGTGATTATGGAAATAAATTCGGTGAGCCTGTTATTCAAGGCTTTACCAGATCATTTGGAATGAAATTGCCGAATAATGAGCGGCAAGAATATTTAAAGCCGATCATGTTTACGGGCGGGGTCGGGCAGATGGACGGCCGGCATCTTGAAAAAGACAAGCCAAAGAAGGGGATGCTTATAATTCAAATTGGCGGTCCGGCATATAGAATTGGAATGGGCGGAGGATCCGCTTCAAGTATGATTCAGGGCGAGAATGCTTCCGAACTTGATTTCAACGCGGTGCAAAGGGGAGATGCCGAGATGGAACAAAAGATGAATAGAGTGGTAAGAGCATGCGTTGAGCTCGGGAGTAAAAATCCGATTATCAGCATTCATGATCAGGGAGCGGGCGGGCCCTGTAATGTTGTTACGGAAATCGTAGAACCTGTAGGCGGCAAAGTTGATATACGAAAAATAAAAGTTGGCGACAACACGCTTTCCGTGTTGGAAATTTGGGGGGCTGAATATCAGGAAAGAAACGCTTTGCTAATACTCCCTGAAGAAATCAATGAATTTAAGGCGATTTGCGAGAGGGAGCGAACTAATTGTGAGATTCTGGGTGAGATAACGGAAAACGGCAGAATAGAATTGATTGACAGTCTTGACAATTCAACGGTTGTTGATTTGGAGCTTGAAAAAATTCTTGGAAAAATGCCTCAAAAAGTATTTAACGATAAAAAGTTAAAAAAGAAATTTGAAGCAATTGATTATTCTGATAAATTAACAGTGGAAGACGTCTTAATCAATGTTTTAAAATTGTTATCAGTAGGTTCAAAAAGATTTTTAACCAATAAAGTTGACAGAAGCGTAACCGGGTTAATTGCCAGACAGCAGTGTTGCGGTCCCTTGCAATTGCCGGTATCAGATATGGCCGTAATAGCTCAAACCCATTTTAATAAAACAGGAGCGGCTATTTCAATTGGTGAACAGCCGATAAAGATGATTATTGATTCTAAGGCAGGAGCCAGAATGTCGGTTGGCGAAGCTTTGACAAATATGGTTTGGGCGCGAATAAGCAATATTAAAGATATAAAATGTTCAGGCAATTGGATGTGGGCGGCAAAATTGGAAGGAGAAGCGTCCAGAATGTATGATGCCGCGGTCGCGACTCGCGATTTAATGATAGATCTTGGAATAGCAATTGATGGCGGAAAGGATAGCTTGTCAATGGCGGCAAAAGTTGGTGGTGAGATAGTAAAATCTCCGGGCGAGCTTGCGATTTCGGCTTATGCCAGCATGCCTGATATTGCAAAAGTTATTACTCCTGACATTAAAAAAGCGGGAATGAGCGAACTCTGGTTTATTGATTTAGGAGATAATAAAAATCGGCTTGGCGGTTCGGCTTTTGCCCAGACTTTAAACCAGATAGGCAATGAATCTCCTGACGTAGTTGATTCAAAAAATTTGAAAAATTCTTTTAACGCTATTCAAGAAATGATTGATAATGATATTATTTTATCGGGTCATGATAAATCTGACGGCGGGCTTGTAACAACAATGCTTGAGATGGCGTTTTCCGGCAATTGCGGGTTTGATATTGATTGTAAAAATGAAAATACTGATGCTATTTCATTTTATTTTAATGAAGAGCTTGGGCTGGTAATAGAAGTTAGCGATGACAAAATAGAGGAATTGAATAATATTTTGAAAAAATATAACATTGATAACATAGCGTGTAAGCTCGGAAGAACCATAAAAGACGAAATAATAAAAATAAAATATAATAATACGGAAATATTAAATAGAGATATGAAAGAATTGCGGCAAATTTGGGAAGAAACGAGTTATCAATTGGAAAAACTGCAAATGAATTTGCGAAACGCGGATGAAGAAAAGAAAAATATTTTTGATTTGAAAAATCCGGCTTATAAATTGTCGTTTACTCCAAAAGCAGTGTCAGCAGAAATTTTAGGAAGCAATAAAAAGCCGAAGATCGCGGTTATTCGCGAAGAAGGAAGCAATGGCGACAGGGAGATGGTGAGTGCGTTTTATTCTGCCGGTTTTGAAGTGTGGGATGCGACCATGTCGGACGTCTTAGCAGGTATTGCCTTAGATGATTATAGAGGAATAGTATTTGTGGGAGGTTTTTCTTACGCGGATGTTTTAGGTTCGGCAAAAGGCTGGGCTAGCACAATTAAATATAATAAAAAAGCAAAGGAAATGTTTGAAAAATTTTATAATAGAACGGATACTTTTTCATTAGGTGTTTGCAATGGCTGTCAGTTGATGGGGCTTTTGGGTATTGTGCCATGGAGCGGAATTGAAAGCGAAAAACAGCCCAGGTTTATTCATAATAATTCAGGCCGGTTTGAGTCGCGCTGGACGACTGTAAAGATATTAGAAAGTTCCGCTATAATGTTTAAGGATATGGCAGGTTCAGTACTTGGCGCGTGGGTAGCGCATGGCGAAGGGAAATTGAATTTCCCGGATGTTAATATTTTAAAAGATGTTAAGGATAAGAATTTGGCAACAATTGCTTATGTTGATGACAGTGGAGCGCGGACTGAAAAATACCCGTTTAATCCAAATGGATCAATAGAGGGAATTACCGGGCTTTGCTCGGAGGATGGAAGGCATTTGGCGATGATGCCGCATCCTGAAAGATCATTTTTAAAGTGGCAATGGCCGTGGATGCCAAGCGAGCTTAATAAAGAATGGGAAGTTTCTCCTTGGTTGAAAATGTTTCAGAATGCCAGAGAGTGGTGTGAGGATAATAAATAAAAAAGGCCGTCCTTAATGGGCGACCTTGCGAAGGGTTTCTTGTAATTGTCGAGCTACGTACAAACGCGGCTACGAAATGTTTGCCGGATGAATTTATTAGAATCATCCCATGTGTCTGTTTGGGCCATAGCATTCCCTAGTTTGCTGGCGGCAGTTATTGCGTTCAACATGGTAGGAAAACAACCCTGTAGAGAATCATGCAACTTCACAAAACGATTGCCTTCATTACCTGACATCAATCGTGGTTGTTGCGACTTAGTTTCTGCTTGGTAGAACATCCATTGTTCGTCTTTATGGTTTGGATTTAGTTGTCCTTCAACGGCAATATCTTGATTTACATAGAGCATGTCGCCGTTTCTCCGTAAAAGCAACCAGCCAAGAGAGTAGTCGTTTTGGAAATATATCGTCCCTATTTGTCCAGATAATGTTTTATCCCCGTACAGAACTGTGAATTTTTGGCCGTTTGGTGCAATATTTTTCCAATCCGGACCGTAGCAAGCAATTTTTTTATTTGTCCAGTCTGGTAGCCATCCTGTGTATCCGCAAGCAATCATTTGATAGCCAAGTTTTTCTTTTGACCAATAGTCAGGATAGTGATTATTGTGGAATTTCAGCGGAAGCTGAAGTATGTCGAAAATGATAGCTCCGCAGTCATCATTTGATATTGGAAGCTGAGTTTTACAATCAAAAGATCCAATTTCAATTTTGTAAGATTGGAGATAACTCTCGTATGAATTAAATTTGACTGTGGCAGATATTCCATCCAGATGGATGTCAAATGATGAGTGAACAAACCCAAGCCATATCCGTTTTCCGTTATCCATGATTTTGATTGAAAGTTTTTTAAAATCAGCCTTACCATAGATTTCCTCGCGTTTTTCCTGAATTTTTGAAATGATCATTTTATCTCCTTTTTATCAATTTAAAGGGTGGATAATATTTATATATTACTATTAACAATTTTATACTTTAGCATATAATATTAAAGTTGTCAAGTTAGCGTTAAATTTATGTCAAATACAAGCAAATACAAAGAACTCGGGGTTGATCCAGGGAAATCAAATGTAAGAAAAATATTTATTAAATATATCGCAAATGATTATCCTGATGCTTTTGTAAATATCGTAACTGATCCGGAAAATATCGGGAATGTTTTTACAATGCATACAGATGGTGACGGCAGTAAGATTGTGCAAAGAGTATTGCATTATCTGGAAACAGGAGACGCAACAATATTTCAAGGCGCGGTTGATGACGCGATATCTATGAATACCGGGGATATCGCGGCTAGCGGGTTTATTACGGGAAAATGGGTGGTTACTGATGTTATAAATATCAACGCGATGAACATTCCAAAAGATATAATAATGGAGCAAGTGGCCAAGCGATTTTCGGAGTTAATTAATATTTATAAAGAGAACGGATTTGATATGTTTTATTTTCTCGGAGGAGAGACCGCGGATCTGCCCACTCAAATTTCAAGTATGGTTTTTGACGTGGGAATATATGCCAGAACCGAAAAAAAGAATATAGTTGCCGGAAATGTGAGGCCGGGCGATAAAATATATGGTTTTGCAAGCAATGGAAAGGCTAGCTGGGAAGATACTGATAATTCCGGCATGATGTCAAACGGAGTTACTTTAGCCAGGATTGATTTGATGCATAGGAAATACGCGGAAAAGTATCCGTTTTTAAATAATAAAGAATGCGCTTATAGGGGAAAATATAAGATTAATGATAAACCAAAAATACTGAACGGAATGACAGTGAGTGAAGCAATTTTATCTCCAACCAGGCAATGGGCGATTGTTATAAAAGGAATTGTAGAAAAATTGAAAGAAAAAAATAAATTATCATTGCTTCACGGAATATCAATGAACACCGGAGGTGGCGCTACTAAAATTGGGCATGTCGGAAGCGGAATATTATACAAAAAAATAATGCCGAAAGTGCCCCCAATTTTTAAATTAATCAAAGAAGAGTCAGGGGATTCTTGGAGAAATATGTTTGAGACCTTTAATTGCGGCGTGGGAATTGACGTTGTCGGTGGGAATAATCCGGAATTTCGTAAAATTTTAAAAGAAGTGTCTGAAGAAGTTCATGTTAAGATGTTTGATTTGGGAATTTGTGAGCAATTTAAAGGAGAAAAGAATAAAGTGGAAATTGAAACACCATACGGATTTTTTAATGACTATTAAAAAATGAATCGTAGGAACGCGCAGCGGCGCGTTCTTGCGAATTAAAATAAACGCTTATTGTCATCAAGGAAAGTGAAAAATATTTCAATTAGCACGCATTAAACAAAAAAAACCGCGTATTTAAACCCGCGGTTTTTATTTTTTTATAACTATCCCCAATTTTTTTGCCATTCTTGACATAACAAAGAAAATATGATATGATGCAAGGTTAAAAAAATAAATTTACATGTCTAATAATATTAAAAAAATCAATAAAAACAGGGATATTTTATTGAGGCGCGCGCTTTGGGTAATTGTGCCGTTTTTGCTTGCTATTTTAGCGCTGGATAAGGTTAGCTTAATAACAATTTTTGGAATATTAGCAGTTTATTTGATTTTTGTCTTTGCCAAAGATAAAATTTGGTATCTATTGGTATTGGCGGTGCCAAGCCTTGTTTTTGGAAAAATTTTATATATTCCAATTACCAATACCTGGGTATACGAAGCTCGTTTCGCGGAAGTCTTTTTGGGCATGGTTTTAATAGTTTTTATTTCGGATGTATTTTTAAATAATAAAATAATAAATTTAAAATTTGATAAGATCAGTTTTGGGCTGCTTATTTTTTTAATCGCGTCGCTTGCTTCAATATATTCGGCGCTTGACTTTCGTTTGTTTGTTTTTGCTTTAAAAACAATTGTTTTTAGTTTTTTAGCTTATTTTTTGGCTTTGAATTTGCTTGATAATAAAAAGAAAGTCTTTTATTTTTTATACAGCATGGCAATAACCGGAATGATTCTTAGCGCGCAAATTTTTTGGAAATTTTATCAGATGGGCTTTTCAATTGATTTCTTTTTTAATCGTTCCGATATTTTAATTCCAATCGGGCCGATTGCCACGACCGCGGCAATTTTAACTTTTTTAGCGCCGATACTTTTGGCTTTTTATTTTCAGCTTAATGATTTGAATAAATGGAAGCCGTTTGTGTTTTTGGGATTTTTTATGAGTTTTTTCGCGGTTTTTTTAACTTTAGGAAAAGGCGCGATTATCAGTTTGTTTTTCGGCTTGTTTGTGGTTTTTTGCATGCATAAGCAGAAAAGAATTGCTTATATTTTATTTTTTATGTGGTTCGCGGCCTTGCTGTATTTCGGTTTTCAGCCCTATTTTGCCGGATTGTTCGAGCGGTTTAAAACTACCTTGGTTGATGTCAACACGGAGTTTAGAGTGAAAGAGTATAAGTTAAGCTTTGATTTAATTAAGAATCATCCATGGATGGGGGTTGGCGTCGGCCAGCAATTGTATTATTATAAAAAGATTCTTAATCAAGAGCAAGGTAATTTTGTAAATAATTTTATTTTGCAAACCGTAATTGATCTAGGGCTAGCCGGCCTGTTTTTGATGTTATTTATAATTAAAAATATTATAAAAAAAATAAAAGATGTTTGGCGCGCGGGCGGGAAAGAATCGGTTTTAGTTATCGGTTTTATTGCCGCATTTGCCGCCGCGTTTTTAAACGGTATGGTAGAAGTAACGATTTATGCCTTGCCTTACGCGATTGTTTTTTGGTTAACGCTTGGAGTTTTTGAAAATGCCGCGGAAAGGGAGGAAAAACCATGAAAAAATTATCAGTTATAATAATTAATTACGGCACGGCAGAGATGACGGAAAAGGTTATCAAGAATTTTATTGTTAAAGAAAAGTCTTTAAGTTATGAAATAATTTTGATTGATAATAAGTCTGTTGAAAAAATTAATGAAAAGAAATTTTTGGATTTGGGCGCGGAATTAATTAAGAATCAAGAGAACCTAGGCTTTGCCAAAGCTGTTAATCAAGGAATAAAACGCGCCCAAGGAGAGTATATTTTATTATTGAACTCCGATGTATTTATTAAGGAAAACGCTATTTCTAAAATGATTGAATATTTAGAAAGCGATTTGGACGCGGCAATAGCCGCCCCGAAAATATTTTTCCCGAATGGAAGAGTACAAATTAGCGCCGGAAGATTTCCAAATTTAACAAGGGAATTTTTGCGTTTGTTTAAGCTGTATAATCTAATTCCAAAATCCACTTTAATGAGTAAAAATGAAATGGAAAGCCATCGCGAGCGCGAAATTGATTGGGTAAGCGGCGCGTGCATGCTTTTTAAACGGGAGTTGACGGACAAAATCGGTTTTTTTGATGAAAAATATTTTTTAGGGGTTGAAGATATTGATTTTTGCTATCGCGCGCGAAAAAAAGGCTTTAAAAATATTTATTATCCAATGTCAACAGTAATCCATTATCACGGATTTTCGTCCGGCGGAACTGCGGCAATCAAACGCATTAAATATGATCGAGATGGCATGATATATTTTATGCGAAAGCATTTCCCGAAAAAAGTTTTTAGTTGGATATTAATCAAACTAATGCATGATTTGAAAATTTTTTTTCTTTTCTGTCATTCCTGTAAAAGTTAATTCATTGACAAAAAAACTCTCTTTTATTTGTCATCCTGGAATTTTTATCGTAGCGACAGCGGAGATAAAAATATCCGGGATCCAGGAGCGCGAGAATTAACTGATAATTAAAATTAACTAATGCCACGTATTAATTTATTTATGTAATTGGTCATAATATAATAATTATACATATTACCCCTGGATCCCGGATATTTTTTCTTGTCGCTATCGCTCCAAGAAAAAATTCCAGGATGACAAAATATAGAGGTTTATTAATTTTTGTCAACGGATTTGGTTGACAATATTCAAGACATTAAAAAATTAAAAGCTAGTATAACAATGAAATTAAAAATAACACAAAAAAAATATACCCCCAAAGACGCGACAATCGCGGTTACTTATTTTTGCAATTCGCGCTGTAGAATGTGCAATATTTGGCAGGATAAAAATCCGCGGAGTTTGAAAAAGGAAGATTTTTATAACTTAAGTCCTGATTTAAGATATATTAATTTATCAGGCGGAGAGCCTTTTCTGCATCCTGAATTGCCGGAAATTGTCCGTATTATAAATAAAGTCAGTCCAAAAGCGAAAATTATCATATCCAGCAATGGATTGGCAACCGGCTTGATTATAAAAACGATGAAAGAGATTAAAAAAATTGATTCGCGTGTTGGTATTAGAATTTCAATTGACGGATTGCGAAAAACCCATGATCGTATGCGTGGGATTGATGGAATATATGAGGCTGCTATGAAGACGCTTGCCGGTCTTAAGATAATCGGCATTAAAAATTTAGGATTAAGTTTTACGATTATGAATGAAAATGCTGATGAATTGAAAGATATATATAATTTGTCAAAAGATTTGCAAATTGAATTGGCTTTGGCCTTGGTGCAGAATTCTGAAATATATTTTACAAAAAATGACAACCAGTTAACTTATATTGATAAAGTTAAGAGCGGCCTGAATTATATTATTAAGCAAGAATTAAAAAGCGCGAACCCAAAGCGCTGGGGGCGAGCTTTTTATGATTACGGTTTGCTAAAATACGCGGAAAGCAAAGAACGCCTGCTAAAAAGCGGCGCCGCTTACGATTCTTTGTTTATTGATTCCTTGGGAAATGTTTATCCCAGTAATTTGATAAATTTGAAATTAGGCAGCATCAAAAAAGACAAGCTGGACAATATCTGGCGGTCTGGCAAAGCGCAAGCGGTTCGCGATAAAATAGAAGCGGAAAATATCACGGAAAGCTGGATAATTTGTACAATCCGCGGCGAGATGAAAAAAAATATATTTAAGGTTTTGTTTTGGGTGTTAAAGAATAAGTTATGTGTGTAATGCTAATAATGCGAATAAATGCTAATTTGCTAATTGCGAATACTATTCATTAGCAATTCGCAAATTAGCATTTATTCGCGGAATTAGCATCGTTTATATGAAGATATTGCAAATAAATAAATTTTATTATTTTAAAGGCGGAAGTGAGCGCTATCTTTTTGATTTGTCTGAAATTTTAAAGAAAAACGGTCATAAAATTGTGCCGTTTTCTATGCAAAATGACAATAATTTGCCAAGCAATCACGCGAAGTATTTTATTAAAGAAGTTGGTTTAAATAAATTTAATTTAATTAATATTTTTAAATTTTTTTATAATTACGATGCCGTTAACAGGCTGAAAAAATTAATTAAAGACGAAAAGCCGGATATCGCGCATTTGCATAACATCGCCCATCAGCTAAGTCCCGCGATTATTAGAGTTTTGAAGCGGCACAATATTCCCATCGTACAGACTTTGCATGATTATAAATTAATCTGCCCCAATGCCAAACTTTTTGTTGATAATAAAAATTGCGAAAAGTGCCGCGGTGGCAAATATTATAATTGCCTGAAAAACAAATGCATGAAAGATTCTTATTTAAAAAGTTTTATGGCTGTGCTTGAGGCGTATTTATGGAACCGTTTAATAAAAATATATGACAGGGTTGATGTGTTTATCGCGCCTAGCAAGTTTATGCGGGATAAGTGCGTTGATTTCGGAGTTCCAGCCGAGAAAATAAGAGTTGCTTATAATTTTTATGACGCACCCGTTAACAATCAGATGGAATTAGCAAGTGATGAAAAATATGTTTTGTATTACGGAAGATTGTCAAAAGAAAAGGGCGTGGATGTTTTACTGGAAGCAATGAAAAGCGTTAAACACGGAATTAAATTAAAAATAGTCGGTCCGGGGCCGGAATATAAAAATTTGGAAGAAAAAATCAGCAAATTCAATTTGCAAGACAGGGTTTTTCTATTGGGTCCGAAATATGGCGGGGATTTGCAAACAATTATTAATCAAGCAATAGCCGTTATTGTGCCGTCGCTTTGGCCGGAGAATATGCCTTATTGCCTTTTAGAGCCGATGGCAATCGGCAAGATTGTGATTGTTTCCCGCGTAGGCGGTATGACCGAGATTATTAAAAATCAAAAAAACGGTTTTTCTTTTGAGCCGGAAAATTTTCAGGCTTTAACAAAAATAATAAATAATTTGCAAAATTTTAATCAAGAAGAGATTGGAAAAAGAGCTATGGAAACAATAAAAAGATTAAATTCAAAAAAGCATTATCAGGAAATTTTAAAAATTTATTCTGAGTTGAGAAGATAATTTTTGTTTTAATTTTTTCAAGTAGTTTGGAAAAATTTGTGTTGGCTAAAATTGTCCCGCCTCCCAGCCCAGGTACAGAATGCCTAGGCTGCGTTTTTTCAATCCCGCTAAAAGCGGGATATTTTTTATTGATGTTTTTATATATAGCCCCGCCCTTCGCGAAAGGCGGGGCGGCGGGTGGATGAGCGGAGCTGATTTTTTTTGACAGATTTTTACCCTCATGCTAAATTTAAAATAGAAATTTATTAAAAATATGATGAATAAAAAAATAACAATTTTAGTTTTGGTTTTAGCCGTGATGGCGGTTGTTTCGGGATGTGGGAAAAAAATAGAAAAATTTGTTACTAATGACAATATTACCAAAGATGATAATAAGTTACAGAAGACTGAAAAAAAAGCAACTACGACAGGAGAAATTATAGAATATATTGAAGGCAGTGAAATAGATATATCTAATTGGGAAATTTACCATAATAAACTACATGGATTTCAAGTAAGATATCCATTAAAATATTTAGATAATAAAGATTATGAGATTTGGGAGATTGATAAAAATGTAAAATTTGAAGGTAACGATTGGGGCGTTAACAAATATCAAGAAACTATAATTCATATACAGACGTATCCCGCAGAAAAGGAAAATGATGTTTTTCAACATTTTAAATTTAGTTTTTTAAACAAGAAAATTATTTTGACTAACAATATTATAGCAAAAAGGGTTAAAGGACTGGGATGTGAAACTTGGTATATTAGACATAAAAAAAATATTTATATTATTTCTAGTAGTTTTTGTTTTGATTCTAAGGGAGCAGAGCTTGAATATTCAGAATATAGAAATATTATGAATAGTATTAAATTTGATAAATAAAATAAAAAATAATCCTGTTTATAATTTAAAAGTTAAACTTCAACTAAGTTTTTAATTTTTTATTAAAATTGTAAATAGAATAGTTTTTTAACAGTTCTTTGACAACAAAATAAAATTAAGGAGGTGATAAATTAAACAAGTAAGTTGAATTATAGATGTTGGTATAAACCATTGACAACAAAAAGGAGAAACTGCAATGAAAAAGAAAAAAAGTTTATTAGATTTTTGTATTATTGTGACATTTATTGCTATAACAACGTTTTGTTTTTCTAGTAATGCTCAGGCACTTAATTATGGCGATGAAATGGGTTTTTTAAAAAATGTAATTGCCTATAGCAATGGATCCTATGCCGGCACTAGTCAAGGTAATTATCAATGTGTGGAATATGTAAAAAGATTTTATAGAGATGCTTTTGGTGTTTGTTTATTCCAGCAAGCTATCGGTGTTGCAAGAAATTATTATCTGGAATATGATGCAAGAAATTTAGATCGATTTGGTTTGGTTCGCTATCAAAATGGACAAAGTGCTGAATTACCAAAGCCTGGTGATATTTTAGTATTTAATCATACAAATAGAATTGGTCATGTGGCTATTATAAGGTATGTCCAAAATAATTCAGTATTTTTTATTGAACAAAACTGGGATAGCGACGAATGTTTTAACAGTTTATCAATCACTGGAAATGCCAGCAATGGAAATTATACAATAACTAATAGAGAAAATTATACTGTGCTTGGTTGGTTGCATCTGTCAGTAGGCGAATATAGTACTGGTTGGCACTTTGAAGATATGTGTACTCAGTATTCTGACGAACAATCCCAACCATTTGTAGATGCTTATTTGAACAATAATGACTCTGATATATTAGGGTTACCAACTGGCTATGTTAGCAGTATGCCGTATGGCTCAGGAGAAATATGGTGGCAGAATTTTGAAAAAAACGGTCACATATATTCTCTTGTACGTAATGATTTTGTGTACAATACAGTTCGTTTGTATTTAGGCGCTGTATATCCAGTTCATGGGCAAATAAGAAATTATTGGATAAACGCATATTGGGTTTTTGGTCCTCCTGTGTGTAATGAATATTATTATCCAGAAGGCACAAGGGATTATGTGGTGCAATGGTTTGAACCATCTGACAATTATTTTGTGTCAATTGCTTATCAAACCGCTACTGGCGAATTTTATGAAAATTTGTCGTGTATTAGTCCTGATGCAGAATATTTTAATCAGGATAAATTAAAAAATTGCGCGTCTAATTCTGAAGGATGTGGTGGCGGCGAAGATCCACCCCCACCCCCCGACTACACCTACTCCGGCTCCTGGATCTGCGAAGGCAAAGACAGTGACGGTCAGCCGATTAACCAAAGAACCGAGTTTGCCGCCGGAGACAGCGTATGCGCGTTAACCACTGTTACCGACATTAGCATTCCTCATCGCTGGCTAACAGAGTTTTATTGCAATGGAGGATTCTCATGGGATGATGAATCTCCTTGGCTGAATCCTAACGGAACTTGGGCAAGTTCATCTGCGGCCCCTGTTTGGGAAAATATTAATCCGGGAAGTTACACCACTGAAACATTTTTAGACACAGGAAACGGCTATGAGCTAAAGTCTGAAAATGCGTTTACCGTGACTAATGACGGACCTGATTATGTGTTTGAATGCGCTTGCGTATGCGAAGGCTGGGAATACGGTTCGTCTGACCCCAATTCACCTGATTATTGGAATCTGCAGCCGATTAATTCCGGCAGTGTATTTATCGCCGGAGATACAATATATTCGTTTGCGAAAGCAAGCGATATTTTTGTTGACCATAGTTGGAAAACGGAATTTTATTGCGACGGAGTATTTTCATGGGCTGATGAATCTCCATGGATGGATGTCGGAAGCGGCTGGAGTTATTCAACAGCAAAACCGCCTTGGGCTAATATAGGCGCAGGGAGTTATGAAGCCAGAGTTTTACTTGATACCGGTTCCGGGTATGAACTCAAAGCCGCTAATAGCTTTACTGTTAATCCGCCATCAGCGCAAACAATTCCTTATTCGGAATCGTTTGGCGATGATCAGGGCGGTTTTATTTTGGAAAATAATAACGGACAAGGCTCAATGAGCCAGACAACTTATGATAATCGCGAATGCTTGATGATAAGCAATAATCAAGCCGGCGAATGCTGGCATGTGCAAGCAAAAAAAGTCGGTCTTGTTATAGATAACGGAACTCCGTATATGCATCAAATTATTGCCAAAGCTGATCAGCCGTGCCGGATTTACGTTGTTGTACAACGCGATGTTGACCCATGGGATAATCTTGGTTTGTGGCATGAGATTGATTTGACAAATGAATGGCAAAGTTTTACTTTGCAATTCAACGCAAATGACACCCCTGATCCGTACGAAGTGCGTTACTCCATAATGATCGGGAATATTGCAGGTACTGTTTATGTTGACTTTATCGGACTGCAAAATTAAAAACAAAAAATACAAAGTGCCCTTTGGGTAGAAAAAACAAAAAAATAAATTAACATTAGCATCCGATAGGCGGAACAAATTCCGCCTATCGGATTTTTTATTTATGTCGGAGCTAGGGATAATAATGTTAAAATATAAGTTGTCAAAAAAATGTCAAAAAATTTCCTTGACAAAACAAAAAGAAGTGCTAATATTTAGTATTATCTACTACTTAAATTAATTTTTGGAGGGAATTATATATGTTTTATGAAAAAATATATTAAGTTTTTAGCAGTTTTTGTTTTAATATTAGCAGTTTTTTTTGTTATCCCAAAAGCGAAAAGCGATATTAAGCCGTATTACGCGGGAGAAGCGATTAATTTTCAGAATAAGATTATTTTCGGTACTGCCAATATGGGGGTTTTGGAGATTTTTCAGTTGGAAAACGGCCAAATAATCAAGAAAAGCGTAATCAAGTCAGATGATGATCGGTATATAAATTTTTCTGATTTAATTTTTAATATTGAAAATAACCGCTTGTATATTTACGCGACTAACGGCCGTTATTTATATAAGTATGACGCTACCTACCTTGATTCATTAAAATTAATAAAAAAAATCAAGGATAATTCCTGGGATTGGTTTCATGCTTTGTCTAAAACAAACAATAGGATTGTAACAATCGGAACGCAAGGCCTAAAATTATGGAACTATGATCCTGATATTATAAATTCATATGACATTCATAGCACCCAATCAAAAAATATCGGCGTTAGTAATGGCGCTGATTTTATTTATAAGCTAAATGAAGATAAATTTCAAGTAATTGACGGCTTGTTTAGAAATGTTGTAGCTGAAACGAATATCGCCATAAAAGATGATCATATACGCCATATGTATAATGATGAAGTTAACGGCGGAATATTTGTCGTTGACGACTCAACTTTAAAAAGAATTCTTTTTGACGGCTCTTATTTTGAGTTCCGGCATATTTCCGATTATGGCTATGATGTTGACGGCGTTGATGGGAGCGAATATGTTTATTTTTCCGACGGTATTGGCGTAGTAAAAATCCGCGAAGCGGATATGGCGCCGGTTGATTGGATTTATACTTCACAATTGGGCGACGGCAATGGCTGGGCAATGGGTCTCAGAGTCGTGCCTCATCAGTATGGAGAGGTAATAATAGTTTTTAATGGCAGTAATATTTTGGCGCTAGATAATAATTTGAATTTAATCGCTTATCATCAAGCGCAAGAAAGCGAGATGATTATAGTTGATCCGTTATCATTGCGCGTGGACAAATATTGGGGCTGGGGCGGCTCCTATGTGTATGTTTACGGCAAGGGTTTTGGTTTTAATGAAGAAGTGGAAGTGAAATTTGTTAATGAAAGATATGAAGCCTTGACCAATAAAGACGGTTCATTTTCGATTAGAATTACCGTTCCTCATAAAAAATGCGGAAAATACGATATCAAAGCCACCGGTCTTGTTTCCGAAAAAACTTATAGCGTAAGTTATGAGATTGTGAGATAGAATATATATAAAAAAATCAAAAAAATAAGAAGCTTAGCTTCTTATTTTTTTGATTTTTTGCCTCTTTTTTTACCCTTGACAACATTCTAAATCTATGCTAAATTAAATTGTTTTAGCAATTAATTTTTATTTATTAAATAATTTTTACCAAGATTAAACAAAATTTTAATATTTTTTAAAAGTAAGCTTATGAAAACAGCAAAAAAACAAGAAAAAATGTTTAAAATTCTGAATATAATGCTGATTGCGGTATTTTTATTCAGTATTTCTATCTGTGTTACATCTCAAAAAAATACAGCCCAAGCTGCTGCCAATTTAATTAAAGAAAGCAGTTTTGAAGGTGATATTGACGCTTATTGGGGCACTTGGCAAGAAGAAGGTTTAGCTCGCGAATTTGAGTTTTACCGCGCCTATAACGCTCCTTACGGCTATGGATCATATTGTGCCGCGATTGACGCTAAAGGAACACCGGGACAAGCGTTTTCAGCTTTATTGTCGTCAGGTAATATAAAAAATAAATTCGCGGTTGACGCAACTAAAGATTATTATTTAATTTTTTATGCTCGCTCCACGGTTAATATGGATTTGATAGCATATATGCAGAGAGCTGATTCTCATGATGCGATTACCGAGCATAAAGCAAGAACCATTAATAGCCAATGGCAAAAATATGTAATCAGCCTTTCGCCAACCGTAACAACAGACGCATTATTGGCTTTTGTGTATGGCGATATGCCTGATAATGCCACGCTATATCTTGACGGCATTCAAGTTATTGAAGCTAATCTTTCCGTGGCTACCGCCGAGGTAAGAGCTTATATCGGGGATGAAAAATATATAGCTATTAGAAATATAAACAATTTTTCTGAAAATGATATAAATATTGAAGTTCCATATTATGATAATTTAACCAAAACAGCTACAACTAAAAAAATTAGCATAAAAAAAATGACTTCTTCCAACGTTTATTTTGACATGGAGGAAGGCACATATTCGGGGATAGGCAATGTTTATGTTAATGATAATTATGTGGGAAGTTTTAACTATAATGTTTTATTAAAGCTTAATGCTTTTCATCCCGGTTTTATTCGCGTTGACGAAGATATGGTTGTCAGCGGCAGCGGTTTTATGCCAATGGAATCAGAAAGCGTTTTTTTGGTGGTAAATGCTTTAAATGAAGAGAAAAGAGTGGTACAAAAATGGATTGAACCGATAACAATGGATTCCAAATTAAGCCAGATGTCGTTTAAGCTGCCGGTTGGAACGATTTCCGGATCAATGTTTATACAGACTTCATTTTTTAATAAAGACGGAGTTGAAAAAATAAATAAATCCAATTCTTTATCTTATAAATTAAAACCGATTGTTTTCGCGACTGATTGGAGCAAAAGGGGCTATGAACATGTCGGTGATAAATTAAGAATTTACGGCAAGGGCTTAGGCACATCCCCGAGCGTGGTTTATTATGATGCCGAAGGCAATAAGCTGGATATAATAAGAGCCAAAGTTATCAGTATCGGCGATTTGGAGGAAATTGAAGTGCCAACAACAAAAAAATCCAATAGTTTTGATATTACGATTCTTTCCAATGGCGTTGAATCCGATCGGAGTGAATATTTAAGCTATTTGGCTAAGCCGAAGTTAAAGACTATTAAAACTAAATACAGCCGCGTAATGTATTCCAGCTCGGAAAGGATTCAGGCCGCTAAAATCGGCGATGAAATAACAATTAACGGCGAAGGTTTTCGATCATCGGCCATTTCCGCGATAGTGGAATTTCAAGGCTATAATCAAAGAATTATAGTAAATATTGACAATGCGGCAATTAACGCAAACGGAACACAGCTTAAAGTTATTGTTCCTTTAGGCGCTCAGAACGGTTATATTAATGTCCGGGTAAATGAAAAAGGTTCAAATTATATGCCGATTGAGATTATTCCAACTGTGATTAGCGTTTCTCCCGACCCTGTCGTACCTGGCGAAAATATAATTATTACAGCTGACGGCGTTGGAGATAATTTGAATTTAGCAAAAATTCATTTTCAATTAAATAGCGCGGAGAAAATAACCGTTGCGCCTTACGCGATTGATTTAAGCGGAGCGCAAGCGGTTGTTTACGCTAAAGCGCCAATGGCCATGTCAAATAACGCTACAAAGGTTACTTTGCAATATGATCGCTGGAGCGATGATGGAAGTTCGGTTTTGAATGTCAGGCCGCATATTAGCGGCGCCAATATTAATATAGATAATAAAATTTTATCCATAAAAGGCTATGGCTTTTCCATTAATCCTCGGGAAAATATAATTACATATAAATACGCTGACGAAGACAAAACGGTAATCACTCCGAATGTAAGAATGCTTGGTGTTTATCCTACCGAAGAAGGCCAGGAAATACGCGTACAAATACTGGATAATTATCATTATGGATTTGTTAGCGTTCAAGTAGGGGATTACGCAAGCAATGAAGTAAATTTCGGTCCGACATCAATCCATAATATTGCCAGGCGGATTGAGTATGTTGAAAGCGCTAGCGCGGTAAAAGGCGTGTTATATATTTCCGGATATAATTTCGGTACAAGCGGCGAAGTTTATGTCGGCGATCAGCAAGCGCAAGAGCATTATCGCAGTGAGTTCTTTATTATCGCGGTAATTGACGAGCAGTATATTGATAATAATCCAATAGTTGTAACTAGAGAATAGGTAATTAGGAAACAGAATGTGTCTTGACAGAAAGCGTAAAATAGTTTTAAGTTTTTAATATAAAGATAAATGAAAATAGCGATAATCGGACAAAAAGGCATTCCGTCTGTTTCCGGAGGAGTGGAAACGCATGTTGAGGAATTGTCTGTAAAATTGGCAAAAAAAGGGCATGAAGTATATGTTTATACCCGGCCTAATTATACTGATAAAAATTTGAAAGAATATAAGGGAGTTAATTTAATCAGTTTGCCAAGCATCCCAACTAAGCATTTGGACGCGATCAGCCATACTTTTTTTGCTTGTTTAGATGTGCTTCGCAGAGATGTTGATATTATACATTTTCATTCAATCGGTCCGTCGTTTTTAATTTGGCTGATTAAGATATTAAAACCGAAAACTCCTGTTGCGGCGACTTTCCACACTTTGTGCTATCAACATAAAAAATGGAAACCGTTTGCCAGATTCAGCTTGAAACTGGGGGAGCATGTGTGCTGTAATATGGCGGACAAGGTAATTGCCATTTCCAATGGCCTAAAAGATTATGTTTTTAAAAAATATAAAAAAGAAGCTGAGTATATACCGAATGGCGTTAATAAAAGTGAATTTTATAAAGCCGAAGAAATTAAGCGAAAATGGGGGCTTGAAAAAAATTCATACATAATTATAGTTTCACGCTTAATTCAGCACAAAGGCATTCATTACGCGATTAAAGCATTTAAAAAAATAAATACCGATAAAAAATTAGTGATTGTCGGTGACGGATTTTTTACCGATACTTACACAGAAGAACTGCGCGCCTTGGCGGTTGATGATAAAAGAATAATTTTTACCGGCAGCCAAAATGGAAATGTTTTAAAAGAACTTTTTTCAAATGCTTATGCGTTCATCCAACCTTCAGAATCGGAAGGTTTGTCTATTTCGCTTTTGGAGGCTATGTCATACGGACTGGGAGTGCTGGTAAGCGATATTCCCGAGAATCTGGAGCCGATTGAAGATACCGGTTTTAGTTTTAAAAATAAAAATGTTGATGATTTGGCAAAAAAAATAAATTATATTATTAATCATCCGGAAGAGTTAAAAAATAAAGGGGCCTTGGCTAAGAAAAGAGTTGAAGAAAATTACAACTGGGATGTTATTGTTGATAGGGTTTTAGGGGTTTATCAGAAGGCCATTAAAGATAAAAAAGGGTTGTAAATTTTGTTATATAAAAGCTAAGTCAAGTAAACACCTAGCTTAGCTTTTTTATTTTTTTTCTGTTATTATATTTATATGACTCTCCATATAGACACAAGCAAAAATAATTTAATATATCTGGCCTTAAAAAATGGCGATGAATTAATTTTGGAAAAGAAAATTACCGTGCGATATAATCAAGCGGAAAAATTATTGCCCGGAATTGATGAGATTTTAAAATCGGCAAATAGTGATATAGCGAAGATTCAAGAGATTATAGTTGTTAATTCAGGCGAGGGTTTTACTGCCTTAAGAATTGGCATAATTACGGCAAACGCGCTTGGTTTTGCTTTAAATATTCCGGTTTTTAGCAGTGATAATAAGCAGATAAAAAGTAATTATGATTTTAGCGTTATTGAGCCAAAATATAAAAAAGAACCTAATATTACAACAAGGAACTAAGTACCTACGATTTCTTTTGTTAACTTGGGTTTTAAAACCCAAGTTAACAAAAGAAATCGTAGGTACTTAGTTCCTGATTAATCATTGACAAATATCAATAAATATTATAACTTATATATGTGGTGAAAGCCCATTTTTTTATTTAATAAACTTAAAATTAACTTCCAATTACTTATTATTTTTCCTTGATAATTTAATTTTTTAAATTATTAAATAATAAGAAAATGGATTTAAAGGAAAAAAATTATGTCAACAATTCCAACAATTGAACAGATGCTTAAAGCGGGTATGCATTTTGGGCATCGCACCAGCAAATGGCATCCTAAAATGGAGCCGTTTATTTTTGACGCTCGCAATGGCGTGCATATTATTGATTTAATAAAATCAAGAAAAATGCTGGAAGAAGCGCTTGATTTTATTAAAAAATTAGTATCTGACGGCAAAATAATCATGTTTGTCGGCACAAAAAT
This sequence comes from Candidatus Parcubacteria bacterium, assembly GCA_023132155.1. Lineage (GTDB taxonomy): Bacteria > Patescibacteriota > Patescibacteriia > Patescibacteriales > UBA12075 > JAGLYP01. The sequence continues at coordinate 29,352 of JAGLYP010000002.1, forward strand.
TCAGGCAAAAAAAATAATTGAAAAAACCGCCAAAGAATGTGAAATGCCGTATGTGCATGAAAAATGGATGGGCGGCTGTTTAACTAATTTTTTAGTGATTAAAAAAGTTATTAAGAAATATAACGACTTAATTCGCGATAAGGCTGTCGGCAAATTGGAAAAATATACTAAAAAAGAAAGAGTTGATATTGATAAAGATTTGGCAAAATTAAAATTAAAAGTCGGCGGCTTAACTAATTTAAACCGTTTGCCGGACGCGTTATTTATTTGGGATATTAACGAAGAAAAAACAGCCGTCACCGAGGCTAAAAAGAAGAATATTCCCATAATCGCGGTTTGTGATACTAATACCAACCCAAAAGATATAAATTATATTATTCCGGCTAATGACGACGCCGCTAAAACAATCAAATTAATTTTAAACACCGTAAAAGATGCTATTATTGACGCAAAGAAAATAAAAAAATAAATTATTTAGTTAATTGGGGAATTAGTGAATTAGTTAATTGGGATATAATTAAAATACTCTTTTAAATTCCTAATTAACTATTCAACTAATTAACTAACACATATGGAAAAAATTAAAAAATTACGAGAGCAAACAGGAGCCGGAATAGTTGACTGTAAAAAAGCCTTGGATGAGGCTAATGGCGATATTGAAAAAGCAACGGAAATTTTGCGGAAAAAAGGCATTGCCAAAGCGGCTAAGCGCGGAGAAAGGGAAGCGGGCGAAGGAATTATTAAGACAGCGGTTAATGATGAAAAAAACGAAGGTTATATTTTAGAAATAAACGCTGAAACTGATTTTGTCGTCCGCAATGAAAAATTTCAGGATTTTACCAATAAAGTTTTTCAAATTATTAAAGACAAGAAACCGACAGGTTTGGATGAACTTTTTGGTTTGGAAATGGAAGGCGTAAGCGTTAAAGACGCAGTTGATAGTTTAAGCGGAACTATTGGAGAAAAAATCAGCATCAGCCGTTTTGATATTTTGAGCGGTCCAACCGTTGCCTGCTACAAGCATTTAGGCGGTAGAATCGGCGTTTTATTGTCATTGGATAGGGCGGGAAAAGATGATTTGGCCTATGATTTGGCTATGCATACGGCAGCGGCCAATCCGCGCTATTTAAAACCGGAAGAAGTTAAAGAGGAAGAAGTAAATAAAGAAAAAGAAATTTATCAAGAGCAATTAAAGGCGGAAGGCAAGCCGGAACAGATTATTGGCAAGATTTTAGAGGGTAAAATTAATAAATTTTATGAAGAGGTTTGCTTGCTTAAACAAGAGTATATTAAAGATGACAAAAAAAAGGTTGAAGAAATTTTAGGAGGAGCAAATATAGAAAAATATATTCGTTATAGCTTGTAGATTATTAGCTTAACGTAAAGGAATTTGAATATTAATATTCGGATGTCCCGCATTTGTAGCGCGGGTTCGCGAAGCGAATAACTTATGAAAATCGCTAAAGTAAAATTTATTGATTGGGACAAAGAATATAATTTTTCTTTTAATGGTTTGGAATTGAAAGAAGGCGACAAGGTGGTGGTTAAAACCGAATTAGGTTTGGAGCTGGGTGATGTTGTTGGTTTTAGCGATTTGGATGATAGTGAATATGTTTTGGAAAGTGAAGCGGGCGAGACCGATGAAAATGGCGAGCAGACGGAAAAAAATATTATAAAACCGATATTAAGAAAGGCGGTATTGCGTGATTTAGAGAAAATGGTGTCTTTTGATGAAAAGAAAGAGGCTTTGGAAGTTTGCCGTAAAACCAAGGATCGGCATGATTTGCCAATGAAATTTATTGATGTTCATTATTCTTTTGACGGTTCTCGCGTTACTTTTGCTTTTATTGCCGATGGCCGGATTGATTTTCGCGAGTTAGTAAAAGATTTAACAAGGCATTTTGGCAAAACCATTCGTTTGCAGCAAATCGGCATTCGTGATGAAGCGAAAATAATGGGCGATGTCGGCCATTGCGGGCAAAGACTTTGTTGCCGCGGGCATTTAAAAAATTTAGAATCAATAACATCGGAGATGGCGGATATCCAGGGTTGCGCCCATCGCGGTTCTGACAGAATCTCCGGAGTATGCGGGCGATTGATGTGCTGTCTGGCTTATGAACAGCGCGGGTATGAGGAATTGGTTAAGAATTTGCCGCCCATTGGAGCCAAGGTTAATGTTGACGGTAAGCGCGGAATTGTTGTCGGCCATAATCCCTTAAAACAAGCGGTTAAGGTTGAGTTTCAAAGCGATGGTGAAAATGGCGGCAGGGTTGTTGTTGAAGTTGATTTGAATCGGCATAAAAAACAGATATAATGCCAATCTGCGAATAAATGCTAATCTAGCGAATTGCTAATATAATATATTCGTACATTAGCAATTAGCGGCATTCGCGTTTATTCGCAGATTGGCATTATATTTTTTATAAATTTAAAAATATAAACCTCGCCATTGTCAATTTTTTGCCAAGAATCGGCTTCAAGTTTTGCTTCGGCAAGAATTTTATCAAAAGCCCACCAGTATTTATTTAAAACAAAATATCCGGTGTTAACCCCAACTAAATCCATGGCGGCTTCCATTGTTTTTTTATTTGGCTTTTTGTAAACCATATCTAAATAATACAGATAAAGACTGCCGCCGGTTGGAATCGGGTAATAAAAAATTTCTTCTTCAGCGCTTTGATAATATTTTTTAAAGCCAAAACTGTAAAGGCTGGCAACGCTGGTTTGTTGGTTAGCTAAAACAACAAAATCTTCTTTTGTATTATATTCTATCCATTTAACCGCGTTTAAATCGCTTTTGCCAACTGAATAGCCGTGAGAATTAAAGTAATGGTCATAGCGCGGATAAGAAAAATATAAAGATACGCATATTAGTAGACAGAAAAAGCCTAGAAGCGAGTATTTGATAACTTTATTTTGCGCGAGTATTTTTATTATTAATTGATAAAAAGCGATTACAATAAACGGTAGCAGAAAAAAGCAGGCCGAAGTTAAAATTCGCTTGCTGTAATTTGCTTGTTCATAGTTGATAAGAAAAGCAAAAGAAAGTTTTGTGCTTAAAAGGTAGGAAGAAAATAACGCTAAGGATGAAAAAAAATAGAGTGCTAATATTCGGCATTCTTTTTTGTGTTTCAGAGCGATAATTATTCCGCTGATAACAAAAAATATTAAAATATATTTAATATTAAATATGAAAAAATATACTGTATTTAAAATGATATTTTCTTTGTCTGGGAGAGAAAATTTTAAGCAGCTAAAAGAAAAAGTTTCCTGGCTTGTTGAAATGTCTGCCGGTTTTTTTGTATTTTTTTCAAAAAAGAAAAAAGCTAAAGGAAGAGCCAATGCTAGACTTGAATAAATTATAAAATATCCAAATTTTTTAATTTTTAGCTTGTTATTATAAATTATGATTAAACAGCTGAAAAGCAGAGCGGGAATACCGGCAAGCGGATGGATAAAAAAAGCGGTCGCGGATAATAAAAAGATGTTTATATAATCAAGAGCGTATTTGCACTTAAGCGAGTAGGCCAGAGTTAAAATTAAAAAGACGTAAGCTAAATTTTGCGGAGTAGTAACAATTAAAAAAGAAAAAGGCAATATTAATAAAAAAAGAATTGATAGTTGAATAATTTTTTTGTTTTCCAGCCATTTTGTCAGAACTGAAAGCATAGCGGCCGGTAAAATTATCCCCCCAAAAAAAGGAACTAAAATTTTATCTAAATAAACGATTGGAATTAACGTAATTTTATTCAGCACCACCACTAAAGCGTATTGTCCTAAATAATAAAATGGCTTAGGATTGACTTCGCCGGTTTTACTGATTAACTCTTCGGTAGCTTGGTGGATGAAGGGATCAAAACCATAACCGATTTTGTATATTATTAAAGCAATTGAAAAACTTAAGAAGTAATGAAAAATTATTAAAAGATTTGCCAAGGGCTTGTTTTTGATGATAATAAACATCAAACAAGCGGTAAGCATAAAGTATAGCGCGTAAAAAATATAGGGGATTGTCTGCCAAGGTGAAATAATAGCTTCTGCTGTTCTTGAGATAAACAATATATAAGCGGACGCTGTAAATAAAAGCAGATATATAATCGGGGCGAAAAACGCAAAAAAAGTTTTTTTCCGCTTTTCTGTTTTTATAATGTTTGTTTTTGGTTTGATTATTATTTGCTTGTTGAATTTTTTTGTAAAGCGGAGTATAATTATAAATGATAAAAAGGCTAATATTAAAATAATAATTACGCCGGTAATATTTAATTTATATAGGCGATAGATAATTGCTCCCCAAGAAACAAAAAGACTGAGGGCAATCAGAAGATATTTTAAGATTTTATCAAATTTAATTGGCATTATTTTTAATTGTTTTAATATTTTTAATTATATAATATTTTTCGTAATTTTGCTAATTCATCTTACGCATCACAAAAGAAAATATAAGTTAATAATAAATAAATGTTTGATAAAAGTTTTCAAAAAGCGGAAAAAATATTTTTTCATGATAAAGTGTTGGCTGCTACAATTTTGAAATTAATTCCAAAGCGCGTTCAACCGAACCATATAACGATATTTCGTCTTATGGCTACGCCGATAGTAATATTTTTAATGATTTCCGAGAAATATTATATTGGTTTATGGGCGTTTTTGTTAACAGCTTTTACTGACGCGATTGACGGATCTTTGGCAAGAACAAGAAATCAAATAACTGACTGGGGCAAGATGTACGATCCGCTGGCTGATAAAATTTTGATTGGCAGCATGGTTTTTATTATTGTGTTAAGATATGTTGATTTTTGGACCGCGATAATTATAATTGGCATTGAAATAATTATTATTATTGCCGCATGGGCAAGAAAGGGAAAAGGGCAAGAGATACAGGCGAATATTTGGGGTAAAATTAAGATGAATCTGCAAGTTTTAGGCGTGGCAATATTGCTTTTGGCGGTTGTGTTTGACTGGGCAAGCCTTTTACCTTTAGCCTCAAAAGCGCTTTATTTGGCAATCGCGTTTGCAGTTGTGAGTTTATTGACGCATGGAATATAGTAGGGAACAAAAATTTTTGTTCTCAAATATAAAAACAACCCCGCCCCTCGCGAGGGGCGGGGTTGTTTTTTTTAAGAATATCTGCTAGTATTAAATAATAATTTTTAATACTATTTTTTAATGAAATTTTTTTCTATAAAAAAAATTAAGAAAAATTGGCAGCTTTTGACGGTTATTTTTTTAAGCCTTGTTTTTTTTATTGGCACAAGCAGTTTTAACTACTATACGCAGCAATTTATAGACGAAAACGGGAAAAAGCAAGAGTTTGTAAAATGGGCGTCTCCTGATGAAACAGCGAACTATATTTTTACCAAGCTTTACGCGCAAGAAAATAAATTAAGCATTGAAGAGAACTATAATTTATTTACCAACGACATAATGCATCCGCGCAGTTTTCGTTCGGATTACGGGACCTTAAAACCGGTTAGTTTTTTGGGAATAATATTGGTTTATGGAAAAATCGCTTCAATTTTCGGATATAAAGTTATTCCATATTTAACGCCTTTTTTCGCTTCGCTTGGCGTTATTTATTTTTATTTGCTGGTCAAAAGACTTTTTAATAAAAGCAATGCTTGGTTTTCGGCTTCACTTCTTGCGGTTTTCCCGCCATACATATATTTTACCGCCAGAAGTATGTTCCACAATGTTTTGTTTGTGGTTTTTTTGATTATCAGCTTGTATTATTGCTTGCTTTTAGCGCGCGGACGGCTTAAATATTTAAAAAGCAAATCCAAAAGTAAAATTAAATTATCAAAAAAAATAAAATTTTTTTTTAAGAATAATGAAAAAAATAAAAAATATTATTTGGATTTTTTATTTGCGGGATTAGCCGGCGTTTTTATGGGCCTTGCCATAATTATCCGTTCCTCCGAATTGTTATGGCTTTTGCCTTTGCTTATTTTTTTATGGCTGTTCAATATTAAAAAAATCGGATTTAGCCGCTTGCTTGTTTATCTTGTTTTTTTATTATTGGCTATTTTACCGGCATTGCATTTTAATAAGGCGCTTTACTCTTCGTATTATTTGGGCGGATATTCGGAAATGAATCAGTCAATTATCGCGATTGTTGAAGCAAGTTCTGATTTAGTTGGATCAACGGTCAGGGGTGAATTTTCTTTATATGGAGAGTTATTGAATAAAATCAAGAGTGTTGTTTTTTATTTCGGTTTGCATCCGCGCCAAAGCATGGATATGGCTGTTATTTATTTTGTAAAAATGTTTTCTTGGCTTTTTTGGGCGTCTTGCGCCGGCTTGTTGGCATTTCTTATAAATTTTCGCAAATACAAAAAAAGGCATTGGCTGTATATTTTTTCTTTATTAATAATTTCCGGAATATTAATAATATATTACGGCAGCTGGGAATTTTATGATAATCCGGATAAGACCAGGCACACGATCGGCAATTCTTATACGCGCTATTGGCTGCCGATTTATTTGGGAGTAATGCCTTTCGCCAGTTTGTTTGTAATGCGTTTTAGCCGCGCAATTGTTTCGCTTTTTAATAAATTTTATCAAGAAAAAAATAAAAACAGCGCAGGGAATTTAAATTTATTTTCTTATAAAATTAATAAGAAATTTTATTATGTTGGCTTGAGAATTGTTTTGCTGATAATATTTTTTTACGGATCATTGTCATTTGTTTTGTATGGCTCGGAAGAAGGCTTAATATTTTTAGCTCAGCGCCAAAAGGGAAGCAGGACAGAGTGTCAACAGATTTTAAGATTAACCGAAAATAATTCCGCGATTATAACTTTTTATCATGATAAATTGCTTTTTCCGGAACGCAAAGTGATTGTCGGCTTGTTTGATGATAAAAATATGGTGGCTGAGTACGCGAATTTGGTTGAATTACTGCCGGTTTATTATTACAATTTCACATTGCCTGAAAAAGATGTTGATTATTTGAATAACAGGCGTTTAGCTGAAGCGGGATTGGGAATAGAAAAAGTTAGGCAAATAACAAGCGATTTTACCTTATATCGGCTGGTTAAAAAAGTTGAAAAAGAGGATGGGTCGTAGAAGAAAATTAAATTTGCGTTAAAATAGCATTTTGGGGTATAATATAGGTAAGTTAATCCGCGAAAAATTAGCTGTAGATAATTTTTTGAGTATTCAAATTACCCCATGCAAAATTTGAAGAAAAATAATATTGGCAATTTTAATCAAGACGCGCGGCCGTCTCGTTTTATGCTGGATTTGAAGGCAAAGCAAAGAAAGCAGAAAGCAGAAGAAACGGAATTAAAAAAAAGCAAGAAGCCAATTAATAATTTTTTTGAGCAGATAAACAAATTTAAAGAGTTTAGCCAAAATAAATTTTGTAAAAGCAATAAAGAATTAAATCAAAAGAAAACGGCAGAGTCTGAAGAAAAAATAAAAAAGCCAAAAACATTTGCTTATAAAAAACGCAAAAATTTAATTTTAAATTATTTTAAAAATTTTCACCTTAGACAAGGAAGACATCTTAAGCGCATGGCGTTTTTTCCTTTTTTTAAGGTATTTTTTATTGCGATTAAAACAAGTTTCAAGGTTTGCCACGCGGCCGGTTTTTCAGTTTTGTTTATAGCGCGTTTTATTTTTTTCTTTTTTAAGAAAATATTTTCCGCTGTTGCCGGTTTTAAGAAAAACAAAAAACAAAAAATAAAAACCGTTGATATTAATATTGAGAGAATTTTCAAGCATAGCAAAAAGCCTAAGAGTAGAATATCTAATATTTTTAAGCCACGTAAAGCCGGCTATTTTATTCCAAAAAGGTTTGGACATCTAAATTTTAAGCCCTTTTTAGCCTTTTTGTTAATTTTAATTGTTTTAACCCTGCCTTTTAAAGCTTTAATTTTTTACAGTGGAATAAGCAATTTAAAAGACAGGGTTTTTGGAATTTCAGCTAACGCGGTTGAGGATATTAAATCCGCTTCAAGCTACGCTATTGAGCGAGAGTTTGAAAAAGCGGATAGCGGTTTTACCGAAGCAAGCCGTAATTTTTTAGAAGCTAAAAGCGAACTTGATGAAATAAGTGTTTTTTTAGATACAATGGGCGCGATTATTCCAAATAAAGAATTAAAACTGGCAAAAGAAGCGGATTTATTTTTAGAGGCAGGCAGTTTAAGCGCGGAAATTTGCGCTGAATTAAGCCGCGCTTTAAACGTATTTAATGAGCCTGAGGCAAGCGTGAAAAAGATTTTTGACAATTTTCAGGATTCCGGCAGAAATTTAAGCTTAAAAACATCTCAGTTTGCCGCGGTTATTAAAGAAATTAACGCGAAAGCGCTCCCCGAAGAATATCAGGCGCTTTTTAATGATATTAAGAAAAAGATTGTTTTGATTGATGAGAATTTAAATGAATTTTTAAGCATAATTGACTTGGCGCGAATATTTTTAGGCTTTGAGCGGGATCAAAGATATCTTTTTGTTTTTCAAAATAATGCCGAGCTAAGAGCAAGCGGCGGTTTTATCGGCAGTTTTGCCTTGGTTGATTTCAGTAATGGCGAAATAAAAAATATGGAAGTGCCGGGTGGCGGCAGTTATGACACTAAAGGCGGTTTGTATGAAAAGATTATCGCGCCCGAACCTTTACATTTGGTTGATCCGCAGTGGCATTTTTGGGATGCAAATTGGTGGCCGGACTGGCCGACGAGTGCCGCAAAATTAATGTGGTTTTATGAAAAAAGCGGCGGTCCCACAGTTGACGGCATTATTAGCTTTACTCCTACGGTTTTGGAAAAATTGTTGGAAACTATCGGAGAAATTGATATGACGGAAGAGTATGGTATTGTGTTTAACTCTGAAAATGTTTGGCAGATTTTGCAAGTTATATCAGAACAAAAAGAAAAAGATCATCCTGATTATGCCAAGTACGCGAAATTATATAAAGATATAATCGGCGAAGAAAAATTCATGTTGCTTGAACAAAAAAATGATACAGTTTCTAGCAGCGCTAATATAGTCAGAGGCACGGAAGAAATAATTAGAAAGCGGCATGAGCCGAAAAAAATAATCGGAGATTTAATGGAGAAGATTGTTTTTAAATCAAAAAATGGATTAAACAAGGATATGTTTTTCGGTTTAGTTGATGTATTTTTAAGCAATTTAAATGAAAAGCATTTTATGCTTTATTTTGTTGATGGCGCGCTGCAAAAAAAGATTATTGAATATGGCTGGTCCGGAGAAATGAAAAAAAGCAATTGGGATTATTTAATGGTAATAAATACCAATATTGCCGGCGCTAAAACCGATAAAGTTATCAAGGAAGAAATTTCGCACAAAAGCAGTGTTGCCGAAGACGGTACCATAACCAATACAGTAGCAATTACACGCAGGCATACCGGTTACGCCGGTGATCCGATACTTGGGGTAAGAAATGTTGATTGGTTGAGAGTTTACGCGCCTTTAGGCAGTAAATTGCTTTCCGCGAGCGGATTTAGCGCGCCTGACAAGGAGTATTTTAATAATCCGGAAGCATATTGGCAACAGGACGCTTATATCTCGGCGACAGAGGGCAGGGGAGTGGTTGATAAACAGTCGGGCACGAAAATTTATCAGGAAAAATATAAAACAGTTTTCGCGAATTGGTGCATGGTTAATCCTGGTGAAACGATTGTTATCCGTTTGAAATATGTTCTGCCTTTTAAAATGCGAATCGCGCAAAAAGAGAATAATTTGCAAAATAAGCTTAATCAATTTTTAAATCCTGAACAAAAAGATTTATGTCCGCACGCGCTTTTAGCGCAAAAACAGCCGGGATCAATCGGCAGTAAATTTAAAAGCGAGCTTGTTTTGCCAAGTAATTTTACAATCAAATGGCAATACGGGCAAGATGCGAGTAAACAAAATTCATGGCTTATTTCCGATGTTTTAAATACGGATAAATATTGGGCGGCTTTGTTGGAAATAAATTAACAATTAATAATTAAGAATTAATTATTAATTCTTAATTTTTAATCAAAGTAACATGGCAAACAACGATATATTTCTTAATTCATTGATTGTTTTTATTTTTTTATTTTTGTCCGCGTTGCTTGTTCTTTTTGCCGCAAAAATTATTATTAGAAAAGTAATTTCAAAAAATGAGCATTTTGACCATATTATTTATTTAATCCGCCTGCCAAAAGATAAGCCCGGCAATCAAGAGAGGGAGGATTCTGTCCAACAGCTAAGAGAAGAGATAGCCAAGGGCGAAACTATTTTTTCCAGTATTGGCGGTTTGCGCGCGCAAAGGGGTTTTTGGGCTTGGTTTAAAGGCAGAAGCGACCATTTTTCATTTGAGATTGCGGCAAGTAAAAAGAAAATCGTTTTTTACGCTGTTGCTCCGCGAAAATTAGGCCGCTATATAGAACAGCAGATTCATGCCCATTACCCCGAAGCCGTAATTGAGGAAGTGGATGATTATAATATTTTTACGGCAAAATCCCACGTGGTTGCCGGATTTTTAAAAGCAAGTAGAAGTTTTATTTTCCCCTTAAAGACATACAATAAAATGGAGGCTGATCCAATGAATTCAATTATTAATGTTATGTCAAAATTGGAGGTTGACGAAGGATTATCCATCCAGTATTTAGTCAGAAGCGCCAAGCCGGCTTGGCACGCCGGCGCCGCTAAAATCGCGGCTTGCATCCATAAAGGTGAAACAATGAAAGAAGCTTTAAAGAGCTTTAATAAAAATCCTTTTTTTGTTTTTTTAAGCGAAGCTATAAAGGCAGCCAAAACAGAAAGCCCGGAAGAAAAGCAAAAAAAAATAAGCCAACAGCCGCCGCGCTTGACCGCGATGGAAGAGGAGATGCTAAAGGGGATTGAAGAAAAAAATTCCAAGGCCGGTTTGGACGTAAATTTGCGCGTAATTGTCAGCGCCAAGAACGCGGGGCAGGCGCGATTGTATCTTGATAATCTTTCCAGCGCTTATAGCCAATATAATTATTATGAATACGGCAATAGTTTTGGCAATAAAATAAAGATTAAAAAACAGAAAAAATTGATTAGCGATTATATTTATCGCCGCTTTGATGATCGTATCGGATTTTTGCTTAACACCGAGGAATTGGCAAGCCTTTATCATTTGCCTTTAAAAACTTCGGAAACGCCGAATATTTTATGGCTAACAGCGCGGCATGCGGCAGCGCCTGTAAATATCCCCGGAGAAGGATTGCTCTTGGGGCGGAATATTTATCGCGGAGAAGTGTCTGATGTCAGAGTTAAAAGAGCGGATCGCAGGCGGCATACATATGTCGTCGGTAAGTCCGGTACCGGTAAATCAAAGCTAATCGCCGGTATGGCAATTCAGGATATTTTAAACGGCGAAGGGATATGTTTGCTTGATCCTCACGGCGATTTGGTGGCTGATGTTTTAAATCGTATTCCGCCGGAAAGAGCCGAGGATGTAATTTTATTCGCGCCGGCCGACACTGAAAGGCCTTTGGCTTTTAATTTATTGGAATACGATCCTAAGTATCCGGAACAAAAAACTTTTGTAATTAATGAGATGATTAAGATTTTTGATAAATTGTACGATTTAAAGGCAACCGGCGGACCGATTTTTGAACAATACGTGCGCAATGCCATGCTTTTGATTATGAGCGATCCGGCATCGGGCTCAACTTTGATGGAAATTCCGAAAGTATTGGCTGACGCGGATTTCAGGAAAATGAAATTAAAAAAATGTTCCGACCCTACTGTTGTGGATTTTTGGAAAAAAGAGGCTGAAAAAGCCGGCGGCGACGCGGCCCTGGCCAATGTAGTGCCGTATGTTACTTCAAAATTGACGCAATTTATTTCCAATGATACGATGAGGCCGATTATCGGCCAGCAAAAAAGCTCTTTTAGCATTCGGGATGTAATGGATAAGCAAAAAATACTGTTAGTGGATTTGTCCAAGGGGCAAGTCGGGGAAATGAATTCATATTTGCTCGGTATGATTTTGGTGGGAAAAATTTTAATAGCGGCATTATCGCGTACGGATATTAGCGAGGAAAAACGCAAGGATTTTTATTTGTATATTGATGAGTTTCAAAATTTTACCACTGATTCAATCTGCTCAATTCTTTCAGAAGCCCGCAAATATAATTTAAATTTAATTATCGCGCATCAATATTTGGGGCAATTGGCTAAAAATCAGGATACGTCAATCAAGGATGCTGTTTTCGGCAATGTCGGCACGATGATGGTGTTTAAGATCGGCTCTGAAGACGCGGAATTTTTATCAAAAGAATTCAGCCCGGTGTTTAATCAGTTTGATTTGATAAATATTGAAAAATATACTACTTATGTAAAATTATTGATTGACAATACGGCAGGCCGCCCTTTTTCAATGGCAACCCTGTGGCCTTTGCCTGGAATTGAGCGCGAAGGCATGGCTGGAAAAATCAAAACATTAAGCCGTTTAAAGTTCGGCCAAGATAGAAACATAATTGAAGCGGAAATCAGAAAAAGAACCGTTGGCGGGTAAATTTGCTGAAATATTTACAAAATCATTGAAATGGTTTAATATAGATATTAAGAATTTAATAAAAATTGTTTTTTTAAAGAAAAAATAAAAATTAGCTAAAATTAAATAAAAATAATTAAAATAAACAAAATTTATGACTGATGCAAATATTTTATTAAATGATGATTTAGACGAAAATGAAAATACTGATTTTATTGATGATTTGGACTTAAACCATAATTTAGGCGCGGATAAAAATGAAAACGCGGAAAACGCGGAAAAAGACGAGATAATAATAAGTAAATCAAAGGCGATTTTAATTAAAAAATTATTAGAAAATATTCAGGAAAACAGTGATAGAATTACAAAACTTTTAGCAGGTTTAATTAGCGAAGAAGATGAAAGCAGAATAAGCATTGGGCAGATGAGTGAATTTTTGAAAAGTGATGTTTCAGATAATAACGAAAGCCAGGATGAGGGCGGCAGAATTATTGAGGGTGTGTTTGACGGAGAAAATATGATCGGTCCGGACGGAAAACAATACAGCGTTCCTGCCAATTACGCCAGTAAGTCCAAATTGATTGAAGGAGATATTTTAAAATTAACAATTACCCCGACAGGCACTTTTGTCTATAAGCAAATCGGTCCGATTGAAAGAATAAGGGTTATGGGAAATTTGGAGCAAGGAGAAAACGGCAGCTTTACCGTAGTGTCTGATGATAAAAGGTGGAATGTTTTAACCGCCAGCGTAACATATTATAAAGGGCAAGACGGTGATGAGATTATTGTGTTAGTGCCGAAAACCGGAGGCAGCAAATGGGCGGCGGTTGAAAATATTGTAAGAAAAAACGTTTAAAATTATTTATCAAAAAACCTTTTTTTGCTGTTAGCCTTGGTCTTAAAACCCGCGCTAACAGCAAGAAAAGGTTTTTTGTACTTGATTTATTTTTTTAAAATAGGTAATATATAGAGCATGGTAACATTATATCGCAGCTATCGCCCGCGTAATTTTAAGGAGATAGTTAACCAAAATCACATAAAAATAACTTTGGAGCATGAGATTGAATTAAATAAAATCGCGCATGCTTATTTGTTTTGCGGTCCGCGCGGAATCGGCAAGACTACGATCGCGCGCGTTTTTTCCAAAGCGGTTAATTGCGTGAACAGAAAAGACGGAGAACACGAGCCTTGCGATAATTGCGATATTTGCGATGAGATTAACGCGGGCCGCAATATGGATATAATAGAAATTGACGCGGCCAGCCATACCGGAGTGGACAATGTCAGGGATAATATTATCAGCGCCGCCAGGGTGGCTCCAAGCCGTTCAAAATATAAAGTGTTTATTATTGACGAGGTGCACATGCTTTCCATTTCCGCCTTTAACGCTTTGTTAAAAATTTTGGAAGAGCCGCCGCAAAATGTAATATTTATTTTATGCACTACCGAGGTCCACAAAATTCCGGCAACGATTATTTCCCGCTGCCAGCGATTTGACCTTAAGCGCATTAGCGTAACCGATATAGCCAAGAAATTGCAATATATCGCGGAACATGAAAAGATTGAAATTGGCAAAGAGATACTGGAAGCTATCGCGCGCCGCAGCGAGGGGCATATGCGCGATGCTGAAAGTCTGCTCGGACAAGTGGTGGTGATTGGCGGCAATAAAATTACGCAAAAGGAGGCGGACTTGGTTATTCCGAGAAGCGATTTGAACGAGGCGATAAATTTAATTCAAGCCATGATTAACAATGATGCCGGTTCGGGCATAGCAATAGTGAATAATCTGCTTAATGAGGGCGTTGATTTAAAAAGATTTTTGTCTGATGTAATTGAACTGCTAAGAAAAATAATGTTAAGCAAAATTAATCCGGCTTTATCCGAGAAATTGGGGCTTGAACTGGGGGAGTCTATTGAAGTGAAATTGAATAACGCGGGAATGAGCGCTAAATTACCTCAACTTATAATGATGATTGAAAAATTGATAAGCGCTAAAAATGATTTAAAAAGCAGTTTTATAATTCAATTGCCTTTGGAAATGGCGATTGTGGAAATTTGCAGCGGCCAGCAGGAAGTAAAATCAACAAATTTTAATCAGCGATTTGCAAATCCTGTTTCGCCGCCGCCGGCTCCCATTCAAACCGCGCTTCATCAGAATATCGGGGATAGCGCCAATCAGCAAGATTCACAAAAAAATAAAAATATTGAAGCCGCTGAAAGTCAAAAAGTTGAGAAAAATTTGCATTCTCAGGTATTAACAGAGAAAGTTAAAATTAGCAAAGAGGAAATTTTGTCAAAGTGGAACGAGGTTTTGGTTTATGTAAAAAAATATAACCATTCATTAACTTTTATTCTTCGCGTCTGTGAGCCGCGCGGCATTGAAAATAATAAATTATGCCTTGCATTCAAGTATAAGTTTCATAAAGACCGTATTAGCGATATTAGCATAAAAAATATCATTGAGGAAGTGTTATTAGAAGTGTATAAACAGCCGATTTTGATTGAGGCGATTGTGGATGAGTCAATAGAAACGGAAACGGTTGGCGCAAGCGAAAATAATGTTTTAAATTCACCCGAAACGGAAAATAATTCAGAAATAGCGGATAAGCCGATTGGAGACGGTAACATCGGCAATGATAAGAATTCTGTTGTTGAGGCAAATGCTTCCGGCAAAAACGAAGGCGACAAAATGATTGACAATCTTTTAAAAACTTTTGGCGGCAAAGTGGTTGGTTAAATATATTCGGGGATCGTCTAATGGTAGGACATCAGGTTCTGGTCCTGGGTATCGGGGTTCGAATCCCTGTCCCCGAGCCACGAAAAATGGCTTCGCCATCTCGTGGCAGGCCGTATAAATAGCACATAAACCACTTACGTGAATTTCGTTAATACTTTTAAAGAGGTATGGCGAAGTCCATTTTGAGTGAGCCGCGTGATGCGCTTGCGCATTTTACGCGGCAAGGAACGTGAATTACGCACAGGCTTGCCATATAAAAAATACGTCTTAAAAGACGTGTTTTTTTGTGCTACAATAACAAATATAATTATTTTTAAAAAGCGGATCAGGCAGGAAATATTTAAATAAGCAGTTAAGAAATTATTTAGGCCGCAATCTTCAATTTTGTTAATTTTGCGTTTAAAGCTAACTTTATATATTCAATCATCCGGCTAAATCCTGTCCGTCCGGCGCTTTCAGCAGTTTCGTCGTCCTCAAATTCTTTGACCACTTCAAAATCATTTGCTTTGGCATAATCGGCAAGCAATTTTCTTTGAGCGGGGATTGAGTATCCCTCTTGTTTTTGTTCTTTGGATGATACGCGGACGTAGATTATTGATTTTGGCATAAATTTATAATTCCATGGTTGTCTGCTTATGCTTTTTTTCTAGTTTTTTATTAATTTTTTCTATCTTCTTTCTCTGTGTTTCAAGCATATTTTCCGTTCTTTTTGAAATTATTGTGTAATGAGATTCTGGTAATTCTTTTTTAAGAAATAAACCTTCAATATAGCGCATCCTTTCTTCAAGTTCTTGAATATTGTCTTTCGTTTCTTCATATTCTAAATCTAACGACTCTTCTTCTAGGGCGATATCTAAAACATATGTAAATCCCCTGTATGCGGCTTTATGAATATCGGAATTACACACTTCTAATAACCTTGAAGGTACTTTTGGAATAATACCTCTGTGTAGGGCAACCCCAAAATCAAGCGAGCACAAAATTCCTGACCCTTTCCAGTTGGCTAAACTAGTTTTTCTGGATCTTGTTCTTTTTTTATCATGGATAATACCGACGGAAATTAAATTTGCTATTTCACCTGCGCTTCTAGCCGCAGTAGTAAAATATATTGTAATAGGTGTTTTTTTATCTGTATCAAGTCCGCTATTTTTAGTTTCAATACCCTTATTTCTCCGAGCAAATTTTTTTATTATTTTTTCCAATATTATGTTATCTTGATCGGTTAATGTGCTGTCGATTAATAAAGATGGTCCTTCTATAACTTGCGCTACTGCTGAAATTATATAGTTTATATCAATTTTTTTTGGAGTTTCAGTTTTTTTCTTTTCAAAATCTCTGATTAATTGTGTGTAGGCTTGTTTTAATATTTCAAGAAATCGTCTTGGCACACCTCCGGAGCAATAAGCAGCAATTGTTATTAAATTTTCATTTTCAAATACTTCGCTAATTGATTTTTGAGTCTTTGTGTTTTTTGTCAATCTATTTTCAATTAATTGTTTAAAAAATGGCTCGTATTCATCGTTTAACTCATCTAATTCTAAATATTCCAATGTACAATCATGGCCAGGCTGAAAATTAAAATCATCCCCTCGAGTTGTTGCGGGATAATACGTGCTATGTGGAGGATAAACAGCAGCAATAAATACAATGTCAGGATTACATAAGTCCTTACCTCCACTTGCAGACCCCCTTATTTGTTTGCAGAGTCGAAAAATTTCGATTTGCATTTTTTTTGTTGATTCTGAACACTCATCCAATAGTATGTAAATATAATTTAAGTTAAGTAATTTTTTTACAGTTTTTAGAAATGATATTAGGATATCAATTCCGTAGATATCAGATAGTTTTTGAGTCGTGTATTCTTTAATTTTTTCATCCTCAGAAACATTTTCCATTTTCGCTGTTGCAGATAGGGGCGGCATATCTATTCCAACGCCGCCTTCAGAATTAAATTTTTTGCATACCCTTGTTATAATTTTATCTGGGTTGTCATACAAATCGCTTATGATATTATTTGCAAGTAACAATATTTTTTTTATATTTTTTTCAAGAGTAGCTTCTTCGCTTATTCCAAATAAATTTACTAATTTTTTAACCATTCCAGCTTCCGTTTCGTTTATAAATTTTTCTTTATTATCATTAATAAATTTCATTACATATTTGATAACACTGATATATAAAAAAACTCTAAAATATTTAGGATCCTTTTTAGTTAATTGCGGCGCACTTGCGACAGTAACATATGCGGGGATAATCCTAGTTTTGTTTAAATTATTTGATGCTTCTGTGATTATCATTTTTAATATGTGCGTTTTTCCCGTTCCTCTTATTCCTTCTAATATATAATTCCCGCCTTTTTGAGAAATCAATTTTTTAAAATCGATACATAAATCTACGTGGGTATCTGGAGAAAAACCAGAACTTTGTGCATCATGGTTAAATATTGTTGAATCTATTTGTATTACACTCATATGTTTTGTTAAGTATAAAAATTATCTCCGTCTTTTTAAAATAAATTGTTAGCTAATTTTTATATTTATTAATTAATATCAATTTTTTCCAAATTATTGCTTGCAATACATGATTTTAAATTCCTCATTAATTTAATTTTGATCTAAATTTTTCAAACACCTTGCTTGTATATTGTTCCATATCAACAAAATTTTCTTTTTTAAGAGTTATGTCAACAAAATCTTCTATGTTGTAAGGCTTGATGTTTATCTCATTTTTTTCAGTTTTGCTTTCCACGACAGAAAAATCATAAAACTTTTTTGTGTCTTCATGAATTACCGGAGCGATAAAAGATAAATATTTTTTTGCATGATCAATAAATTCCTCGCCTGAACTTAGATGCCTAATCACGGAAGTTGTTTCATTATTTAATTGCTGGGATTTATTTCTTATTAATGTAACTTCAATTAGCCAATACAATTTTAGAGAATAAATTTCAATATCACCTATATTGCCTGGCGCGTGAGAATAAGGTTTGCCTATGTGGTCGGCTTTATAATTGGGTCGTATTGCAAACTCTTTGCCGTATTTAAGCGCCACCAGTATAGTAATATAAAATTCTAATTTTAATGGTTTAGGTATTTCCTGAAATTCTTCAATGATTTCCTTTTTCGAATCAATTAAATTTATGCTTTGACAAATTATTTTTTCATTTATTTTGTAAGTATTTATAATATTGAATACTTTGTTTGCGTATTCTTCACCGTCTATTCGATCAACTTCACGATATTTTTCTACAATCGCCAAATATTCATCGTTGGTGCTATCTAATTTGTTAAAATATTTTTTTGCGTCTTCCTTTTCTGTTGAGTCCAATGAGAACTCAACGGATAATATTTTTTTAATGTAGTCTAATTTATTTTCATTAATTTGCATTAATTTAATTCCGTCATAACGAATTGTCACAAACCCGGAAATAATTAAAACTCGTCTTACAACATCTGGATAATCCCTAACTATGGTTTCTGTTTTATTTGTAGCGCCATAATTTTTTCTCACAAAATTTTCTGCAGCGTTAGCGTCTTTGAATTTATTATTTTTTATAATATTTAAAAATTCCCTAACATCACCATCGCAACTGAACATGGACACAATAAATTGCTCATAGCTTAAAGATTTATTTTTTTTACGCAAAGTAAAAAGGACTTCAAGGATAAATTTGAAAAAATTATAATCATTTTTTATATTTCTATAAGGAGATTTACGATTTGATTTCATTGCCTGAATTGAAAAAGCCTCTTGTTCATCAATTTTTTCCTCAATTAGCATTTTAGCAATTTTTGAAAATTTAAATTCTTCATTATATTGCGCATAAACCATTCCTAATTCTGACATGGTTCGCATGTACGTCCAGAATCTTGAAGTGTATCCAGCAGGAAAGCCGCCGTCTGCTCTTCGCGTACTATTTACTTTAATAACTTTATTTTTAATATTAGCTACGGTCGAAGTTTCTGTAATAACTATTCCGTCACTCTTGAATTCTCCGATTAAATATAGATTGCTGACAATCTCCAGTAAACGTTTCTTGTCTAAAATTTTACCTTCATATTTTTTTAAAGCCTTTAAAATTCCTAAATATCTTTCAGGATTTCTAACAGCAGTTTCAAAAGCCATTTGTTTATAAGTAGGTTTTCTTTTTGTCGTCATATGAATATTAATAATTAGTAATCAAAACCTCCTTTATCTTTTTTTTCTTGTTATTATGATAGCTAATATAATTACTTATTATTTTATGTGCTTTATATTTTTTCATCCATTTAATTAATAATTCGTTTCTATCTCCGTTATAGTGTGTTACATTTGAGAGCGCGAATTTTACCCCTTGTTTATTTAATGAATCGGCTAAATCTAATAAATCAGCTTCTGATTTTTTATCCCAAAGTTTGTTGTATTCACTTGCAGCAATTAGGTATGGCGGATCTAAGTAGATAAAATCATTCTTTGTAATTTTTTTTCTAGAGAAAAACGTCCGAAAATCTTTTGTGCTTAAATATATTTTTTTATCAAAAACAAAATCAAAATAATTATTTAAAGCGTTGACAACATTTTTGTTAAAATCCACGTTACCAACTGGCAGATTAAATTTGCCACCTCCATTAAATCTAAGCATTCTGTTAAAACCGTAAATAAGCAAAATATACAAAATTAACGGATTGTTTTGTTTGTTCTTGTTGACCTGTACTCTGAGTTTTTCATAGCCTTCTTTGTTGAATTTGGCAAAATAAGTTTTAACCCACTCTTTTCTTAGAGTGGCCGGAATTATATTTTTTTTATATGATCTTGATAAATTGTATTTGTAAATTATTTTTTCAACATCTCGAAAAAATTTATTAGGATTTTTAGCGCTCTTGATTAAGAAGTTATGAATGTTAACAAGATTTTTATCAATATCATTCAAATAATATTTATTTGCGTTTATATTTAAAAAAACTGTTCCTCCGCCAGTAAAAGGTTCATAAAAATTATTTATTTTATTTGGAAACAAATCAATTAGCTGTTTCATCAGCTTATATTTATCTCCGACATAAAATAAAGGTGATCTTTTTATTTTTTTATTCATGTTAAACCTTGGTTACAAATAAATATTCTTTATGATTGTTAAAATTTGTGTTGCCAGCGTTAAAATGTCTATATTTTTTTTCAAAAATTTTCGTTTTGCCTTTTTTTGCTAATATGTCTTTAATCTCCTGAAGTGTAATTTTATTTTTTGATGAATTACTTTTTGATTCGTAAGTATTATTATATGAAACCACAAGATATTTTACATTAAGGTCTTGAACTAATTTATTAAATTTGTCTTTAGCTTGAACTCGACAATAATCGCTCATATTTTCAGGCTCTGGCTTTAAGGCTACTCCATATAGGCTTGGTTTATCCCATTTCGTCAAAGTTTCTAAAACATGATAAAAACGGCTGTATTGTCTTGAATTATATGGTGGGTCTATATAAACAATATCTGCGTTAATTTTTTTGGCAAGTTGATTTGTATCTTCTCTATAAATAGAAATATTTTTTACACTAATTGGATCTATTGGTCGCATAAAGAATTTATCATCAATAAAATCCTTTTTAAAATACGCATCATAGTGTCCAACAGTATTTGCAATTTTGTCAATTGAATATAGTAATGACGAAATAAGCATGTAATATTCCTTGGTTGTCAAATTATCTTTGTTATCTTCAATATTATTTCTAATGGTACCAATAATTTTTGATGAATTTTGACTAAAATATTTTCCGCCAAAATTTTTAGAAAAATAATTATCACTTAGATTTTCTCTTTCAATACTATTATAGTCTTTGATTATATTTTCAATTTTTTCTTTGTTCCATTCACCGTTCCCAAAAAAGGCTTGATAAATGGCATAATTGGAAAATAAAAAATCATTCAATATTATTTTTTTAAAATGTTTTGCTGCGACAGCAGAGACAACGCCTGTTCCCGCGAATACATCAACAAACGAATCACCGCTGCACTCTTTTTCAAGAATGGAAAAAATCCACTCAATTAATTTATATTTACTGCCAATATATCTACGATTTTGTAATTGAATATAATTTTTTTTAACTGGTGGTATATAAAAATATGTTTCTTGAATTTTTTCAGCGTTTACTTCATAAGTTGGTTTTTCCGCTTCCATTAAATCAAATAAAGTTCCTTGTACACCATCTGCTACATAGTCAACGTTTGCGCTTTGACCTTTTAATTTATTATAAAAACTATAACTACCCTTGCTGGCTGTAATTATAAAGTCTATAACAGGAATGCCCATTAAATCACTAGCGCCTGTTATTCTTTTAACAATTTTGATATCTTTTTCACTCGGATTTGGATTTCCTGAAGGATGATTATGTACTAGAATAATACACGCAGCATTTAATTCAACGGCTGGTTGAAAAATTTCTCTTGGGTGCAATAAACTCTTATCCAAAAGACCGACACTTATTATTTCCTTTTTAATTAAAATATTTCTGGCATTTAAATATAAGCATACCAAATACTCCTTTTTTTTGTCCCTTAAATCATAAGTTAATGATAAAATATTTTTTGAGTTTTTTATTATTATTTCATTACTTTCTTTATCTTCATAAAATCTTTTTACTAACGAAATAGCTGAAATTATTTGCAAAGCCTTGGCTTGTCCAATACCGGAAATTTTTAGAAGATCATCAATGGAAATATTTAGAAAATTATTACCAAATTTTTTTATTATCTGCTGAGAAAGTTTTTGTACATTTTTACCTTTTATGCCGCTTCCTAGCAGGATAGCTAATAAATCACTTTTGGAAAGCGAGTCAGGACCTTTTTGCAAAAATTTTTCCCTAGGCCTATCAACTTGTGGAATGTCTTTTATCTTTGGCATACTTTATTTTATTAAATCATCTTCAATCTCAATAATATCATCCCTATTAATATCCAATGCCTCTGCAATTGAATCAAAAAATAATCCGTCATCTCTTAATTTGTTGCAGGTTTCAGACGAGCATTTAATTTGAATTGTTATTTTATCATTATTTTTATTCATAGCATTTTATTTTATTAAATCATCAATACCAATTTCCAAGACTTTGGCAATTTTAAAATTTTATTACACTGTTGTAAGCATTATTATATCACAATTTTAATAATAGATAAACAACTAAAAAGTTGTGTAATAAAAGCTAAAATTCACAAGCAACCCCATCAGAATCGTCATCCAAATTATGAACATCATAACCGACTTTTTGCATACAACAATCATACATATCACGCGCCTTACGGCGCGTTTTAAAGTCCGCGCAATTATAATGGTCAGAGCGGCAAGAACGGGCTATGTTAATTTTTGCGGAATAAAAATGGACAAAAAGGTTAGCATAAATTAAAAAATGTACGTACAAATGTACGTACTCCGCCCGTACATAATTTTTTATCCAGACGTAATAGCATATTAATAAGCAAACCGGCTGTTTGCTTGCTTATCGGCAATTCCGAAATAATAGCTGATAAACGAGCGCCCTCTAAAAGAGAATTTTGATAGGCAAACCAAGTCCGAGAAGGCTCGATATGCGCTTTTACATATCACATTGCCGAAGTAATAGATGATTTTTCCAAATATGACCTTGGTAGTTTTCATTTTTTACATAAACAAGTTCCATATATAAACTTCTATGATTTTGAATTAGCAAAGAAAAAAGCCTTTTCGCGCGCGAAAAGGCTTTTTGCTAATATTTTTTATAAATATCGCCTTTCTATTTATTATTTCCATTCCCATTCCCATTCCCCATGGAAATAATTGTCTGTTTGAATAGATTGGCAAGCTCTATTGGAATTTTTTTTATTTTTTCTTGTATCAGTTCGGAAACCCAAAGCTCAAGCGGCCCGTCCTCTCTCAAATAAATTTGATAGAGTTTGTTGTAAATTTCCGAATTGTATTCTTGAAGTACGCAGAAAAGGATTTCTCGCAATTGATTAATTGTTTCTTCAATTTCAAAAAATTCATCTTCTTTTGCCGCGAAAATTTGATTCATATCCAATAAATCAATAATGCGCTTATCATCCATGTCTTTTTCATTTCCATTCTGCGCGTCTAACACCTCAATTTTTTTTTCTATCTCCTCTGATTCTCTGATTAGGCAAACGGCTTTTTTGTTTAGTTTTTCTAATTTTTGACAGACTTTAGCCACTTCCGGGTGCAGTTTGCTCCAATCGCGGGTTGCAGGTTTAATTAAAAATCGTGTAATCGAAATTTCATCTTGGCCATTAAGGGTAATTGCCAAGGTGGTGCTGGTCGTCCGCAGGTCTTTAATACTTTCTTTGGTTTTGAGTTTGACGTCAGTAAACTCAGTCAAGTCATGTCCGTTTAAGATGAGGTTAAAGATAGTGCTTGGGTTGCTTACGGAAACGTTTTGTATCATAGCAATTCTCCTTTTTATTTAATGGTTGTATGTTTTGGCGTGATATAATCTTGGTTTGATATAGAAAAATAGAACACATTTTTTGATATTTATGAAATGATCGCACCCCCTTAGTTTTTTTGTTTAAATATTATTAAACTTACATTACATTAAACTCATCTTAAAGTCAATTGGGCAGTTTTTAAATAGTATTTTAATAGTATTGACATAAGCAAAGAATACGATTAATATATAATAATAGTACAAATATTATTTAATTTATGCGTGAATACTAAAATATTTATATGGCAAAAAGAAGTACCGGGGTTGGGAAGAAGAAAAAAACACATTCCCACAAAACCGCAAAGCGGCTTGAAATCAAGCGAGTTATGCTTGAGGAAAAGGCTAATAAAAAAAAGTGTAAATAACGATACAAAACCCCGGGAACCCCGGGGTTTAGTTGTTTTTTCTGCCAATTTAGGCATTTAACCGATTATTTTGGCGGTGGCGGCACAAAACAGCTAACATTATCACTCTCGTTACCGCTAGTGTCAATTGCGTAAATTATAGCATCGCTATTCAGCATTATGTGGGCGGAAATGGCTCCGGCTTGTCCTTTGGCGCTTCCCATGGGCTTTAACTTTGGCGTTGCTCCCGGACTTTCCGTGATTTTAACCTTATCGCCAGGCGCGAAAGGCCCGAACGGACCGGCTCCATATTTATCAGTTACAAAAATTTCAAGTGTTTCGTTAACATTGTCAACGGCCAACAGTTCATAGAATCCATCTTCATTTTTTCCTCCTTTGGATCCCGGCAGAGTAGTGCTTCCGGCTGGCGGGATTTTTTTGCCGTGCGGATTAACCGTTTCAACACAGCTTGCCTCCGGCGGAGTGGTGTCTGGCACGTAGATTGAAATTTTTTGGCGCCCAATCGGTTTTCCTTCTTCAGGGTAGCTATTGGCGATAAATGTGACGATGCATTCCAGAGTTTTACCTTGAAGTTCCGGATCATCGTCTACGGCAATTGTTTCAGTAAAGTCAACAGTAGCGCCTCCGAGAACGTCTTTGTGGACAATTGGATCAAGCGTCACTGAAAGGCCTTCGTCGCAGTCGCCTTCCTTAATATTCCACCACACGTCAGTGGTTACTTCTTTAAGTCCGTTTAAGATTGCCTCGGCGATATTGGCGCCGTCCGGACTTAAGGGCTGTACAGAGCCTCTGGTAGCGGCAGCCAGTACATCAAGCTCCGAATCAGTACCTGTTGCCTTAAGGCCGATTACAACGATGTTCTGAGCTTGAAGTGCGGCGATTGTTGAGGTTGCGTTATTGACATGCGGCTTGCCAACGCCGGGCAAGTGAAATGTCGCGTCAGTAGCTACTACAAGGACGCGCTGAACACCTGGTGTGATAGCTGGATCGCGCCATCCGCAGTCAGGCGTACCATCTCCAGGTCCTGTCGCGGCAACAATAGCGTCGTACTGGGCTTCCGGCCAATCTCCGCCGCCGGCCGCGGTTAACGCGTTAACGCCGTTCATCCATGCATCTTTATCAGGACTCATGGTGCTTAACAAACGATAAACATGATCGCCTGGAGAGCCGTAAGGCGGTTCATAATCACGAAAACCGGCAACAGCGAATTGAGCATCCGGACTTTCCGCTGTAATAGCATCATAAATATCACTGGATGTAGTACCCTGCAGATTGTCAATATCATCCCAAAATGAGCCGGTTTCATCTTCAAGCAGACAAATATCCACAACAGTAGGAACTTCAGGCGTGGTTATTTGTTTTTTTACTACCATGGATCCGCCCGGAGGCAACTCGCCCTCCACTGAAGGCGGTTCAATTTGTCCGTTAGCTCGCGATACGCTAACAGCATTAGAGAAAAC
Organism: Candidatus Parcubacteria bacterium; assembly: GCA_023132155.1. GTDB lineage: Bacteria > Patescibacteriota > Patescibacteriia > Patescibacteriales > UBA12075 > JAGLYP01. The sequence goes on from JAGLYP010000002.1 coordinate 54,819, forward strand.
CATGCCCATACCGATAATAATGGTAAAGACAAGAAAAATTTTAGGTTTTTTCATATTGTTGGTTTTTCAAAATCCCTCCCTTTATTTTTTTTGCGCGTGTTGTTAAATAGAGAACATTTGGAATAAGGCAAGGAAATTGGAAATTATTAATTATTAATTATTTAAGCTTCGACCTTTAGTCTTTTAAGCGTAATAATTAATACCGTTAAAGTTCTTGCCGGAGTTACATGCAATAAATTTAAAACTTAGCATAAAGATATTAAGGATGTATTAATTTACAAAATAATTGCCTTATTTTAATATTTGTGATATTTTTAGAATAAAGAAAAATTATTTTAGGAAAAGACCATTCCGTTTGTATTAAAATTAGAAAATGATTTTAATCAGCCATATGACGGAATTTACGGATGAAATTAAAGTTGATGATTATTTGGATTTGGGCAAGTTGTAGGAGTTTTTTTAATAAATTATTAATATTATTTTGATTTAATATTAATATATGGAAGAATGCCTTAATTACAAAAAAATAGACTCTCAAACTCTTCAATGCCAAACATGCAATCATTTTTGCGAAATCAAAGAAGGAAGAGTGGGAATATGCGGGATACGCCAAAATATAGGCGGGAAACTTTATTTATTGGCATATGGAAAAGCAACGGCAGCGCATGTTGATCCAATTGAAAAAAAACCGTTTTTTCATTTTTTGCCGGGATCGTTCGCGTATTCATTCGCGGCAATCGGCTGTAATTTCCGCTGTAAAAATTGCCAAAATTACGATATTTCTCAAATGTTCGGACTTAAAGGCCGTGTTGGAGAATACGGTAAATTAAATTGGGGTTATTTTCTCTCTCCCAAGAAAATAGTTGAAGAAGCATTAAAAAATCAGTGCCAAAGCATCGCCTATACCTACACGGAGCCGACTGTCTTTATGGAATATGCTCTTGACACAATGAAGCTGGCAAAAGAAAAAGGATTGAAAAATGTCTGGGTTTCTAATGGATTTATGTCAGATAAAACGCTGGATGAAATAATCCCTTATCTTGACGCGATTAATATTGATATTAAATCCTTTAACGATGATTTTTATAAATCCAACTGCGGGGCCGGAGTTCAGCCAATTTTGAATAATTGCAAAAGATTAGCAAGGGAAAAAATATGGCTGGAAACAACAACCCTTGTCATACCAACTCTTTCTGATAATGAGGAAATGCTGCGCCAAATTGCCGGATTTATAAAAAATGAATTAGGTGATTTTGTGCCGTGGCATATAAGCGCTTTTTCAGGAGAAATTTCATGGAAGCTTCAGAATATTCCTGATACGCCGATTAAGACAATTAAAAATGCCTGCCAAATAGGCGAAGAAGAAGGGCTTAAATATGTTTATGGGGGAAATGTTCCGGGAAGCGGCATGGAAAATACTTATTGCCCCAAGTGCGGTAATATAATTATTAAGAGAGATAATTATTATATAAGCAGACAGGATAAAAAAGGAAATTGTCCTAAGTGCGGTGAGAACATTATAAAATTTTATTAAAAAGTTATAAAAATATTAAAAAAATTATATGATATGTTTTGCCGCGATTGCTCCGCATCCTCCCGTTATTGTTCCCGGAATCGGGAAAAAACATGATTTGGAATTAGTTTCCCAAACAATTGAAGCCATGGAAAAGCTTAGGGAGAATTTGGAAAAAGCAAATCCGGATGTTATTTTGATTATTTCTCCTCACGCGCCGTTTGAGCCATGGTCTTTTGGAATAAACTCGGCAAAAATCCTTGAAGGAAGCTTGCTGGATTTTGGCTTGGAAAAAACTTTTAAATTTGAAAATGACTTGGCGCTGGCGGAAAAAATCCTCAATGCCAGCCTGAAAGCGGGAATTGATGCTCATTTTTATGCCGGTTTTCTTGACCACGGCGCCTTAGTTCCTCTTTATTATTTGGCTAAAAATATTAAGGCCGAGCTTATCCATCTTTCTTTTTCTTTTATGGATTTTCAAGTTCATTATGATTACGGAAAAATTATTGGAAATATCTGCGCGCCCGACCCGCAAAGAATAGCCATAATTGCCAGCGGTGATTTATCGCATCGGCTTGTCCCCGGCGCTCCGGCAGGATATTCTCCTCAAGGAAAAATTTTTGATAAGAAAATTATTGAACTTTTGGGACAGATAAAGGTTGAAGAAATTTTAAATCTTGACCGGGAATTTGTTGGAGAAGCGGGAGAATGCGGCTTACGCTCTTTTATTATTCTTTTGGGAATATTAAAAAGCAAATACAATTTCAGGCTTCTAAGCTATGAAGGGCCTTTCGGGGTTGGTTATTTAACCGCCCGGTTAATATAATTATATTTATTAAAAAATAGATATCAATAAATTCACTTTAATTTTTATTAATAATATGCTAAAGTAAGAATATTAAATATGTATTTTTTAAGCAATGAATAGCCTGAAATTATTTAATATTTTTTATATTTTTCAAAAAAATTCAGCAAACGCGTTTTCTTGCGTTTTTGCTTTTTTTTATGTTAAAATTTATTTGGCTTTTTTGATTTTTATTAATATTTTAATTTGGCTATTTGCCGGGTACATTAAAACGGCAACAGGCGTGGAGCAGATTGCCTTGCATTACACGGTTGATTTTGGCATAGATTTTTATGGGGACGCCAGACAAATATTTATAATTCCGCTTTTAGGATTGATAATTATTTTATTTAATTTTATAATAGTTTTAATTTTAAGCCAAAATAAGGACTTTATTTTGCTTTCGCACATATTACTGCTCGCGGCTATGCTGTCCAATATTGTTTTGCTAGCCGCGATTTTATCGGTGTATTTAATAAATTTTAGATAAAATATTTATGGAAGATTTTTATATTATAAAAATTTTATTTTTTACGGCCTTGGCTTTTGTTTTTACGATTGCGTGGACTCCGCTTTTAACTTATTTTTTGTATAAATATAAAATCGGCAAACAAATCAGGGATGACGGTTCAACTCCGTTTTTTACAAAATTACACGCCCACAAGGCAGGCACGCCGACAATGGGGGGATTGTTAATATGGGGAACGGTTTTAATATTTAGTTTAGCCTTTTTTTATTTAGCAAAGTTTTTGCCATGGGAAATATTCAAGCAATTGAATTTTTTATCGCGCGCGCAAACTTTATTGCCGCTTGGCTGTTTAGTGGCTTCCGCTCTTGTAGGACTGGCTGACGATTATCTTGATGTTAAAAAAATGGGGTATAAAAAAAGAGGTATAAAATTTATGAATAAATTATTAATATATACCTTTATTGCCCTTGTTGGAGCGTGGTGGTTTTATTTTAAGTTGGATTGGAGCCTTATTCATATTCCTTTTGTCGGTTTTGTGCAACTGAATTTATGGTATATCCCATTTTTTATCGCAGTTGTGGTTGGAACGGCTTTTTCCGTAAATCAAACCGATGGTTTGGACGGTTTGGCGGGCGGCACGCTTTTGAGCGCTTTTGCTTCATACGCGGTAATCGCTTTTGCGACAGGCAAATACGACTTAGCTGTTTTTTGCGGCGTGATTACCGGTGCTTTATTGGCTTTTCTTTGGTTTAATATTAATCCCGCGCGTTTTATTATGGGTGATACCGGTTCAATATCTTTGGGAGTAACATTGGCTTTAGTGGCTTTATACACTAATACGGTTTTTATATTGCCGTTTTTAGGGTTAATTTTTGTGATAGAAGCTTTGTCTACTATTGTTCAGATTTTATCCAAGAAATTTCGCGACGGTAAAAAAGTTTTTTTGTCAGCGCCAATTCATCATCACCTTGAGGCCAAGGGCTGGCCGGAACCGAAAATCGTAATGCGCTTTTGGCTTTTATCAGGAGTTTTTTCCGTTGTCGGTTTGATTATATTTTTATTGGATAAGACTTTATAATTATTAAAGAGACTAAGTCGCTACCCCGCCTCTCGCGAGAGGCGGGGTAGCGACTTAGTCTCGGTTACACATGAGGTGGTTTTAAAGAAAAAAGTAAAAAAAATTTTAGGTCAAAGAGTCGGTTATCATGAACCGGATAACGCGTTAATAATTGTTGTTGGAATTATCTTGCTTTTTGGCCTTATAAGCCTGTCTAGCGCTTCCGCTATAATGGCTTATTCTAATTTCGCGGATGTTTATTATTATTTTAAGCATCAATTAGTCGGCTTGGGTTTTGGGATTGTTGCTTTTATTTTTTTCTCGCGCGTTGATTATCACATTTGGCGCAAATACGCGTTTTGGTTTTTAGTCGGCTCGGTCGTTCTGCTGTTATTGGTATTTATTCCCGGTCTTAGCAGACACTATGGAAAGGCCAGGAGCTGGATTAATGTTTTTGGCTTTTCATTGCAGCCGGCGGAATTTGTAAAATTGTCATTTCTTTTGTATTTGGCGGCTTGGCTGGAAACAAGAAAAAAGAATTTAGGCGATATTTCGCAAGGCATCGGCTCTTTTGTGGCTGTGCTTGGGCTGATTGCTTTTTTAATGATTTTACAGCCGGATATCGGAACTCTTTCAATTATAGCGATAACATCTTTAATTGTATATTTTGTCGGCGGCGGGAAAGTTAAGCATATTATTATAATAGGAGTTTTCGGCTTGCTGGCTTTTGCTTTAATGGTTCAAATTAAGGACTATCAGCATGATCGTTTTAAATGTTTGCTTGATCCGAGTTATGATAAAAAAGGCGTTTGTTATCAAGTCAATCAATCTTTGATTGCGGTTGGTTCCGGCGGAATAACAGGACGCGGTTTAGGCGCGAGCCGCCAAAAATATATGTACCTGCCGGAGGTTAGCGGCGATTCCATATTCGCGATTATCGCCGAAGAAACCGGCATGATTTTCAGTATTTTGTTAATAGCCGCTTTTTCTTTTTTATTTTACCGCGGTTTTTTAATTGCGAAAAAAGCACCGGATGATTTTGGCAGAATTTTAGCTATTGGCATTGTGAGTTGGATTGTAATTCAAGCAATAATAAATATTGGCGGGATTATTAATGTTTTGCCAATGACCGGCGTGCCTTTGCCGTTGATTTCGTATGGCGGATCCGCTATATTGGCGACATTGGCCGCGATTGGGATATTGGTGAATATTAGCAAGCAGACTCGGCGTTCAATTAAAAATTAAAAATTACACCCGTCAAGCGAGTACAAGCGAATTAAGAATGATTAATAAAAAGGTCAAAATAATATTAAGTGGGGGCGGTACCGGCGGGTCGGTTACGCCGCTTTTGGCAATGGTTGATTTGTTGAAGCGCGGAAAGTTTGAAAGGCATACTGAAATTGAATTTCTTTGGATTGGGACTAAAGACGGGCAGGAAAGGCAGTTGGTTAACTCGTCTGGAATTCGGTTTATGTCTATACCGGCGGGTAAATTAAGGCGTTATTTGTCATTGCAAAATTTTTTGGATTTTTTTCAAATTTATCTTGGTTTTTGGCAGTCTTGTTATATTATTTTAAAAGAAAAACCAAATTTAATTATTAGCGCGGGTTCATTTGTGAGCGTGCCGCTTGCGTGGGCGGCATGGTTTTTACGCGTTCCGGTTTTGATCCATCAGCTTGACGCGCGTCCGGGGCTGGCTAATAAATTAATGGCTCCGTTCGCAAAAACAATTTCAGTAATTTTTAAAAAGTCTTTGGCGGATTTTGGGAAAAAGGCGGTTTTAACAGGCAATTTGATTCGCAAGGAATTTATTGAAAATAAAATCAGTAAGCGCGAGGCAGCGCAAAAAATCGGCATGCGGACAGATAAACCGATTTTGCTCGTTATCGGCGGTGGAACAGGAGCGGGAGCGATTAATGATTTTATTTTGGAAAATATAAGCAGTTTGACAAAATTTTGCCAGATTTTGCATATAACAGGCAAAGGCAAGTCAAACAAAAAAATGGAAGAAATAATGGAAAAAAATTCCGGTTATAAATTTTTTGAATTTTTAGATGCTTTCGGTTTAATCAAGGCGTTTGCCGCAGCGGATATTATTATTTCACGCGCCGGAATGGGCACCTTAACCGAATTATCCTACATTGCCAAACCGGCAATTATAATTCCCATGCCGAATTCGCATCAGGAAGAAAACGCTGAAATTTTTTCCAAGGAAGAGGCGGCCGTAGTTTTAAATCAAAAAGAATTGGATGGCGAGGTATTGCTAAATAATATAAAAAAGATTTTAAAAGATGAGGAGTTAAGAAATAAATTAAAAAATAATATTAAAAAAATTATTAATACGGAGTGTGGGGATGAGATTTTTAATATTGTTAAAGGATTGATTTGAGAAATTGCAGTTTGATTTTCTCTCTTGTCATCCTGGGGCTTGACTGGAGCAACAGCGCGCCCAACGGAAGTGCCCTTGGGGTAGAAGTCAAGAACCCGGGATCCAGGAGAAAAAGCTCAAACTATAAATTAATTTTCAAAGACGAAAAAAGAATACATTTATTACACATACATTTTAGCAAGCAAAAGAAACGGGACATTATATATAGGAGTAACAAACAGTTTATATTCAAGAATATTACAACATAAGCTAAAACAAAATAAAAACAGTTTTACGGCAAAATATAATACAGATAAACTTGTTTATTATGAAGAATATCAAAATATTCAAGACGCGATAGCCCGTGAAAAAAAATTAAAAAGATATAAAAGACAGTGGAAAATAGAATTGATTGAAAAGGATAATCCCGTTTGGAGAGATTTTTTTAAAGACATGGAATGAGCTTTTACCCCTGGATCCCGGATATTTTTATTTCCGCTGCCGCTCCAATAAAAATTCCAGGATGACAAAAAACGGGAACATTCGTTAAAATGACAAAAAATTTATGAAAAATTGCAGCTTAATTATAAAAGGAAAATATGTTTTAACAATGGATGACAAAATGTCTGTTTTTAATGATGGGGTTGTGGCGGTTGATGATGATGAAATAATAGCAATTGGCGAAAAGGAAATTTTAGAAAAGTACAAGAGTGAAAAAATTATTGATGCGGGAAACAGTATTATTATGCCGGGGCTGATTAATACGCATACGCACGCGGCCATGGCGTATTTTCGCGGGTTAGCTGATGATTTGCCTTTGCCGGTATGGTTGGAAAAGCATATTTGGCCGGCTGAGGCTAAATATGTTAATAAGAATTTTGTTAAAAAGGCTTCAGCGCTTGCTTGTTTGGAAATGATAAAATCGGGAGTTACTTGTTTTAATGATATGTATTTTTTTGAACAAGAAACCGCTTCGGTTGCAAGCCGGATCGGAATGCGCGCTTTAATCGGCGAAGTAATATTGGATTTTCATACGCCAAGCTGTAAAACTCCAAAAGAAGCGCTGAAAAAAACAGAAGAAATGATATTAAAATATAAAGACAGCGAATTAATTTCAGTGGCAGTCGCGCCTCATTCTATCTATACTTGTTCAGAGGAAAATTTAAGCAAATCGAAAGAATTAGCAGACAAATATTCAATTAATTTGCATATACATATAAGCGAAACTGAAAAAGAAAATAAAGATTGTTTGAGAGATAATGAAAAAAGTCCGGTTAAATATTTGGATGAGCTGGGAATTTTGAATAATAAAACAATTGCCGCGCACAGTATTTGGCTTGATGATGAAGATATTGAGATATATAAAAATAGGCAGGTAAAAATAAGCCATTGCCCGATTAGCAATATGAAATTAGCCTCCGGTATTATGAATTTTAAAAAAATGCGTGAATCGGGTTTGGTAATCAGTTTGGGAACGGACGGCGCGGCAAGCAATAATACTTTGGATTTATTTTCTGAAATGCGCGCTTGCGCTTTATTGCATAAAGTAAACAATTTGAATCCGGAAATAGCCTCTGCAACTGAAATCGTAAAAGCCGCGACAATTAACGGCGCCAAGATCTTGGGAATGGATGATAAAATCGGTTCGCTTGAAATTGGCAAAAAAGCTGATATAATAACTGTTAATTTGAATAAGCCTCATTTGACCCCGATTTATAATCCATGTTCGCATTTGGTTTACGCGGTTAATTTAGCGGATGTGGAGAATGTGATTGTTAACGGCAAGCTGATTATGCAAAACAGGGAAGTTTTGGGTTTGGATGAGGATAGAATATTAGAAGAGGCATGTAAGTTCAAAAGGAACTAAGTACCTACGATTTTTTTTGTTAACCTGGATTTTAAAATCCAGGTTAACAAAAAAAATCGTAGGTACTTAGTTCCTTCATGCAATATATTATGGATTTAGAAAATATTAAAAAAATATACATGATAGGCATTAAGGGCGTGGGCATGACTATGCTCGCTCAGTTTTTGGCTTCAAAAGGATATAATGTAAGTGGCTCCGACGTGGATGAGGTTTTTATGACTGATGAAGTTTTGAAGACGGCCGGAATAAAATTTTATAATGGCTTTAATAAGAATAATGTTCCATTAGACACTGATTTAGTAATATATTCAACCGCCCATGAAAAAAACAATAAAGAGCTTGAATTTGTAAAAAGCCGCAATAAAAAAATAATGACTTACGCCGAAGCGCTTGGCGTAGTTTTTAAAGATTATTATGGCATAGCGGTTTGCGGATCGCACGGCAAGACAACCACGACTGCTTGGCTAGCTTATGTTTTAAAAAAGGCTAATCGCGAGCCGAACGCAATGATTGGCGCCAGAGTGGAGCAGCTTGACGGAGCAAGTATTATCGGCAGTTCCCAATATTTAATAATTGAAGCTGATGAATATCAGAATAAATTAAAATATTTGGAATCGCGCGCGGTTTTGTTGAATAATATTGATTATGACCATCCGGATTTTTTTCCTACTGAGGATGATTATAATCAAGTTTTTATTGAGTTTATTAAAAAGATTCCGAAAAAGGGCTGGGTGGTTGCCAATTTTGATGATCCAATAATTAGAAAAATCGCTCTGGTAAACACGCGAGCGAAAGTTATCAGCTATGCGATAAACGAGTCGGCTGATTATGTGGCTTATGATATTAAGCAATTAAATGACAAACAATATTTTAAAGTAAAAATCGGACCAAGCGTTTTTGAAGAAAATGATTTATTAGCGGATACGGAACTTGGGAATTTTTCAATTCAATTGATTGGCGAGCATAATATCTATAATGCTCTGGCGGTAATCGCGGCGTCAATTGAATTGGGGGTTGACTTGGTGGATATCAGGACTTATTTAGATGAATTCAAGGGAACGTCCAGGCGCATGGAAATGATGGGAAAATTTAACGGCGCTGTTATTCTTGACGACTATGCGCATCATCCGACAGAAATTAAAACCACTTTAAAAGGCGCGCGGCAAAAGTATGGCAATAAAAAAATCCGCGTTGTTTTTCATCCGCATACTTTTACTCGCACAAAAGCCTTGTTTGATAATTTTGCTAAAAGTTTTGACGATGCCGATGAAGTGGTTGTTTTGGATATTTACGGGAGCGCTCGCGAGGAGCATGGCGGAGTGCATAGTAGGGATTTGGTTGAAAAAATAAAATCACAAATCCCCACTTCACTAAAGCTACGCGGGGCAAGCACAAATCAAAAATTAAAAATTCATCATATTCCAACATTAGACAAATGTGAAAAATATTTGCGCGGTACAATTCAGCGTGATGAAGTTATTATTTTAATGGGCGCGGGGGATGTGTTTCGGATCGGGGAAAAATTGGTAAAATAAAATGGAAATACATGACATACCATATAATCACAATCGGTTGCCAGATGAATAAGAGCGATTCGGAGCGGATTGCCGCTTGTTTGGAGGATATGGGTTATCGCGAGTCTGAAAATAGGAATCAGGCTGATTTGGTAGTACTTACGACTTGCGGTGTTCGGCAATCAGCTGAAGATCGGATTTATGGTTTGGTTCCGAAAATTAAAAAAGAAAATAAGGACGTAAAAATATTGCTAACCGGATGTTTATCTGAACGGAAAGATGTTATTAAAAGATTAAAAGAAAAAATTGATATTTGGCTGCCGGTAAATCAAATTTCAAATTTAAAACAAGTATTAATTGATTCAGGTTTTAAGAATTCAGAAATTGAAGCTTGCGATTATTTGAAAATAAAACCGAAATATACTTCAAAATTTAGCGCGTTTGTGCCGATTGGCAATGGCTGTGATAATTTTTGCGCTTATTGCGTTGTGCCTTACGCGCGCGGACGCGAAGTTTATCGGGATGTGGAAGAGATTTTGAATGAAGTGGAAAGTTTGATTAAAAAAGGATATAAAGAAATAATTTTGATTGCGCAGAATGTAAATAGCTATTATTCTGAAATTACAAATTACAAATTACAAATTACAAATAAATCACAAATATTAAATTCAAAATATTTAAGATTTTTTGATTTACTAAAACTGGTAAACAGTATCCCCGGGGATTTTTGGGTGCGGTTTGCGAGCAGTCATCCGAAAGATATGAGTGATGATTTGATTTTGGCGATTTTAGAATGTGAAAAAGTTTGTAAGCACATCCATTTGCCGGCGCAGTCAGGGGATAACGGAGTTTTAAAGTCTATGAATAGGAAATATAAAATTGAGCATTATTTGGATTTGATTAGAAAAATTAAAGATAACACAAAAAGCAAATTGCCGGTAGCGCTTACCACTGATATTATTGTCGGTTTTCCCGGTGAGACAGAAGAACAGTTTGGCAATACTATAAAATTATTTGAAAAAGTAAAATATGACATGGCCTACATCGCGCGGTATAGTCCGCGTTACGGAACAGCTGCGGAAAAGATAAAGGATAATGTTGGGGCGGATGAGAAAAAAAGAAGGGAAGGAGAGTTAATGAAAGTATTAAGAAAAACCGCGCTGAAAAATAATCAAAAATATTCAGGCAGAACGGTTAAAGTTTTGGCTGAAGGCAAAAATAAGAAAGGAATTTTGTTTGGAAAAACCGAAACAAATAAAACCGTTAAATTTTGGGGGGATAAAAATTTTGTTGGAAAATTTGTGAGTGTTAATATAACAGCAGTGGAAGATTTTAGTTTGAGCGGTGATTTACAAAAATAAAACCCCCGCCAATAAAAAACTGAACGGGGGGCTCTGTTAAGCGTATAATATTGTATAAGGACAGTTGCCGGTAGTGGCAGTCAAGAGAACATCATGTTCTTGCAATTTACAAAATATCAAATTTCTTTCCATTTCCTGTCGGCGGTGAGAAAAAAGAATGTTTCTATCATCACCGTTATTGGTGAAATTCCCAAAAGTATTATGATGGGAACAAATGTTAAGTAATTTGATATTGTCCGCGGCAATTCCGGATTCCATAAGTTTATAGCCAATTAATCCGGCTAGGTTAAATTGATATTTTTTCGGTTTTCCATTTTTCTTGAAAAATTTTTGATAGCCATGGTTTTGGCTGAAAGCGCCAAATACATCAAGGCCTACTTCGTAACAATCTTGGCATATTCCAGAATAGATAAGTGCTTTTAGATTTTCAATTTTTTTATCTAGTGCCAATTTTACATAAGGCATAGTCCATTCTATTATCATATCAGCCAATGTAATGTGGCTGCAATGGATTATGCCAATATGATTTTCCGGCATTTTTTTGTCTTGATATAGCAGCGCGTCGCGTTCAAAACTTAAAAATTCATCATTAGCCTCGTTAATAAGCGACATGGCAGAATCATGGCGCGGAATTATGTGCAGGCAAGAGCTGGCCCAAGCTTCTTTTGCTAAATTTTTAATTTTTTTTTGGTTTTTTTCAGTGTTGCCATTTTTTGAGCTGAAGTCGCCAAATTGAGTAGTGGTTAAACCAAAAAAAATGTTTTCATCCGAGAAAGTTATAGCTTTACCGTCTTGTGAAAGAACACAATTTTTCATTTATTCCCCCTCCTGTTTTTTATTGTTGTTTATGAAAAATGTTTAATTTTATTTTTTTATGTTAACATAAAATTATTAATAATTCAAGTATATGAAAAAAAAGAAAAAAGTGGTGGTGATTGTCGGAACTACTGCCAGCGGTAAGACCGCGTTAGCCGTGGATTTAGCCTATAAATTCGGCGGAGAAGTGATTTCAGCCGATTCCCGGCAGGTTTATAAATATATGGATATTGGTACAGGTAAAGATTTGCAAGAATATATTTTAGAATTTCCAATTTCCAATTTCCAATTTCCAATTTTAAAATTTAAAAATAAAATTAAGATTAAAATTCCACATCATTTGTTAGATGTTGTTTCGCCAAATACAAGTTTTGATTTGGTGAAATGGTTAAAAAAGGCAAAAATTTCTATAAATGATATTTTAGATAGGGGGCGATTACCGATTGTTGCCGGCGGTACAGGCCTTTACGCGCAGGCTCTGGTGGATAATTATAATTTAAGTAAATATGGAGAAGACAAAAAATTACGGGAAAAATTGGAGAAGAAAGAAAAGACAGAATTATTTAAAATATTATTAAAATTAGATGAAAAATTTGCAAAAAAGCTTAATAATAGCGAAAAAAACAATAAACGAAGATTAATTCGATATATAGAAATATGCAGGCAGGGAGAGAAAATTAAAAATAAAAACTTAAATAAAAACAATGAATATGAATTTTTGCTTATTGGCATTACTTGGCCGCGGGAGATTCTTAGAAAGAAAATATACAAAAGATTAATAGAGCGTTTAGAAAAAGAAGATATGATCGGGGAGGTTATTCGGCTGCATAAAGATAAAAAAGTAAGCTGGAAACGGCTTGAATCTTTTGGCTTGGAGTATAGATTTATTTCCCAGTATTTGCGAAAAAAACTAAGTTACGATGAAATGGTGGAGAAATTAAATATTGCTATCGGCCAGTTTGCCAAAAAGCAGATTACTTGGCTGCGGCGATGGGAAAAGCAAGGCGCTAAAATTTATTGGGTTAAAAAAAGACAAGAAGCTGAAAAATTATGTAAAAATTTTTTGCGCATTGACAATTAAATAATAATATGCTAATTTATTCTATTGTAAGATAAGCATATTTTATGAATATTCAAGAGTATATAAATGTCTTAAAACAAAAAAAGCAGACTGTTTTTTCGGCTGTGGCTTTGTTTTTGGCCTTTGCCGTAATTTTGACTGTAATCCAGCCCTTTAAATACGGTTCAGAAGCGAAAATATTAGTAGTGCAAAAAACCCAATACGGCATAGACCCTTATCAGGTTAATAAGGCCAATGAATATGTGAGCGATGTTTTAGCTGATGTGATAAGCACTAATTCTTTTTTTAATGAAGTAATTAATTCCGGTTTTGATGTTAATCGCAATTATTTTCCAGCCAGATTGGAGGATCAAAATAAAAAATGGAAAAAAACAGTAAAGGCAAATTCCAGCAGTCGCGGTATTATAACTTTGTCTGTTTTTCATGAAGACAAATATCAAGCCGATCAGATAATCCGGGCGATAAATGCCGCGCTTAAAGACAAGCATACGCTTTATCATGGTTCAGGCGATCAGGTGGAAATAAGAATAATTGGCCAGCCTTTTACTTCGGAATCGCCGGTTAAACCGAATATTGTTTTAAATTTATTATTTGGCGTTTTGTTCGGACTGTTGTTTGCCTTGACTTACGCTTATTTGTTTCCAGAAGATAAATATAATTTGCGTTTGTGGCCGAGAAAAAAAATCAGACAAAGACATGACGAAGCGCAAGAAATGGATCTTGGCAGAGGCGTAAATAAGAGCGAGAATTATGACGTGGAAGAAGCGATTAGAAAATTGCGCCAAAGAGAGAAAATGCAAGCTTTTGTTCCGCAGCAGAATGAAAATGAAAACTATAAAAATAACGATGATTTGGATTATGACGATATATCAGGGCAGGGGGATATGAAGAATATTCTGTAGAGTCTTAATGCGGTTTTCAATTTTTTGTGTTTCGTGTTAGATTTGAATAAAGTTAAAATATCTAATATTAGCTAAAATATTTCTAAGGCAAAACCCATTGACAAAAATAATTTTTTAGTGTAAGTTGTTATGTTATAATTGGTTAATAAATATTTTGTCCTTTAAATAAAAAACAGGGAGGTAACTCCAATTCATCTCCCTAAATTTTTTAGAGCTTTTAAAAAGTTTTGAAGGGAGGTGGTAATTTCAATTGTCAATTAAGGAATTAAAAATTACGAATTAATTTTTTTTAACCACAAAAATGGAGGAGTTATCATGAAGAAAATTTTTTACGGAGTTTTTATTGCAATTTTTTGCGCACTGTTTATCGTCCCGGCCATGGCAGCGGATGTACTTGTCCCAACGGCATCTGGCAATGATGTAATTGTGCCGCATACTCTTATTGAGACGATTGATGGTTGGGAGGAAGGCGAGGTACAATGTGCTTTCCATGACCTGGTTGGTGCAAAATCCCGAGTACCTATGAATAGGCGGGGTAATAACTGGATCATCATAGGTGGCCATGGAGCCGACATCCATCCTGTCGTCGTGATAGACGGCAAGGATAATTGGACCAAGCTGGAAAATCTTTGGTCCATGACTTCGGACTTCGTCAAATATCGGGATGCTGGTCCTTGTATTCATGTTGATTGATCTCTTTTGCCCGGCCCGACAACGGCCGCTTCAAGGGGTATTTCGCTTGTATTTTAAGCGAAATACCCTTTTTTATTTTTCCTGATTTCAATAAAATATTTAATTTTGCTATAATAAATCGTAAGAGCCTTTTCATTTCTTCATGTCATTCCATGGGCGCGGAGCGCAACCTGGAATCCAGGAGGGCGAGAAATAAATAAACAATAACAAATAAGTATAGTACGTGCATCTTACCCCTGGATCCCGGATATTTTTTCTTGTCGCTTAAGTTCCAAGAAAAAATTCCAGGATGACAAAAGAGAGGGATGGCGTTGTGCGAATTGTAGTCTAATTATTTTTTTATGAATTTTCATAAATTAAAATCAACCTTAAGAGATTTGCAAGAGCCGAATTTTCGGTATAAGCAAATCGTAAGCGCCTTTTGCAAGAAAGGAGTTTTGGACTATTCGCAAATCAGCAATATTTCCAAAAAATTGGTAAAAGATTTAAAAGAAAGAATAAAGCCGCTTAGCTTTAGTGCTGAAAAAATTTATTCCGCAAACAACAATCTTTCCTTTAAAGCGCGATTAAAATTAAATGACGGTGAATTGATTGAAACGGTTTTTTTATCGCCCTTGCCGGGCGCTTGGTCTGCTTGCGTATCCAGCCAAGCCGGATGCAAGCTTGCTTGCAAATTTTGCGCCACGGGACAAAGCGGCTTTAAAAGAAATTTAAGCTCTGAAGAAATAACCGATCAGGTAGTTTTTTGGAAGCATTTTTCGCGCGAAAAAAAATTAAACGGCAATTT
The DNA here is from genome assembly GCA_023132155.1 of Candidatus Parcubacteria bacterium. Classification (GTDB taxonomy): domain Bacteria; phylum Patescibacteriota; class Patescibacteriia; order Patescibacteriales; family UBA12075; genus JAGLYP01. Next base: position 70,091 of record JAGLYP010000002.1, read on the forward strand.
TTCAAATATAATTTTTATGGGCATGGGTGAACCGTTTATGAATTGGGATGAAGTTAAAAGCGCTATCAAACAATTAGTTGATCCTGAATTTTTCGGTTTTGGCTCCCGGCATATCTCGGTTTCTACGAGCGGAGTTGTTGACGGCATAAAAAAACTTGCCAATGATTTTCCGCAAGTAAACTTGGCAATTTCATTAATATTTCCCGAAGATAGTTTGCGCAGTGAGTATATGCCGATAAACCGCAAATTTAATCTTAAAAAATTGCAGTTAGCAATATCTTCTTATTTAAACAAAACTAATCGCAAAGTTTTTTTGGAGTATGTTATGTTAAAAGGTATTAATGATGATTTAAAACAGGCGGATAATTTGATTGATTTTATAAATACGATTGAAAACGGCAGGAAGCTGTTGCATGTGAATTTAATTCGTTATAATACAACTATGGTTGAATTTATTCCGTCTGATCTGGGCACGGTAAACAAATTTAAAAATCATTTACTAAGAAAGAGTATTAAAACCACTATTAGAAAAAGTTTGGGTGACGAAATTAAAGGCGCTTGCGGACAATTGGCGGGATGAAAAATAAATATAAAAAATCGTAGGGAACAAAAAT
>JAGLYP010000020.1 GCA_023132155.1 Candidatus Parcubacteria bacterium
TTTTGTTTATGGCGGAGAGAGTGGGCTTGAGAAACCACCTTGATTATATAATAAGAAATAAAAAACTATTTAATCTTAAACAAATTTACATAAAACGCACCCTGCGCGAATAATGATGGTGTAGGGCTCGCCCTTTCGAATCCCACTCTCTCCGCAATAAAAAGTGCCCTAGTCAGGCACTTTTTATTGCGGTACTTTCATAAAAAATTAATTATAAATATTTATTAATTTTATCAATAATATCGTCAATAGTAAAATGGGCTTTAATTAAATAGTCAGTCGCTCCAAGCTCTGTAGCTTTTTTTATATCAGACTCCTGCCCCAAATTAGATAACATTATAATGGGAATTTTGGCTATCGCCCTATTTTTATTAGCGCGCGTTTCTTTTAATATCGCAAAGCCTTCCATTCCGGGCATAATAATATCCAATAAAACCAAGTCGGGCTTTTCTTTAATAATTTTTTCAAAACCTTCAATTCCATCAACCGCTACATCAACATGAAATCCTGTCTGATTTAACCTTTTGGCGCATAAGCTCCGCAAAAATTCATCATCTTCTACTATTAAAATTGTTTTTTTATTATTGGGCATAGTTTTATTAATTAAAATGAATAAATTATGATAATTATTTATTAGCAAGCAGCCTGACATAAAAAGTTGTTCCTTTATTTTTTTCACTTTTAAACCAAATTTTGCCGTTATGAGCTTTAATAATATTTTTAACAATAAACAAGCCCAGACCTGATCCTTCAGTTTGCAGTTTAAGGGCATCTTTACCGCGAAAAAATTTTGAAAATAACCTTTTTTGCACTTGATTGCTTATTCCGATGCCGTAATCCTTGATTTCAATTTGAATAAAATTGCCGCCTTTTTCTTTAATTTTCTCTAAACTAACAATGACTTTGTTTCCGGGTATTGAATATTTTATGGCATTATCAACTAAATTTTGGATTGCCAACTCAATTTTTTTATAATCCGCGTTAATTTTAAACAACCCGTTTTTTGGCATATTAAATTCTATTTTTATTTTCTGCTTAGCGGCTAGGGCGGCGGAATCGGAAATAACATCCTGAATTAAGTTTCGCATGGAAACTGATTTCAGCTCATAAAGAAAGTGACCTTCTTCAATATGGGAAACATTAAGCAAATCATTAACTAAATTTATCATCCTTTCGTTTGATTGATAAGATTGCTTAAGGTAATCTGCTACTTCAGCTCCAATTTCCCCCATATTACCGTTTATAATCATTCGCAAGGTCCATTTAACGGCTGACAGCGGAGTACGCAATTGGTGGGCGGCAATTGAAATAAATTCCGTCTTCATCTGATCAATCTCTTTGTCGCGCGTAATATCATGCAAGACAACCATTAACCCGATTATATCATCTTTAATCGCCACTTTAATAATTAACACCTGAAAAAACTTTTTAACCGGCTTTTCTAAAACCAATTGATACTTCTTGCCAGTCCATTCTATTTTCCTGCCTAGCGCGTTATAGAGCGCGTCTAAATTATTAACTCCGTCAATCTCATCTATTGTTTTATTAGACACATTGCTCTCTTTGACGCGTAAAATCTTTTCCGCCTCAGGATTAATCAAGCTAATCTTTTTTTCTCTGTCAAATAAAATTAAACCGTCAGACAAACTGATAAAAGCCGCTCTGGTTTTATTTTTTTCTTCTTCAATCTTCCTTTTCGCGTATTCAGCGTCCTCCAATAAATTTACAAGCGCCCCTCTGGTCCTTTCTATCGCCTTTGTCCTCTCTTGAATTTTTTTCTCCAAATTTTGAGACAACTCTTTTAACTCCTTGGTTCTATCAACAACTTTTACTTCAAGAGATGCCTTGATTTCCTCTGCCGCGTGCCTAGCCTCAAATAAATCAGAATAATGTCTTTTAACATTCCGAGTAATAAAGATAATAGCGCTCGCGCTTAAAAAAAGTAATAAAAAATCTAAAATCGGGCGAAATGTTTTTTCATAAGGATAAATAAAAAATAAAAAGCCGTAACACAAAAAAACAATAAATGTTGTGAATAAAACTACTTTTACTCTTTGAAAAAAACTGATAAATATGAGCAGTAATACATATCCGGAAATTATCGGTCTGCCTAAAATAGGGGTAAAAAATAAAATAACCGCGGTCCATACCAAAATTAAAAAAAATCCGATTAAATATTTAACAAAATCATCAGCATCGTTGCCTGCTTTAAATATTTTTTTATCCTTATAAATATTATTCATATTACCATTTATTACCCCTGTGTCTTTTTGTTTTGTCGGACAATCTTTCTAAACCATGGACATTCATAACATGTTTTAAATTTCTTTTTAAGATAAGGGCAGTAATCAGTGGCCACCAGCCAGCATTCATTGCCTGAATCTGTCTTATACGCCGGACATTGTTCTCTTGTTTTTTTGTCGCATTTCCAAAAATTCCAACAATTTAATTTGTTTTTAGATAACTTTTTATCAGAAGAAGCTTTTAACGCGCCTTTCTTATTCGGCTGTTTTTCTAATTTTACTATATCTTGTTTAAGTTCAATCATTCTCAACTCCCTGTCAACTGTAAATTCATGGAATTTTTCTAACTCATCTATTTTATTCTCTAAATGCTTCTTGTGCTTTTCAGTTTCATCCTTGGATAATTTTAAATTTTTAGTCATAAGATTAAGCGTTTTAGCCAATATGCCTATTTCATCATCGCTCTTAATATTAATTTGATAATCAAAATTCCCTTTGCCTATAATGTCCGCCCCTTTTTCAACTCGCTTAATTGGATTAACAATTATCATCCTTGTGGAAAGATATATTAAAAAAGTGTCCCCAAATCCAAGTATCAGCCCTAAAATAATCAACGAGTAGATCTGTTGCATATAAAAAGCATGATACTTCTTTTTAGAAATAACAATCTTCGCGAAACCTAATAAAGTCTCACTCCCCAATAATTCAATGGTAATTGGAGTCTTGTATTGAAACCCTTCTTCCTGCCTATCTCTATTATAACTTGCCACAACATTATTATGATGATAAATCTCTATCGCCAGAATATCAGGATCGTGCCCGGCAATATGCTCTACTGCCGATTGAAGTGCCGGATAATCCCATGAAATAAGATCTTCAATGCAAAAAATCGCTAATATTCCAGACACGGATGCTCCATAAATATTTAATTGTTCATCTACGATTTGATTGGTTTCGCGAATTGAATAAAAAAGAGAAACAAAAACACATACTGCGGATATCAGTAATACGGTTACAACTAATTTGGTATGTAGGCGGCTTGTCCAAAACATAATATTGCGTAAAATCTATTTACCCCATTTATCTAAATCGTAAAATACCGGTCCATGAACCTTGCTTAAAGCCTCTTTAATGCAGGCATAGTCGCCTGATCCAATCTCTACCCACTTGTCATATTTCGGATCAACCGCTTTAATATCTTCTAAATTCGTTTCATGCATAGCCAACAAAGCGTTTTTAATTTCCATTAACTCTTCAGAAGTAATTTTTTCAGTGTTAACGTTAAAATTAAATTCCGGAACAGCAGAATGTTTCCAGACAGATCTTAATCCTCTTTCTTTATATTTATCAAAAGTAGTTTCATTAATAAAAGCGGCTTCCATTGTTCCCGCTAAAACGGCTTCAGTAGCTTTGTCATGCGATCCTAAAAATTTAAAAGGCTTAAAATATGTGTTTTTGTCTATGCCTTTCTCCAACAACATGGCTGTTGGCATTAAATTGCCCGATGTTGACGACATACTGGTTCCACAAACAGCCTTTCCTTTTAAATCCTCTATTCTTTTATAAGGTGAATCGCTTCTCACGACAATATGGCCGTAATATACGGGGGAGCCGGCTTTTTGGGCGCAAACAAATACTTGAACAGCCGAATTAACAACATGCGCTTGCACAGATGTAACCGGGGCCAAAAAAGCAAAGTCTATCTTGCCTTCAGTAATATCCCTGACAACAGCGGTATAGCCCCCAACAGCTCCTGATGTCGGATAAATCCGCAATTTAATATTTAATCCCGTTTTTTCGCGCAAATATTCTTCAAGGCCGGCAAATCTCTTAAGCATTGTTGACGGATTTCTTAAAGGAAGAATTCCTAAATAATATGATTTTTCGCCGGATAAATCCGCTACTGCCGCCGGATCTGTCAAATCTGAAATCTTAGCGGGTTCCCCGTCGCCTGTTATCCGATAAACAGCTATTATTGAACATATTGCGATAACAAATAATGAAACACTAAAAATAAATAAATTGAACCTTTTGTTTTTAAACATAAAATTACTCTGAAGTACGAAGTTACCCCCACCTCCTTTTTTATATATGGCAATAAGGATAATATTTCGTAATTCACAAAAAATTAATTTTTATTATAAATAAATTATTAACATATAAAAAATTTAAGATCCATTTTAAGTATAGCATAATTTAACTAATACGGGAATTCAATTGCCATGACATGACTTGGACAACAAAATGCGCCTGTGCTAAAATATGATTATGCTAACTTTAGATACGAAAATTATAAAAATTACCGGCATAGGCCAAATTGTTGCCAAGCGCTTGGAAAAAATCGGGCTGAAAACGCTTGAGGATTTATTGTATTATTTTCCGTTTCGTTATGATGATTTCAGTAAAGAAACAAAAATAAGCGAATTAAAAGCTAATACGCAAGCCAACATAGTCGGACAAATTGAACTTATCCAAAACAAACGCAGCGCGCGAAAACGCATGAATATTACCGAGGCCTTAATAAGCGATTGTTCAGGACAAATTAAAGTTATTTGGTTTAACCAGCCATTCATTGCAAAAAACCTCAAACCCGGCGATAATGTTTCTTTGGCAGGCAAAGTTGAGCATAATTTTAGCGGCTTTGTTATGAAGTCCCCTATTTATGAAAAAATTATTCTCGGACAAACCATACACACGCAAGGCATTATTCCAAATTATCATTTAACAGCCAACATCACTCAAAAACAAATCAGATTTTTAATCGCCAAGGCCTTGAAGCAATCTCAAAAATTGGAAGACTGGCTGCCGAAAAATATTATTGAAAAGCAAAAATTGCTTTCTTTGTCTGAAGCAATTGAAAAAATCCACTCCCCCGCAAACCAAGACGATATTAATCAAGCCAAAAAACGCCTGGCTTTTAATGAATTATTTTTAATTCAACTGCAATCGCAATCCATTAAACATGAATTAAAATCCGCGCGAGCGGAAAAACTTAAATTCAAAGAAAAAAAAATTAAAAATTTCGTTGCTTCTCTTCCTTTTCAATTGACTAACTCCCAAAAAAAATCCGCTTGGGAAATTCTGCAAGATTTGGAAAAAGACGAGCCAATGGCCAGAATGCTTGAAGGAGATGTTGGCAGCGGCAAAACCGTTGTCGCGGTTATGGCCTTGCTTACCGCCGGCTTTAATAAAACCCAATCCGTTTTAATGGTACCGACTGAAATTTTGGCTAAACAGCACTTTGCTTCAATAAACGAATTATTAGCCAAACAAAATATTAACATTTGCCTTCTAAGCAATAGCGAGCAAAAAACAAATATTCAGGATTTTAAAGAAAAAAGCAAGACAAAAACCAAACAAAAAATTTTTGAATTAATAAAAAAAGGCAAGATAGATATTATTATCGGCACTCACGCTTTAATTCAGGAAAAGCTTGAATTTAATAATTTAACGCTTGCAATAATAGATGAACAGCATCGTTTCGGAGTTGAACAGCGAAAAATCTTAATTGAAAAATCACGAAATAACAAAAGTATAAAATGCACCCCAAGGGCATTTCCTGCGGGGCACCCTTTGGGTGAAAATTTTCAGTTGCACCTGTTGTCAATGACCGCCACGCCGATACCTCGCTCTTTGGCGCTGACAATCTACGGCGATTTAAATATATCAATAATCAATGAAATGCCTCCTGGCAGAAAAACGATTATGACACGCGTGGTTGCGGAAAAAAATCGCGAAGAGGCCTATAATTTTATTAAAAATTTAATTTCCAAAAAACAGCAAATTTTTGTAATTTGTCCGCTAATTGACATATCTGATAAATTAGGCGTAAAATCAGTAAAAGAAGAATATGAAAAATTGGATAAAAAAATATTTCCCAACTTAAAAATCGGGCTTTTGCATGGACGGCTAAAACCCAAAGAAAAAAATAAAATTATGGCGGATTTTTTAGCAAATAAAATTAATATTTTAGTATCAACTTCGGTTGTGGAAGTTGGAGTGGATATACCCAACGCCAGCGTGATGATGATTGAAGGCGCGGATCGCTTCGGCTTGGCGCAACTGCACCAATTTCGCGGAAGAGTCGGCAGGGGCAAGCACCAATCATACTGTTTGCTTTTTACGGACAGCAACAGCCCCAAAACCTTAAACAGGCTAAACGCGATGACAAAATATACCGACGGCTTTTCTTTGGCAAAAATTGATTTACAGTACCGCGGTCCCGGAGAAGTTTACGGAACGGCGCAAAAAGGCTTTCCGGAATTAAAAGCAGCCTCCTTATTTGATTATGAATTAATTAAAGCGGCAAAGTATGAGGCAGAAAACATTTTTAAAAATTCTGATTTAAATAGATTCGCAAAATTAAAAGAAAAAATAAATTTGCCTGAAAAAATGGATTATCTAAGGGGGTAAAAACAAAAAAACTCAAGTAATACTAATTATTAATATATTGATTTAATTTTTTATAATTCAAAAATATTGCTATAATTATAGTAATACTAGCCAATATTTGCCATTTTATTGAAATTATGGCTCCATAAGAAAATATGAACGCAAACGGCGTTATTCCGATTATTGTAGCTAATAAATACCATTTGAAAGGCATTTTTGTAAAAAGCCCGACAACATAGCTGATAATATCAACCGGCAAAACAAAACGCGCAAAAATCACCAGCCAAAATAAATTCTTTTTCGGCAATTTGCCTCGCCATTTATCAATATCAATTTTATTGGCAAATTTACATACGAGTTTTTCGCCAAAAACTCTTGCAATATAAAAAGCGATTATAGAACCAAATGTCCAGCCAATAATAGCGTAAAAAGCCGCTTTGTTCGGTCCCCAAAAAGACGCGGCAACCGGCAAAAGCGGTAATGTTTCAAAAGGCGCGATAACTACGGCGGCCATAATAACTAAAATAAAAATAAAAACCCCTTCTATTCCCTTTAAAAATATAAAATTCTCAGGGCTTGACAAATACCTTTTTGACAAGTAAGATGAGGCGATAAATAATAAAATTATCAAAAATAATAAAACAATTTCTTTTTTAAAAAATTTTTTAATTTTCATAAATAAGGAGGAGAATTGGATTATATTTTAATAATATTATAAAAATATTAATAATAAATTAAAGAAATGAAATTTCTAAAATATTTATACTGTTTAGCAATAATTATTTTGTTAAATTTTAATTGCAATTTTGCGCTAGCTCAAGAAATAATACCTGCCGAATTACAAATCATTCCAGATAAAGAAACTTTTCTTAATCAAGAATATTTTACTATCCAAATAAACGGCAATTCAAATGTCGGCGACTTTAACTTAGTTGATATTAAACTGCAATTTGACACTGAAAATTTAATTTTTGATTCAATTGATTATTCTAATCAATTTTGCGAATTTAATATTTTTGAAGATATTAATAATCAAAAAGGTAAAATTAATTTTATTTGCGCGACCGCGAACGCGAGGGAACAAAATTTTTTGTTCCCTACAATTAATATCGCTAAAATCAAATTTAAAAAAATAAGCGCGGGCTGGAGTAAAATTACTTTAAGCGATTCAAGATTTTTTTTAAACAACGGACTGGGCGAGTCAATATTACCGGCAACGGAAAGCCATAATTTCTATATCTATAAATAAAAAATCAAAAAATAAGAAGCTTAGCTTCGGGTATCCGAAGCTAAGCTTCTTATTTTTTGATTTTTTATTCGCTATTTCACTATATCCTCCACATCTTTAATTTCCTTTAAAATTTTCTTTTCAGCCAACTCTATTTTCTTTTTAAGAATTGTTTTGGTTTTTATCTTTTCCCGCTTATAGCCGACCTTTCTTTCATATTTGCTTAATCTTAAAAATTCATTATCAATATCCTGCGTATAATCCTTTAAATTATCATGCAAAACCTGTTCTATTTCAATTGTCTCTTTTTTTAATTTTCGTTTTATCATTCCAAATATAAATATTACCAAGGCAATAATTAAGAAAATCACAAACAGCAAGCTAACTAAAACAGTAAAATAATCTATTACAAACGAGCCAATTACGGCAAACACTGGCGGAGTTGCTAAAAAGCTGATTTTTTCGCTTGGGGCACTTTCAATTCCGTTCTTGTTTTTCGCAACCGCCCAAAAAATATATCTGCCACTGGCAAATTTTTCCGAACTTAAATAAAACCAATCGCCATTTATATCACTGCGTACGGTATCCTTGTAAATACCCCCTTTGCTTTTTTGAATAAAAAGTAAAATTTCGCTGTCCGCGGGCGCCGCGCCGTTTACATAAAAATTGTCATTCGGTTTTATCTCTCTTGGATAATTTTTAATTTTCGGAGATTCTAAAGCGTTAATGCTAAAATTAACCGATGCTACGCGCTCATTTCCGGCATTATCAATTGCTTTTACTATTGCGGTATGATCCCCGACATTTAAATCTTTTAGCTGAAATTCAGTTTTGTCCGCTTCCAATCCATAAACTTCTCCATCCAAAGCTCCAACTAAAATTTCATAATGTTTTAAGCCCGATCTTTCGTCTTTGGCGCTGAATTGCATCACCGGCCATTCGCCGATTTCAACTTCGGGAACGGTTATTTCAAAAGGAAGCGGCGCCTCAGTGTCTATCATAACCTTATAGCGCGCAATCGTTCCCCATTTCCTGCTATCTTTAAATTTAAGATGCAGATACCAAACACCGTCTTCGGTATCTTTATATTCTTTGCTATTAAAATCTCCGTCTGATTTTGGACCGGGGTCGCTTGCCGGTTCTTGATCAAAGCCTATGCTTACGCCTGTTACTCCGCTTGGCAATTCCCATAAAAATTTAACTAAATTATTATTGTACCATTTTTCCTGATCCGGATGAGTTTCTGATTTTACAATTGGCTTATTATATTCTTTTTCCGGGGCTTTGGGTTCTTGCTTGGCGGGCTTGTCACCAGTGTCATGTTTAGGAACGGCAACTTTTGGCGAAATAGTATAACTGGCGCTGCCCATACTGGCTAATATGTTAGTACCCTTGCCATCGTTTGCCAAAACCGCTCCGGAAGCAAATCTAACTGATGCTTGACCGGCTTTTTTAGCTTTAAAAATAATTTTAATTATATGCCCGGCGGTACCGCTGTACGCCGGCGGCGGCAGTCCCCCGCCAAAACGTATGGCGCCGCCTGAAATAGCGGGCTGAGTAGTCCAAAACGGAAAAATAGAGCCGCCGCTGGAAACCGCGGTTGCGTCAAGCAGATTAGTGTCATAATTTATTATGCCCTCAGCCGCGTTAACTCCATCACCGCCGCCTGAATTTACCTTAACGGAAATTGAAAAAGTGCCGCCAATTACATAAGTTCCGGCCGCGGGCGCGAAATATAAAGAAGCGCTGGCGGCCCTGGCCGGCTTAATTTGCGAAAAATTAAAAACCAAAAATAATAAAACTATTAAAAATTTAATTTTTGATTTATTCCTCCTTATTTTTTTGAACATTCTTTTTCTTTTTAATGGCTATTATCAAAAAAAACAATAAAATTAATATAATAACAGCTCCTGCTATAAATAATAACATATACGGCAAATTATTTGAAGTTTTTTCAACTTTAATTCGCAATTCTTCAGGCGGAACATATTCTACATAGCGCTCATTGCCCGCCTTGTCAATCGCCCTGACTTTAATTGTGCTTTCCAAATTTTGATCTTCCAACAAATACGGCATTGCGGCCTCTTTCCATTCGGGGATATACAATTTTTTACCTATCACTTTTTCCCACCAAGATAATTTCGAAACAATCCCTACTTCATAATCGGGCTTAATTTCCAAGACTTCATACCTGTCAATTCCTGACTGTTTATCAGTTGTGTAAAAATTAATATAATATTGGTTTTCAAAAACCCCTTTATCTTGCCTTAATTCAATAATAAAAGGTTCGGGTTTTATTTTATCACTGCTGATTTGATTTTTCCATTCGCCTGATTTTAAAGCCGGGCTGTCTAAAACTTTCAATTTAATTTCCAATGTCTCCAAATTATCTTCCGTCCCAAAACCATCGTTCAATAAAACTTTTGTACTATCCAAAAAATCAATTCGCAATTCATCACGCTCAACATCGCTGATAATCAATCCGGGAATCGCGAAAATCAGCCTGGCAAGCAAATTGCTTTTCCCCGGATCTCCCGGAATATGCCCGCAATAACCGCCCGGCACGCCGCCGATAAAATTAATTTCGCCATTGGCGTTGGCTTTGGTAATTTCTTTTTGTCCGGGCTTCTCAAGCCACAAATTAATCAAAGATTCACCTTCAATAAAATCAATCAAATTTAAATAATCATTAGGATAATTTAAGTTAACAGATATTACATTAACACACATCTCAACATTATCAATCAAAACATCAACGGCAAAATTATCCCCGGGACCATAAGCATCCCTATCAGAAACCAACCGCAAACTGGAAGCGCTAGCCATTGCCGGAAATAAAAATAAAAAAATTATTAAAAATTTTATAACTTTAAACATACCCTTTTTGTCATTCCCGACACACAATAGCCCCGCAGGGAAATTATATTAAATGATCGGAAATCTCTTTAAAATCATTAAATCATTTTACTAAAATAATCGTTATTAATATATTTATTTTTTACATGTTTTTTATATTTTTTATGTTCGTAGCTCCTTAAGAGATTCCCGATCATTTAATATAATTTCTCTGCGAGGCTGGGTGTGTCGGGAATGACAGAAGGGTTAACCCGTCCAATAATACATCATAATGCTAAAATCAATCAAATCAACTGTTCCGTTTTGGTTTTGATCCGCGCAAACATCATCTGTCCCCCAATGAAACAGCAAAATTGAAAAATCGGTTAAATTTACCCTGCCGTCATGATTTAAATCCGCTTCCGGACACGGAACAATTCCGCCGATTTTGCCGACGTGAAAACTTACTGACCGGGAAAAACCTGATTTTATAATATTGCCGTCTGTCGTAACCACCTGAAATAAAGCCTTGGCTGTATGAAATTCCTCTGACAAAGGCGTTGTATTGAATATTAATTCCCAATCTCCGGATTCATGGCTGTTGGTTTGTTCAATAAATTCTTCTTCTGAATGAATATGGATATGAACTTCCGTTTCCGGTACGGTCTGCCCGTATACGCGTACGGATTCGCCCTGCTTAATGGATTTTTTATCCATACTGATTGTCGGGGATATATAAACTCCGGAAATTGTTGAAACCGCTCCTGACAAAACCCTAAAAGTTAAGGTTAACAAAGTTGATTTTAAGCTGGATTTATCTTCTGACCAAAAGCCAAAACTAACTACTCCGGGAGTTATTTCATTAGTTTCAAAATAAAAATCCGCTTTAGCGTCTGTGCGCACTATGCCAACCACAATGCCATCCACTAAAATATGCACGTCGGAATTAGGATAAGCTTTGCCTTTCATAACAACTTTGGTCTCGTCCTGTTCTTCGCTTCCCGGATCATACCCGTATCTATCTCCGCTGGCGCCGCCTCTTGAGCTGCCGCCACTGCCACTTGTACCGCCTTCCGAAACATGGGCAACGCAATTAGTGGTACTGATAGCGCAATCACTAGTACAAACCAATGCACCGCTTGCATAACCAAGAGTTAAACAGGTTTTACCGCCAAAATCATTAGTATCACACTCTTCGGCTTCTTCTTTGTGCGTATTGCCGCACGTAAAACAAACACTAATATCAAAATCACTGCAATCCGCTAAACATTCCAAGTCGCCCTGCAAAAAAGGATTTTCAAAAACATCTAAAAAATCGGAACAAGTCGTCGTACCCAAATCAGGCGGCGTTTCCGGCGGGTCGCCTGGATCACATACTTCATCATTGAAATATTCGGTAATCCCGTTTCCGCAGCTGACTAAAACCTCAACACTTGTCGGTAAAAACTCAGCGGCATGAAGCCCTTTTAAATAAAATAAACCAAAAGAGCTTCCTCCGATTAAAAATATAATTATAAAAACAAATAATTTGCGCAAGCATGGGGGCATAACGTATTTTATTATTATTCCTCGTTCTCCGATTTTTTATCACCAAGGGATTCTTTCTTGTATTTTTCCGCTTTTTGGCGCATCTTGCTCCAAAAAGCTTGTTTGGCTTTCTTCCAATAAAACACTATTTTTTTCCAAACCATTCTGAGCGGCCAGCTTATAATATATATAACCTTATAAATATAAAGCCAAATTTTAACTTTTATTAAAATAAAAATAATTAAAGCAATCAAGGCTATGATGCCAAACAGCATCATCCACGGCCAAATTCCCAAGTCTGTTCCGCCCTCAAGCCCTCCCGGGGGCTTAACGGTAAAAATTGTTTCATTCTTATAAACTATCGCGTCATCTTTATAGACTTTTATTTTTCCCCAATATTGCCCGGCTTCCAGCTTTGTTGGAAAAGAAGCGTAAACGGTTTCGGTTTTAAATGGATCAACTTTTTTAATTTTTTTATCCACGCCCGATTCAAATAAAACGGTTTTTGTTAAATCATAAACTTCAAGGCTGACTCTGCTTGGCGCGACTTTCATGTTTCCCGTATTCTTTATGGTGATTGCCGCCTTAACGCGATAAAAAAACATGGAAAACATCTTCCAGCTCCATGGTTTTTTTAACATTTCAAAATCCGGAATATCAAATTTTCTTACGGTAAAATCCAAAAATGTTTCATTGGTAATATTCAAATCCATATCTACTCGCGCGCCCAAGGCGATTGCAACCCCGCCGCCCTGATTTCTTCCTTTTGGGGCAACCTGAATATTAATGTAGCCTTGATAATTGCCGATTTCAGCTTTATTGGGAACATCAACACGCACAACCATGGGTACGCGCAATTGATTTTTTGGCAAATCAAATACCTCTCCTTTATCAATAGTAATCCAATCAGCTATTTCCGGCGCGTTAATCTTTATTATCGCTTCCATTTCTTCATCAGCCGAAGATCTTAAAAGCGTGATTCTTTGTTCAAAATGAGACCCTGGGAATATCGGCTTGCTTGTTTTTACGTAAGGCGGTGAAATACCAAAACCGGCTTGAGCGCTTTGAGCCCAAACAAAACAATTAAAAATAATTACTATTAATAAAATATTAATTTTTATTTTTTTCCAATTCATTTTAATATTGGCTAAACAAATCCCCTTTCGTAAATACCAAAAAATCCAAAATTCTTAAATTTTGGCATACTTTTTGATTAATTTAAAAAATTAAAATACACAATATTTTATTATCTATTGTGAATTATTATAATATATCACTAAATAATATTTTAATTATAAATAAATTTATTACCTGTGGATATTTTTATATTATATATATACTATACTATTTTTCACAAATAATTTCAAGTATCTTAACAGTATATTAACATAAAATAAAAATACCCGTAAAACGGGTATTTTATAATATTTTAATAAATTATTTGATTTTTACCAATTATCATCATCTAAAATTGCCGTAAAAGTATTCATACCTGTATATGTTCCAGAAGGCTTTCCGGATGGAATCGCGATTCCCCAATAAACTTCGTCGCTTACGTCTGTCGTACTGGTCGGTTTAACGGTAACTATATCAACTTGCAAAGTTGAAGAAGCTTCTTCAACCGACCAAGTTCCGCTGCCATACGCAAAGGTACTGGTGGCAAACTGTTGATTTTCAGCCTCAATCACACCAGCGGGAATATCTTTATCCATATCGTCCACATCAATACCGGTATCAAGCGGGCAATTTCCATAATTAATTATTGTTGTTGTGGCATTATAATTACCGGAATTTTGTCCGCCCTTAATGGTTCCATAAGGAATCGCTATCTCGGTTACCTCTAATGCTGTCAAAGTTGTAACTTCAACACCTGATACGGAAGTAGCGGTACCGTACGCGCCGTTATCATCAAAAGCGGTAATTCCCGCCAGCCAATCAGTTGCCGTATAAGGAGAATTTGTGGCATCATCAGTTGGAATCGCGTGATAAGCAAGCGTTGTTGAACAAGTATAAGTCAAATCAGCGTCAGACCCGCCTGTACAGCTTCCCGCAAGAAGCGTACAATAAGTGCTTGCAATCGTGTAGCAATTATTATCATCAGCCGTACAATTATGCTCGCCTGATACGCTGGACCAATAAATCGTACTGGTTGCGGAAACGATATCGCTGCAGCCATTATTATCGGAAATTGATGTTGAAGATGTTGTAGCCAGATATTCATCCATATTCTTCATATTCAAAACAATATCTTCACCGCCGTTTATCACTACGCTGCTAACCTCGGGGGCGACATTATTGACGGTATATGTACTAGTCGCATGATTGCCAGTTGCGGCAAAATCGTGCTGATCCTTTACGTAAGCATAATATTCGTAATCATTATCCGCCGCCGGAGTGCCTGTGGCAAAATCGCAAGAGATATTTGGGCTGGTTGAAGTGCCGTAACACAATTGGCTATTGGTACAACCAGTGGAAACAGACCAGCCAAGCGAACCGCAAACATACAAATGCAACAAATCAGAACCGCCCATAACATCCGAATCAGTCGCAACCGCGGTAACCACAAAATGATCGCTTGAATTTCCAGGATCTTTATTATCGTCCGTTGTGGAAACACTGGCTAAATCCGGGGCATGGTTAATATAGAAAGGGCTTGAATCATCACCGCTCCCGGGGGAAGATCCTTGGCTGGAATTTGAACAACCCGCCTGTGTGGCATGATTATCGCAAACAAACGCGTACCAGTCATCTATTTCCGCGCCCGGGTCGGAAACCGTAAAAGTAGTAGTGGCAACCGCGCCGGACACTGCTATTGTTGAAGAGCCGAAAGTAACATCTCCGCAAGAATGATTTTCACCGCCGGTCTGATCTACATTTACAGAATCAGTAGAACAAATAAGCAGATAATAACTATTAGACTCTCCGTCATTAGCCGTTACTGTTATAGTTAAAGTATCACCAATATTTACGGGGGAGGTTGAAGTGGAAGCCGGAACTTCCGCCGGATCAACGGTAATACTTGGCGGAGCATTTTGCACCTCAACAGTAGTACTGGCAACGTCAACCGCTTTAGCTTCAGGAAGAGATATTATTGAAGATTCTGACTTATTAAAAAAATTATGAAAATGATAATCAAAATTAAAAAATAAGCCCATTGCCGTTGAACTCATAATTAATGAAATAATTACAAAAAACGGAATAGACTTTTTAATCTGTTTTTTTATTTTTTTGGGCATGGGGAAATGCTATTAAACTATATGTGGATTACTTATCCACATATTATATTAATTAATAATATTATAACATATTTTCAAAGAAATAACACGTATTATAATATAAATCGCTAAATTCAGCTTTTTTTAATTATTATTTTTATGTAAATTTCCAATTTTACAAGTCATTTATCCGCGAATAGCATCAAGCGGATTTAAGGAGCCTGCTCTTTTTGATGGAAATAACCCGGTTAAATACCCCATAACCGCTCCAAAAACGGCAATAAACAATAAAAACGGAATTGGAAAACGAAAAAGGCTCATAGGCTCTCCTCCCATTTTTGTTGCCAATAAGCTTAATAAAAAATTAATAGACAATCCGCCGCCGACTCCAATTAAAATGCCCATTAATCCGCCCAATGATCCCATTAGAACCGACTCAGTTAAAAACATCACTTTTATTTTTAAAGGCGAACCGCCAATAGTGCGCATAATTCCAATTTCTTTTGTGCGTTCCAATAAAGTAACCGTCATAGTGTTAAACATGCCGATTGCGGATACAACCAAGGCGATTCCGCCAAACAAAGCCAAAACAGCTTGAACTCCGCTAAATATCTTATTGGCCTGATCAACTGTTTTAGAAAGAGCGGTAACTATAAAGCCTCTTTGTAATATCTTGTCTTCAACAATATTTAAAAATTCCCTGCCCGAAACCCTTACTCTGGCCTTGTCATAATAGGGAATAACAAATCTTGATGAAAATTCTTGTAAAGGGATATAGGCAAAAATTGATGCTTCGTCCTCTATTACGCCGCCTACCACATACTCCTTATCAAATGGTATTTCTTGCAATTCATCAGTATCGCTAACAGGAATAAAAACCTTAAAACTGACTTTTTCGCCAATAATCTGATCAGCCTCTTTTTCAAATAATTTCGTTACAGCCGAAGAAAGCAAAATTGAATTTGTTTCATTATCTTTAAAAAGATCTCCGGCTTTGGCGACAACACCCGCGTATTTAAAATAATCCGGCTCAACCCCGTTAAGCATAATGCTGCCTGTCAACTCTCCGTAAGTAATTGAAGCGACAAAACTGGCTAAGGGCGCGACATCTTCAACATTTTCAATCGCGAAAAAGTTATCAATCTCTTCTTTATTGATTGTGATAATATGAGAGGGCGGCGATATCACATTCAAGCTAAGCATAGCCTCGCCAAATACGATTTGCTCAAGCAAAACGCCTTGCAAGCCATAACCAAGCCCGACTAAAATAACCACAGCGCCAATACCAACGCCGATACCCAGAATTGTCAGCCAGGTACGCGCCGGGCGAGTCCGGAACATGCGGGTCGCCAAACTAACAGTATCTTGTATTCGCATCATGCCCATAAGCTAAAATATTAAAAATTTATGATTTTAGATTTATGATTTGTGATTTATTTTTACGAATTTTCAATATTCATATCTAAGATCATAAATCTAACATCATAAATCCTCTAGTGCCCGTGTCCTTTGCTATCCACGCCTTGGGTTAAAATTTTCTCAAAATACAATGTTAAGCCGCGGGAACGCAAACGGCTTATTCCCAGTCCCCCCTTATCTAGCGGTATGCGCAAAGCTCCCTCAAATTCTTCCCGACCGATTAAACTTGCAATTCGCTTATATACCAATTCTTTTAACCTTTTCTTTCTTACCGGCTCTAACTTTTCTTTGTATTCTTTCGCGACATAATCGGTTAACCTCTTAATAACTTCATTTTCTCTTGAAAAAAAATTATTATTCATAAAACGGCGGCGAAAACGCCGAACATCTTCCGATTGTTTTAATATCAATTCAACTTTTTCAGCCATTGATATGCCTTCAACCGTACTCACCCCGATTCCGCCCTCATGAAATCTTTTTGTCAAAAGCACAGCGTACTCATCTTTGCTTATTTTTCTTTCCACCATCAATTGCGTAAAATTCTCAAGCTTTAATATCTGATCAAAATTAAAATTTTGCGTTAAATAATTCACCAAGCTTTTTACCTTAAGGCGGACAGGAGTTTCATAAGGATAGATCTTTGATAATTTCTCCATTTCGGTAACCAACATCTTCTGCTTGTCAACTTTGGCGATTTGCTTTTTTTCCGGATTAGGCACGACTCTTTCCAATAAGCCGTCTTTTAAATAAAATACGCGATGCGCGTAAGACAGTTGCGCGGCATTATGGGTAATAATAATTACGGTTTTTTTATCTACGCGGTTAATTTCTTCCAATGAATCCATAACCTGTTTTGTGGAAACGGAATCCAAATTTCCGGTAGGTTCATCAGCTAATAATATTTTAGGGTTGTTAACCATTGACCTTGCAACTGACACGCGCTGTGATTGTCCGCCTGACAAATTATCCGGATACTTATGCCCATGCTCGCCCATATCAAAACGAGTTAATAACTCCAATGCCCATTTCTTTCTTTTGCCCGGCGATACGCCATGAAAAATTTGCGGCAAAGAAACATTGTCAATTACGGAAATTGAGTTAATCAAAAAAAACGACTGATAAATAATGCCGATAGTATTGGTTTGAAAATTAACCATTTCTTCCGGCGAATAAGAATAAGGATTTTGCCCCAATACGTACATCTCTCCTGCCGAAGGCGGTAAAATACCCAAAATACTGTAAAAAATAGTGGATTTTCCGCACCCGGACGGCCCGAAAAACGCCACAAACTCACCGGGATAAATATCCATTGAAACGCCCTGAGTGGCCTTATATTCATTGGATTTACCCGGATTATAAGTAATTTCCAAATCTTTAAGTTTTATGATTGGTTCCGGCATTTTATCAATTAAAAATTAAAAATTAAAAATTTTTTTAAGCAACAAGAATTTTAATAACAATAAATTTTTAATTTTTAATCTTTAATTGAAATCACTTATACCTCAGAGCCTCTAACGCGTTTATTTTAGCTGCTCTTCTCGCGGGGTAAAAACCGGTTAAAAGTCCGACAACCGAAGAAAAAGACATAATTAACAGTACAAACCAATACGGGGTATAGAACATATCAATTTTTTCTCCGCCAAAAGCGCCGGCCAGCAAATTAATCAGATAATTAAACAAAACCCCGCCAAACCAACCGATTATTACTCCGCCCAATCCGCCAAAAAAACCGATAATAATTGATTCAGCCAAAAACATATTCCAAATATCAAAACCTGTTGCCCCAAGCGTTTTCATAATGCCGATTTCCTGAGTTCTTTCCAATAAAGTAATTGTCATAGTGTTGAACATGCCAATCGCGCTGACAACCAAAGCGACAATGCCGAATGAAGCCAATACTATCTGCACTACTTTAAATATCTGGTTAGCTTGTTCAATTATATCAGATAAAGCGCTGACAATAAAACCCTTATCAATAATTTCAGTTCTTACCAAATCTAAACTTTCCTCATTAACAACCTTGACTTTTATCTTGCTATAATTGTCCAAACCATAATTTAAGCTGATATCAAAAGGCAAATAAACAAAACTGGAATTTTCATCCTCAATAATGCCGACAATATTAAAATCATCTTCCAGCGCGGTAAATTCGCTTGCGAAATTTGCGTCTTTTCCCTTAGATGGCAAAAGAATGGAAAAATTTATTTTCTGGTCAAAGGCATTTTCTTCATCTAAATTAAATAATTGCAGCGCGGCCGAAGAAATAACAATTTTATTTTTATCAGCCAAATCATCAGTATAAAAATCTCCTTTTTTTAAAATGGTGCCATCCAGACGAAAAAAATCGTTGCTTGCCATATTAGCGTTTAACTCTGAAGAAATACCATTAACAAGCATTTGCGCCTGAGTGGAAATCAAAGGACTTACTTTTTCAATTCCATTAATTTCTTTTATGGAATTAACGGTATTATTATCCATTTTAAAACTTTCCACGTCACCGGCGCTAACATCCAAGCTCAATAAAGCGTCTGAAGTGGTTATACGGTTTAAAATTAATTCCTGCACGCCATAACCAAGGGAAACTAAAAATAAAATCGCGCCAATGCCGACGCTAATCCCCAAAATAGTCAAAATAGTGCGGGAACAATTAGTTCTAAACATTCTTGTGGCTAAACGAAACAAATCAGTGGCTAACATAAAAATTATTTTAATTATTTTTCATTTTCTTTTCACGATCCTGCTCAAAATTAATCCTATCCTGAAGAGAGGTTTCAAAAATGGGCTTTTTATTTTGATTATTTTTCAAATCTTCATTGTTTTTGTTATTTGCCTTTTTTTCATTATCAATATTCTTGAAACCAGCTTCCTTTTTCGCGCTTTCTCCGGATTTCACAATGCCAAATCCTAAAATTAAAATCAATTCCAATTCGCTCGTGATCGCTTTAGCTGTTTTAGAATTAAGGCCGACGCCTTTTTCGCGCAAAGGCCTGTCCATTTCATTAAAAAAATCATCTTTCTGAATTTTCCCTGACAAACGATGCTTAACTATTTTTTTAATATGATTAATCTGCTGTTCGCTAAGATTTTCTTTATATTCATAATAACAAGTATTTAAAAGATATTCCGCGGTTTTCCGGGCTTTTTCTTCGGCCGTAATAACAATATGCGCGCCCTTTTCGTCTTTCCTTTTTCTTTGGTCTTGATAAATAAAATATGCGATTCTAAGCACCCTGTTTACTCTGCGGACAATTTTCCCCGCTGTTCTTTGGTCAAAGCCAACGCCGCCTTCTATATTGCTTCTGTTCAAAATTTCAAAAAAATCTTCTTCGGAAATCGTACCTAAAAGGCGCCTTTGTATCACTTCTTCAAATACTTTGGTTTCATCCATATCGCGGCTGGTTAAAAAATGGCTGGAAAATATTTTAGCCTTAAAAGGCATAATTAAAATATTTATCTGTTCAGGCGACAAACCCTGATAGGCGCGCATTAAGTCCCTTAATTCAACGGCTGGCGGCTTGAACCTGATAATCTTTTTATCATCTTTTTCATTTACTGTTTTTTTATTTTTCTTTTTATCATGATTAAGCACTTCACGGATAATAATTCCGTCTTTCATATAAATTATCCGATCAGCATGAATCAAATTTTCCGGATTATGAGTTACGGTAATAATAGTTTTTTTCTCTTTCTCATTTAGCTCGGCAAAAATTTCCAAAACATTTTTCGCGGAAATTGAATCCAAATTGCCAACAGGTTCGTCTGCTAAAATAATTTTCGGATTATTAACAATCGCGCGGGCGATACCGATGCGCTGCTGCTGCCCGCCGGACAATTCAGTTGGAATTTTGTACGCTTGCTTTAAAATCCCAAATCTTTCTAATAATTGCTTGGCCCATCTGTCTCGCCTTCTTTTGCCGACATTAACAAAAATTTGCGGCAACGCGACATTATCCAAAACCGTAAGGCTGGTAATCAAATTATATGCCTGAAAAACCATGCCAATATCCTTTCTGTGATAGCTGGCATACTCTTTTTCATTAAGTTTGATTAAATCCTTTCCAAAAACAAAAACACTTCCATTGTCAGGCACTTCCAATCCCGCGATAACATTTAAAAGGGTTGATTTTCCACAGCCGGAAGGCCCGAATATTACAATATATTCCTCAGGATAAATATCTAAACTAATGTTGATTAGCGCGTGGTATTCATTGTCTTTGCCTTTATTATAAACAAAATCTAAATTTTTTGCCTGAATTATCGGTTGCATAAAGAAAAACGACTATTTAATCGTTCGCTTATTTAGTAATTTTATTCAATTATTATACCACAAAACGCAAATTAACTAAAATTTCTGCTCAAAACGGTGTTCAGCGACAGTCCCTTTAAGCCCGCGCGTATAATTGACATTTTTTTCATCATACTATATGATATTAACAGTTACCAACCGAGCGGTTAGCAACCCCCGCGAAATCACTTCATAATAATGGAGTAAATTAAACCATAATAATAAAATTATGAAAAATGCCAAAACACAAAAACAAAATATAATTCAGGACACCAAAAAACAGATTATTAATATTGCTCGCCAGCTTTTTTCCGATTACAGCTATTTAGGTGTTTCAATGAACGATATCGCTAAAAAAGTTAACATCACAAAAGGCGCGCTGTATTATCATTTTACCGGCAAGGTAGAAATTTATAAAGAAGTGCTTGACGAAGTTTTTGCCGGCTTAAGTTCTGCTATTGCCAAGGCGGCCGATGAAAAAGACACTAAAAGAAAAATATTCGCCTTAATAAAAAATTATCTGGATTTCGGTTTTAAGGAAAAAAATCTCATAAAAGCGTTAACGTTAAAATTATCGCCGTCTAACCGCCAAATAAACGCGTATATTATTGAATTAAGAGAGCAGGCAATAGATTTAATCCAGCCCGTAATCAAAGAAATATTTTCAAACGAAAAAACAATAAAAAAAATTGACAGCCGCATGCTTTCCTCTCTGTTGATGGGAATGATGGACGGCTTGCTTTTGGAATACTCATTATTAGACAAAAAAATTAATTCAGAAAAAGTTTCAAACCAAATCATTACGATATTATTTTAAAAAATTTAATTAATTTGATGGTCTAGAGCCTTTGTTATTCAACAGCTTCTTATTTTATCAAATAATTTTATGGCAAATAAAAAACAACCCAAAATCGGTTTGGCTTTAGGCAGCGGCGGCGCCAAAGGATTAGCGCACATCGGGGTCATTAAAGTTTTGGAAAAAAATAATATTCCGATTGATTTTATCGCGGGTTCAAGCATGGGAGCGCTGGTTGGAGCTATTTACGCATTAAATCAGGATATAAATAAATTAGAAGAAATAGCCTTAGAGTCCACTTGGAGAACAGGATTCTCAATATTTGACCCCACTTTTAAAGGTGGGCTAGTTAAAGGAAAAAGGCTGGAAAATTTAGTTAAAACATGGATCGCGCGCGATTTAAATTTTGCTGATTTAAAAATTCCTCTTACCGTGGTAGCTACTGATTTATGCACGGGCAAAGAAATAGATATTAAGCGGGGCAATATTATTAAAGCCGTAAGGGCCAGCTTATCGGTTCCCATTGTTTTTCAGCCGGTAAAATACAAAAATAAATTACTGGCGGACGGCGGACTGTCAAATCCGTTGCCAGACGATGCGGCGCGCGCGATGGGCGCGGATTTGGTTATAGCGGTTAATTTAGACAACGCTTATTTTGATAATGGCTTAAATCATGATTTGAATAAAGATATTAATTTAATTAAAGTGCCGATTAGGGCCTTAAATATATTAAGATACCATTTGGCGCAAAATTCTTTAAAGACAGCTGATATTCTTATTGAGCCAAGAGTGGGAGAGATAGGATTGGTCGGCTGGAGCAAATTTTTTGACAACAAGGAGGTGAAAAAAAATATTAAAGCAGGCGAAAAAGCAGCTCTTAAAATTTTGCCTCAAATTAAAAAATTTTTATGGACAAAAAAAACATTTAATTAGAATGGTATCAAAAGGAATAAAAGAAAGTTTTAAGCCATGCAAATATAAAAAACGTTATTTGTTTAATTTTGTTTTGACATTTTTTATTTAAAAAACACACAAAAAAGAGGAGCTGCGATAACTCCTCTACTAAAATAATAAAATTTGTTATGCCTTTTCAGATTCTATTAATTCACCGCATGTACATCTTGTTTCTATCGCCACCACTTGACCCTCTTGATTTTTTACTTCTCTCTCGTCAAAATCTCCGCCTCCGCATTTATGGCAATAAATATGTTCTTTTTTATTTTCTGTATACATTATACCCTCCTTATTTTTTTAACAAATATTTTTTATTTTCCCTATTTTTTTAAATTATAAAAATCATCAAAATAAAAATTCTACATTCCCTCATACTCCCGCATTGTTAATTGCGATTCTATCTGTTTAACTGTTTCAATAACCACAGCCACCACAATTAAAAGGCTTGTGCCGCCGATCGCCAATGCCTGCATTCCGGTGAATGCCTGCATTATTAAAGGTAGTATCGCGATAAGGCCCAAAAACAAAGCGCCGACAAAGATTATTTTATGAGTAGTATTAGCTAAATATTCGCTAGTGTGCCTGCCCGGCCTGATTCCCGGGATAAACCCACCTTGCTTTTGTAAATTTTCCGCGATTTGATCAGGATGAAAAATAACTTCAGTGTAAAAATAAGTAAAAGCAAACACCAATAAAAAATAAGCTACTCCGTAAAAAAGCTGATTATTAAAAATATTAATTACTCCGTTAGCCATTAACGCTATCCAAGCGGTTTTCGCTTGAGCAAAAAATTGCGCGATCATCGGCGGAAATAAAACCACGGAAATCGCGAAAATTATCGGAATTACGCCAGCCATATTGACTCTTAACGGCAAATGCGTGCTGGTTCCGCCATACATGCGGTTTCCCCTTATCTGCTTAGCATATTGCACGGGAATATTTCTTTGCCCCTCGCTAATAATAACTACGCCTACAATGGTAATAATGGCAATGACCGTAAAACCGAGCATTAAAAATAATTTTGACGGATCATATTCAACGAATAATTGTATAAGCGTTTGCGGCAGGCTGGAAATAATTCCGGCAAATATTAAAAGTGAGATACCGTTGCCGATATTTTTTTCCGTAATAAGCTCCCCTATCCACATTAAAAAAACAGTGCCTGTGGTTATTATAATTAACATGCTAATCATATCAATACCGCTCACATCCGTTAAAATTTCTGTTGAAGAATTCCGTAAAAGAGTAATCATGCCAAAAGCCTGCAACGCCGCCAAAGGAACAGTCAGCCAGCGAGTCCACATATTGATTTTTTGCCTGCCTGATTCCTCTTTTTGCATTTCCTCCAGTTTGGGCACTATCATTCCCAAAAGCTGAAAAATAATTGAAGAAGTAATATATGGAGCAATACCCATCATTACAATTGAAAAATTTTGCATGCCGCCGCCGGAAAAAATATTTAACAGACCCATCATTTGATTATTGGCAAAAACATCCCTTAAAGCTTCGACATCAACCCCCGGAATCGGAATATGGGCGGCAAAACGAAAAATAACCAACATAACCAAAACAAACAAAATATTTTTTCTTAAATCACGCGCTTTCCAAATTTGAATTAACTTATCAGTTATCATAGGTTATTCGCTTCGCGAACTCGACACTGCGAATACGGGACATGCGAATATTAATATTAAAATCCTTTGTGTTAAAATATAAAAACTATTTTCGTTTTGTATTTTCCGCTTTTACAGAGCCTTTCATTTTTTTAATCTGTTCCTTAGCGCTTGCGCTAAGCAATAAACCGTTTATTTTTAAGCCGGAAATAACTAACTTGCCGTTGCCTAAAATTTTCGCGGTATTTTTCGGAGTTGAAATCAAGCCTTTTTCAAACAAACTTTTAGCTGTAACAATATCTCCGTCTTTATAATTGTTATTGATTTGCTCCAAATTCACCACTTGGTTATCAGGCTTTAAAGATTTAAAGCCTCTTTTTTTCGGAGTCCGCAAAAGCACCTGTTTCATGCCAAGCCTTTTTAAATTGCTAACGCCGGATCTGGATTTTTGGCCCTTTAAGCCTTTGCCGCTATAAGTGCCGGTGCCGGAAGCATTTCCGCGCCCTATTCTTTTTCTTTTCTTTACGGCTTTTTTATTAGGGCCTATTTTATTAAGTGATAATGCCATACTGTTTTATTTATTTTTTATCCTGAATTGAGATTTTTTCTTGTGTTTTCTTTACTGTTTTTTCATCTTTTGATTTTTCACCTTCTTTTTTATTTTCTTTGGCGCCCTTAACATTCTCAATTTTTTTTAAATTATTTAAAGCGTCAATCGTACATTTCGCGATATTCACTTTATTATTTGTTCCCAAGTTTTTACTGGTAATATTTTGAATACCGGCTAATTCAAGAATAACGCGAATCGCGCCGCCGGCAATAACACCGCGCCCTTTTCTGGCCGGCTTAAGTATAATTTTCGCCGCTCCCTTTTTCCAAAATATTTCATGGGCAATCGTATTATTAACGGTAAACACATCAATCATCTTCTTTTTGGCGTCAGTAACCGCCTTATTAACTGCGATTGACACATCAGCGCCCTTGGCCAAACCAAGCCCGATTTTGCCTTTTTTATTTCCAACCGCCACGCAAGCGCGAAAACGCATGCGTTTTCCGCCAGCCATAACCCTGGTTACTCTTGCCAAATCAACAATCTGCTGTTCAAACTCATCAACCGGCCTTTCTCTTTTCTTAAAAGTTCTTCTGGATTTTTCAGCTCTTTTCTTAGCGTAAACAGACTGGCCGCCAGCCCCTTTGGGTGAATTTGTATTCTTTTTCAAACTATTCTTTTGCGATTGTTTTTTTTCTTCTGTCATATAATACTTTAAATTTCTAAGTGCCTAAATTACAATTTCTAATAAAATTTCAATTTCCAATGTCAGATGTCTGAATGTTCATTAGAAATTATAATTTATAATTTAGAAATTAATTTTTTTAAAAAATTAAAATTTCAAACCAATCTCTCTGGCGCCATCAGCAACCGCTTTTACGCGGCCATGATATTTATTGCCACCTCTATCAAAAACAATTTTGGTAATTTTTTTATCAATCGCCTTTTTGGCAACTACCTTTCCCAACTCAAAAGCTTGTTCTACTTTGGTTTTTTTATCATCTTTTTTCAAATCATTCATACCGGCGCTCACTACTGTTAAACCTTTTAAATCATCAATTAATTGAATAAATACCCTTGTATTTGACTTAAAAACACTCAAACGGGGACATTTGCCTGTGCCTTTGATTTTGGATCTAATCTTGGATCTTCTTTTTAATTTTCGATTATTTTTATCTTTTATATTACTCATATAATTTATTTATTATATTTATTCACCCTTGCCGGCGGTCTTGCCTTCTTTTCTTCTAATAACTTCATCAATATATTTAATTCCCTTGCCCTTATACGGCTCTGGTTTTCTGATTTTTCTAATATTAGCCGCTACCTCGCCTACCAACTGCTTGTCTATTCCGCTAATCGTTATAACATTTTCTTCAACCGCCCCGCTAATGCTTTCCGGAAGCTCAAAATCCACCGGATGGGAATAGCCGACATTCAAAGTCAATTTTTTACCGGCCAATGCAATACGATAGCCAACGCCGTTGACTTCAAGTTTTTTTTCAAAACCTTCGTTTACTCCTTTAACCATATTATTAATCAAACTGCGATACAATCCCCAAAAAGCCCGTTCCTTTTTTACTTTTTTATTTTTAATGCTTGTCTTTATTTCTCTTTCCAAAACTTCAACTTTAACCAAGCCGCTTAGCTCTTGCCTTAACTCTCCTTTCGGCCCTTTAACAATTATAAAATTATTCTCAATTTTTGCTTGAACTCCATCTGCTAATATTATCGGTAATTTTCCTAATCTAGACATAAATTTAGTAATGCCAATCTGCTAATATAATGCTAATCTGCGAATTGCGAATTTATGTTAATTTTTATTCGCAATTCGCAGATTAGCATTTATTCGCTAGATTAGCATTATTTTTAATATATTTCACACAGCACTTCCCCGCCCAACCCTTTCTTCCGGGCTTCTTTGTTTGTCATTAAGCCTTTTGGCGTGGATATTATTGCTATTCCAAAATTATTTAAAACTTTTGGCAAATTATTTTTATTCGCGTAAATTCTCAAACCCGGCTTGCTTGCTCTTTTTATTTTAGTAATGACGGAATTTCCGCTTTTCTTGTATTTTAAAACAATTTTAAGTTCGCTAAAAACAGTATTGGCCTTTTTTCCTTGCCCGGTTTTTAAAACTTCAACATCACTAATCCAGCCTTCTCTTTTTAATATTTTTGCGACTTCATATTTAATTTTACTCATAGGCAAAACAATCTCATGCTTATTAACAGCAGAGGCATTTCTAATTCTTGTTAACATATCTGCGATTGGATCAATCATATAATATACACTTAAATATTTTAATTTATTACTTAGCCCTTCGCCAAGGCCATGGACTATAAATTTATAATTCACGCGTTTGACAAAATTTTTTTAAGAACAGGGCAGTGCCCTGTTCCTACCATGAAGACCTGGTTACTCCCGGCAAATCATTATTTTCGGCCAATTCACGAAAACAAATTCTGCACAAATTAAAATCTCGCATATAACCATGGTTACGGCCGCAGCGCCAACAGCGCCTTACTACTCTTGTGCTATATTTTGGTTTTCTTTTTGCTTTCGCAATTAATGCTTTTCTTGCCATATAAAATATTATTATTTATTTTCTTCTTTTTTAAACGGAAATCCCATCAATCTAAATAACTCCAAACCGGATTCTTTTGTCTTCGCCGTTGTAGCCAATGAAACTTCCAAACCGAATACATTATCTATTTCATCAACATTTATTTCCGGAAAAACGATGTGTTCTTTGATACCGATTGTCATGTTGCCGTTTTCGTCAACATGCTTTTCACTAATTCCGCGAAAATCTCTTACTCTTGGAAATGTTACATTAACAAATTTCTCAACAAAATCATACATTCGGCTGCCGCGCAATATTACGCACGCGCCGATAGTCATGCCTTCTCTGATTTTAAAAGATGCGATTGATTTTTTCGCTTTTGTTAAAATCGGCTTTTGTCCGGTAATCCTGGTTAAACTTTTTACCACATTATCAATATAGGCTTTCTCTTTATTGTGCCTGCCAAAACCGACATTAACCACAACCTTTTCCAAACAAGGCGCTTCAAAATCATTCTTATACGAAAACTTGCTTTTAAGCTTTGGCAATATATTTTTTTTGTATTTTTCTTGTAATCTCATGGTTATTCGCTTCGCGAATCCGCCGCTGCTAATGCGGGACATGCGAATATTAATATTAATCTATTATTTGCTTGCATCTTTTGCATTCGCGAAATTTTTTAGTTATTTCTTTATCTTTATTTTTTGATTTTACTTGTTTTTGGGAAACTCTTGTGGGCTTGTTGCATTTAGGGCATACCAACATCAAATTTGATATTTCCATTGGCGCCGGAAATTCAATCCTTTGGCCTTGTTCGCCTTGTTTTCTCGGACGCATATGCTTAATAAGCAAATTCAACCCTTCAATGCTGGCCCTGTTTTTTGATACAAACACTTGCAAAACCTTCCCTGTTTTACCCTTGTCCTTGCCTGCCAATATTTTAACTTTGTCGCCTTTTTTTATGTTCATAATATTACAAATTATTTTTTACCTCTTCAAAAATTACAAAACCTCCGGCGCTAAACTTGCTATCTTAAAATACCCTGCCCTTCTTACTTCGCGGGCAATCGGCCCGAAAATGCGGGTGCCTCTTGGTTCTTTCTTTTCTTTATCAACAATTACGCAAGCGTTCTCGTTAAAACGCAAATAAGTTCCGTCTTTTCTTCTGATTTCCTTTTTTGTGCGCACCAAAATCGCTCGCACCACATCGCCCTTTTTAATCGGAGTATGAGGTACCGCTTCCTTAACCGCGGCCGTAAAAACTTCTCCTATTCTTGCATAACGTTTTTTATAACCGCCAAGAACCCTGATGCATTGCACAATTTTCGCGCCGGAATTATCAGCTACTTTAATTTTTGACTCTGCTTGGATCATTTTTATGTTGAGATTTTTGGGATTGTTAGGATCTTTGGGATTTTTGGGATAATTATCCCAAAAATTCCAAAAATCCTGACAATCTTAACAATCTTATTTACTATATATTACCCGCCATCTTTTATCTTTAGACAAGGGACGGCATTCAATAAATATTACTTTATCACCCTCTATATATTGATTCTTTTCATCATGAACTTTATATTTCTTGCTTACGGTAAATCTTTTTTTATACTTAGGATGTATTTTCACCCGATCAACTTTAACGACAATAGTTTTATCCTGTTTATCGCTAACAACAAGTCCCTGAAATTTCTTTTTAATTATTTCTTTCTGCGTTTTATTTTTGGAAAGTTTTAAATTTTCTTCTTTTTTTTCACTCATATATTTAAATTTTTATTCTTTTTCCTGTTTTTTTTCTACAATTTCTTTCTCTTTTTTACTATTTAACAACATCAAAATTCTTGCGATAGTTTGCCTGATAATTCTAATTTCTCTAACGTTTTTTACTTGTTTATTGGCATCCTTAAATCTTAATTCACGCAGATAATCACGCTTCTCAGCCAAAATCCGATGCAAATCTTTTTCTTCTTTTTTCTTTAATTCTTTAAATTCCATATTATATTTCACACATTATTCATTCGCGTCATTAGCATATCATTCGCATTATTAGCATTATAAACAGCAAGGTAATAATGCTAATAATGCGAATAGTGCTAATGTTGCGAATAAATATTAAAATTTTTTTATAATCAATTATTTAGTAATAAATTTACATTTAACCGGCAATTTATATGCCGCCAATTTCATTGCCTCTCTTGCCATTGTCTCACCAATGCCCTCCATTTCAAACATAATCATACCCGGCTTGACATTGGCAACATAATAATCAACCGCGCCTTTGCCTTTACCCATTGGAATTTCGCCGCCTTTCTTGGTTATCGGGATATCGGGAAATATTCTAATCCAAATTTTTCCGCCGCGCTTAGTATAGCCGGTTATAACTCTTCTGGCCGCTTCAATCTGCCTGCTTGTAACCCAGTGAGCTTCTACGCTTTTCAAGCCAAAAGAACCAAAACTGATTTTTGTCAATCTGGCAGCCTTGCCGCCGCGTTTCGGCTTATGCGACTTTCTATATTTAGTTTTCTTTGGCATCAACATATTATGATTATGCTAATCTGCGAATATATGCTAATCTGCGAAT
>JAGLYP010000021.1 GCA_023132155.1 Candidatus Parcubacteria bacterium
ATTCGCAGATTAGCATATATTCGCATAATTAGCATTATATTATCTTCTTTTTTTTCCAATAACTTCTCCTTTTTTATTTTCTTCTTTTTCAAATTTATCGCCTTTATAAACCCAAACCTTTATCCCAATAGCTCCGTAAGTCGTGCTAGCTGCTCCGCGAGCATAGTCTATATCTGCCCTTAGCGTGTGCAGGGGCACTTTACCGGAAGTAAGCATTTCACTGCGGGCAATTTCAGCTCCATTTAACCTGCCGCTTACGACGATTTTCACGCCAAGCGCTCCGGCTCTTTCTATCCGATTAATCGCTTGTTTCATCACTCTTCTAAAAGGCATTCTTTTCTCAATGTCTAAAATCATAGCCTGCACAATAATTTGCGCGCTTAAATTGGGCCTATCAACCTCAAAAATATTCAATTTAATGCTTCCGGGCTTAAAATTATATAAAAATTTGGAATGAATGGTTTTCTTAAGATCTTCAACCCCTGTACCGCCCCTGCCGATTATCAATCCCGGTTTAGCCGTATAAATTCCGATTGTAATTTTATCAGTATTTCTTTCAACTTCCACTCTGTCAACACCTGCTTCACGCAATTTTTTTAACAAAAATCGTTTTACCTTAATATCTTGTTCAACATTTTTCGCGTAAACAGCGCCCGCGCCAAACCAGCGAGACGCCCATGTCTTTGTGGTAGTTAAACGAAATACTTTTGGATTGATTTTTTTTCCCATATATTCTGCGATCTTAAAATTCTAAACTTTATCTTGCTTTAAGCAAACACATAATACTCTAAAAAACTTAACAAATCAAATCACCCGCTTTTGCGCCTAAACACTTTATGCATAAAACCTTTCTCGCTTTTGCCTTCAATTTTTGTATGTTTTCCCCTGCCTTCTCCTCGCGGATCAATTATTTTTTTATTATCAGCCTCTTTTTTACTTTCTTTTATTTTTTTATTATCTTTATCATCTTTACTTTTAACTTTTACGCCTTCATCTTCCTTGGCTTTCGCGCCTAATTTTACCGGAGCGTCAATCGTAACTTTTTTAGCTTTAATTTTTCCGCTGTCAATCAACTCGCCTAAAATCAAATTAATATGGCTGGTTCTTTTTCTAATCGGAGTGGCCCGTCCGCGCGCTCTTGGCATCCAGCGCTTCATAGTCGCGCCTTCATCCACTCTTATTTCCTTAATAAACAAATTATCCTGTTTTAATTCATAATTATTTTCCGCGCTTGCGATTGCCGATTCAATAAGTTTTTTAACAGGCAAAACCGCTTTTTTATTGGTAAAGCGCAATTGGTTAACAGCGTTTTCTACAGTTAACCCGCGTACGATATCCGCTACCAATCTAACTTTTCGCGGAGACATTCTAATATGTTTTGCCTTTGCTCTTACTTCCATATGGTTATTCGCTTCGCGAACCCGCAACTGCGAATACGGGACATGCGAATGATAATATTAAAATTCCTATACTTTAAATTAATTACTAATTTCTTTACTTCTTGGCTTGTTCCTTGGCTTTTTTGCCGCCATGGCTGACAAATTTTCTGGTTGGCGCGAATTCTCCCAGCTTATGCCCTACCATATTTTCCACAACATAAACAGGAACATGTTTTCTGCCATTATGCACGCCCAATGTAAAGCCAACCATTTCCGGATTAACAGTACAAGAACGATCCCAAACATTAATTACGGTTTTATCTCCCTGCTTTAAATTTTTTATCTTATTGATTATCCGCTCATTTACATACGGACCTTTTTTCAGTGATCTTGACATAATATTTTGATTATTATTTGATTCTTTTAACGATAGCTTATTCTTTTCCAACCGAGATTCCCGCAGACTTTGAGGCGGGAATGACAAGATGTGGCGGGTTATCGGCGTTTTTTGCCTCGTCTGCTGATTATAAATTTGTTTGACGCTTTTTTCTTTCTTCTGGTCTTAACTCCCAAAGCCGGTTTGCCCCAAGGCGTTTTTGGATGCTTCAAACCGATTGGCTGGTTGCCTTCGCCGCCTCCATGCGGATGATCAACCGGATTCATCGCGCTTCCGCGGACAGTCGGCCTAAAGCCCAAATGCCTTTTTCTGCCGGCGCTTCCCAATTTAATATGTCTTTTATCCGGATTACTTGCCTGTCCGATAGTACAAAGGCATTCTTTCTTGATTAATCTTATTTCACCGGAAGGCAGTTTAACTTGCGCTTGTTTTCCTTCCACACCCATAACATAAATAGCGTTTCCGGCTCCGCGCGCGATACGTCCGCCCCCGCCGGGTATCATTTCTAAATTATATATTGCCACGCCTGCCGGAATATATTTTACCGGCATGGCATTGCCTTTTTTAATTTCTATTCTTTTATTTGAACTAAGAATTTCATCACCGACTTTTAAGCCAGTCGGAGATATAATATATCTTTTCGCGCCATCCATGTAATTAAGCAATGCTACGCGAGCGCCGCGATTCGGATCATATTCAATTGAGGCTACGCGAGCCGGAACATCGTATTTATTCCGCTTAAAATCAATAATTCTGATATAGCGCTTAGCTCCGCCGCCGCGATGCCTTACCGTAATCTTTCCTTGAGAATTTCTGCCGCCGCTGCGTTTTTTAATTATAAGCAATTTTTTTTCCGGCGCAGTTTTTGTGATATCTGAAAAATCATCAAATCTTGCTTGACGCCTTCCCGGTGTTGTCGGTTTTACTCTTTTTACTCCCATATGTTATTCGCTTCGCGAACCCGCCCCTACAAATGCGGGACATACGAATGATTATCCTAAATTGCTAACTTGTTAAATGTTATCTTAGACTCCTTCGTAAATATTAATGCTTTTGCCTTTTGGCAAAGTTACAATCGCCTTTTTCCAGTCTTTTCTTTTACCTCTAATTTTACCGTTGCGAGTTTTTTTTCCTTGCATGGATACCACATTAACCGCAATCGGTTTAATTCCGTAAACATCCGAAACGGCTTTGTTTATTTCAATTTTATTCGCGTTATCAGCGACAGCAAAAAAATATTTATTCAATACGCCCGAATTACCGGCTTTTTCAGTAATTAACGGCCTTAACAAAACTTTATAAGCTCTTCCAGTTCTTGCGGTCTTTCCTCTTGTTTCTTTTTTGCCAGAGCTTACAGTTTTTACTTTTCCCGCTTCGCCGGCGTACAAATCTTTCATACTCTTTTTAGTATCAGTTTTAGCATCTTGAACTTTTTTTGTATCTGTCACAGCCTTATCTGTCTTTTTGTCTTTCTTTTTTTCCGTCTTTTCCTTGTCCGCCGACTTGTCCTTCGTAGCTTTAGCGAAAAGGGAAGCTTCAGCGGAGGAGGATTTTTTAATTATTTTATTAAATATTTTCATTTATTTATTTCAAAAAATTATTTATACACTTCTTCAATTTTTTTAACACAACCTTTGCTAATCAATAAATCGCGATATTTTAATAAATCCAGTATATTAATATTATCCAAATTTATTAATTTTACCCCGCTTATATTTCTAAAAGAATATTTGGCCTTTTCATCCTTTTTATCATTAATAACCAATATACTGCGCTTTATTTTATTATCTTTATTAATTCTTTTTTCTAATTTTTTAAGCATTAAATCCACTTCCTTTGTTTTAAATTCCTTGATTTCGATTTTATCCAAAACCAGCAGTCTGCTTTCTTTTGTTTTGTCGCTCAAAACCATGCAAACAGCTTTTCTTTTCATTTTTTTGTTAATATTTTTCTTAAAATTCCTTTCATTGCTCGGACCAAAAGTAACGCCGCCGCCTTTCCAAATCGGCGATCTTGATGATCCTGCCCGAGCGCGCCCTGTGCCTTTTTGCTTCCAAGGCTTTTTACCGCCACCGCGAACTTCGCTTCTGTCTTTAGTGTGCGCCAAAACCTGCCTTTCATTACCCATCTGAGCTACAGCTGCCTGATGCACCAGCGCCTCATTCGCCTCCACGCCAAAAACCTTATCGGATAACTTCAAATCACCGACTGTTTCCGCTTTTTGATTGTAAATATTTACTTTAATTGACATAATTTAATATATATGCTATATTAATTTATCGCTTTAAACTTTAATTGTGAATAATTTGAAGTAATAAATCAATGTTCTTAAAAAAAGGGGGGTAAATTATTATGAAAAAAATGATATGTATTTTTTTGGCAATTTGTTTTTGTTTTTTGCTAATTTCCTGTTCTTCTGATCCAGGACCAACAGCTACACAAAGAGATACTACTTGGTCATATTTAAAGAGTCCAAACACGGACAAATGTTATGAAATCATAACATCTCAAAACGTTGTCGGAAATGCAGGTTATGGCTACATGGGAATGTCAGAAATTCCTTGCAATTGTATGCCGCCAAGGAATTAGATTTTACAGCAAATTAGAAACCAGCATCGGTTAAGCTTTAACTGCTCTGCTGGTTTTTTATTTTAATGTTCTGCTAACTGTCTTTAACCACTGATGTCCACTGATTTGCCTGAATTTCACTGATTATTTGCAGTGTTATTCAGTATAATCAAGTAAAATTCAGTGGTCAAAGACAATTATTTTTCATCCTTCTTCTTCCCATCAACCTTCTCCTTAGCCTCAACAACCTCTTTTTCAACCTCCTCTGATGTTTCCTCTTTTTTCTTTTTTTCAGACGCAACATTTTGCGTTTCTACGATTTTACTTT
The DNA here is from genome assembly GCA_023132155.1 of Candidatus Parcubacteria bacterium. Taxonomy (GTDB): domain Bacteria; phylum Patescibacteriota; class Patescibacteriia; order Patescibacteriales; family UBA12075; genus JAGLYP01. Next base: position 4,673 of record JAGLYP010000021.1, read on the forward strand.
CAACTTTCTCACTTTCAACTTTCAACTTCACTTCTCCCTCCCCCGAAATCAACACCAACGAATTTCTCGCTCCGGCAATCGGCCCTTTAACCGATAAAATATTGTTTTCCAAATCAACATCAATAATTTCCAAATTTTTAAGAGTAACCTGATCGCCGCCCATTCGTCCTCCCATGCGGGTTCCTTTAAAAACATGAGCAGGTCCGGTAGCGCCAATAGAACCCGGCATTCTTAATTGATCTTTATTGCCATGAGTTTTCTTAGTGCCCTTAAATCCATGCCTTTTAACAACACCCTGAAATCCTTTGCCCTTGCTTATTGAGGTAACCTGAATTTTGTCTCCGCTGACAAAAGAGCTAAGATTAATCATATCGCCTGTTTTTAACTTTGCGGCTTCTTCATCTGAAACCCTAAATTCTCTTACTTTTTCAAAATTTCCCAGTTTTTTAAAATGCCCTTTTTGCGGTTTTTTAATATTCTTTTCTTTGCGAACGCCAAAACCGAGCTGTACCGCGCTATAACCGTCTTTTCTCATATTCTTAATCTGCGCGATTACGCATCGTCCGGCTTTAAGCTTGGTAACGGCAACAACTGTTTCACCCTGCCAAACCTGAATCATCTCTATTTTTTTCCCTATGATAAATTTCATAAATACAATTTTATGAAAACAAAAACCGGTTTTTTAAAAAACCAGTAAACGCAACTTTTTAATATAACAAAAAATAATAAATATTAATTGTTTAATTTTGTTCGTTTTACGGGTGTTTTTGTTTCCTTTCTAAAAATTATTGATTTATTACACACTATCCTAAAAAACGGAGTTATATAAAAAATCAAAGTTTTTATTACTAATACTTCACCAGTATACACTGTTTTTTCAAATAATGCAAACCCCTTAAAAAATTACATTCTAATCTCAACATCAACTCCGGCTGGAAGGCTAAGATTGGTCAAATCTTCAATGGTTTTCGCTGATGGATCAACAATGTCAATAAGCCGCTTATGAGTTCTCATTTCATATTGATCTCTTGCGTCCTTATGCACAAACGTTGAACGGTTAACTGTGTACTTCTTTTTTTCGGTTGGCAAAGGAATCGGACCAAAAACTTGAGCGCCGCTTCTTTGCGCTGTGTCAATAATAGTTTTTGTTGATTGATCAATAATCTTGTGATCAAAAGCTTTGATTTTAATGCGAATTTTTTGCTTAAAATCATTATTGTCTTTTGGGTTTGCGTCTTTTTTTCTGTCTTTTGCTTCTGGCATGATTCAATTAATTTATTAATTTTCAATTACGAATTACGAATTATTTTTATATTAAATCTTAATTCGTAATTAATAATTGAATATTGATTAATAAACACTATAAAGCTCCCTAAAAATTAGGGAGCCCTTAAGTATCTATTTTATAATCTTAACAATCGCGCCGGCTCCGACAGTTCTGCCGCCTTCACGAATGGCGAATCTTTGTTTTTCTTCCAAAGCGACCGGACTGATTAATTTAACCTTTAAATTAACAGTGTCTCCGGGCATTACCATTTCAGTTCCTTCCGGCAATTCAACTTCACCGGTAATATCGGTTGTTCTGATATAAAATTGCGGCTTATAGCCTTTGAAGAAAGGCTTATGCCTTCCGCCTTCTTCCTTTGATAGTATATAAACTTGGCTTTCAAATTCAGTATGCGGAGTAACTGTTCCCGGCTTGGCCAAAACCTGGCCTCTTTCCACTTCATCTTTCTTGGTGCCGCGCAATAATACTCCGGCATTATCTCCTGCCCGGCCTTCGTCAAGCTGTTTGTTAAACATTTCAATTCCTGTTACAATGGTTTTTTTCGTATCTTTAAGGCCGACAATCTCAACTTCTTCATTAATCTTTACAATACCGCGTTCAATTCTGCCGGTAACAACCGTACCGCGTCCTTCAATTGAAAATACATCTTCAATCGGCATTAAATATGGTTTCTCAACATCGCGAACCGGCTCAGGAATAGATTCATCTAAAGCGGTTATTAAATCCATAACCGGTTTAGCGTCATCTCCGCTTGGATTTTCCAGCGCCTTTAGCGCGGAGCCTCTGATAATTTTAATATTATCACCGTCAAATTCATATTTTTTAAGCAAGTCACGAATCTCTTCTTCAACCAAATCAATTAATTCAGCATCTTCAACCATATCGCATTTATTTAAAAATACAACAACGTTAGGTACGCCAACCTGGCGAGCCAATAAAATATGTTCTCTGGTCTGAGGCATAGGACCGTCGGTCGCGGCCACAACCAAAATAGCTCCGTCCATTTGCGCGGCTCCGGTAATCATGTTTTTAACATAATCAGCGTGGCCGGGACAATCAACGTGAGCATAGTGGCGTTTCTTGGATTCATACTCAACGTGAGCGGTAGCAATAGTAATACCGCGCTCTTTTTCTTCGGGAGCGGCGTCAATTTGGTCAACTTCCTTGCTGGAAGCACTCAAACCATGAGCAGCTAACACTTTTAAGATAGCCGCGGTTAAAGTAGTTTTCCCATGATCAACGTGGCCGATAGTGCCAACATTAACATGAGGTTTTGTGCGTTCAAATTTTTCTGCCATGTTTTATGATTTTTACGGCCTCTGAAAATTTATTAAGTTATTTCCAGAGTTACTTCCCGGTTAAACCGGCAACCAGCCGTACATATTTATTATTTTTTAAATTAATATTTAAATCCTATTTAATTTCTTCTAAGTACTGGGTATCCTCATCAATTATTTCCTCAGCTGCTTCTTTGCGTACTGAGGGAATAGCCCAATGATTCTTTTTTCTGTCATTATTTTTTTGTTCTTTTTCCAAACCAGTTTCAATTTTTTCATAAATTCCATTATCCTCCCAATTTTCAAACTCCTCATCATTACATTCATCACATTTATCATCTTCATAAAAATCAAAATTATCTAAAAAAGCCTTCTTGTCTTTAATGTTAGATAAATATTTTTGCGCCTGAATTGAACTTTTCTGTCCATTCTCATTAAATTCATTCTCACTTTTCCAAATAGCAATATCGCGATTTATCTTATCAAGTAATTCGTTTTCTGTCAAGTTTCTTACCTCGCTTCTGCCAATCATTAATTTTTCATATTCGTCTATTGACATAAGCGCGAAAACTTGTTCCGGATTGGCCATATCCACCACCAATAATCTGTCACCGGTTTTATTTACTAGATTTATCGCTTTTTGCAATTGATTTTGCATAAAATTAAACTAAACCTATAATTAATATTTCTTTAAATTTATTCTAACCCATCTAAATGTTTCAGTCAACAAACTTACTTATTTTCCTTGTTTGCTAATAATATCTTCAGCAACATTTTTCGGAGCTTCTGAGTAATGGGCGAATTCCATAGTATAATTTGCCCGGCCTTGAGTCATTGATCGCAGTTGCGTGGCATAACCGAACATTTCCGCCAAAGGCACCATGGCATCAATAACTTTATTGTTTGCGCGATCGCTCATTTGACCGATTTGTCCGCGCTTGGCATTAAGTCCGCCAACAACATTTCCCATATACCCTTCAGGAGTTATTACCTCAACTTTCATAATCGGCTCTAAAATTACAGGATCAGCCTTGCGGCAAGCATCTTTAAAACCGAATATCGCCGCCATCTTAAAAGCTGACTCATTTGAATCAACTTCATGATAAGATCCGTCATAAACAGTAGCCTTAATATCCACCATTGGGTAACCCGCTAAAACGCCTTGATTAACGGCTTCATTAACGCCTTTTTCAACTGCCGGCAAATAATCTTTAGGGATGACGCCTCCCTTGATTTCATCAACAAATTCATTGCCTTTGCCTTCTTCTTGCGGTTCAACCTTAATCCAGCAATGGCCGTATTGGCCGCGTCCTCCGGATTGTTTGATATATTTACCCTCGGCATCGGCCGGTTTGCGGATTGTTTCCCTATACGAAACCTGCGGCTTGCCGATATTAGCTTCAACATTGAACTCGCGCTTCATACGGTCAATAATAATATCTAAATGCAATTCACCCATTCCTGAAATTAATGTTTGGTTTGTTTCTTCATCGGTTTCAATTCTAAATGTCGGATCTTCTTCGGCTAATTTTGACAAAGCAATTCCCATTTTTTCTTGATCAGCCTTGGTTTTCGGCTCAACCGCGATTTTAATTACAGGTTCCGGAAAAGTAATTGATTCTAATAATAACATTCTTTTTTCATCACATAAAGTATTGCCTGTTACAGTCGCCTTTAAACCAATAATCGCGGCAATATCTCCAGCGTAAATTTCTTTTACTTCCTCCCTATGATTAGCATGCATGCGCACCAGCCTGCCTATTCTTTCTTTTTTGCCTGTTGAAGAATTATAAACATAAGATCCTGATTCCAAAACTCCGCTATACACGCGAACAAAACATAATTTTCCAACAAACGGATCAGTGGCAACCTTAAAAGCCAAACCGGCAAACGGTTCATTATCGCTTGCTTTAACTTCAATTTTTTTTTCTTTATCATTAATATCAGTAGCTTTAATATGTTCAACGTCAATCGGAGACGGAAGATAATCAATAGTCGCGTCTAACACATTTTGTACGCCGATATTTCGCAAAGCGGTACCAGCTAAAACCGGAAATAATTCATTGGCTAAGACGCCTTTTCTAATAGTCGCTTTTAACTCATCAATGCCAAGCTCTTCGCCATTTAAATATTTTTCCATTACGGCATCATCACACTCGGCAACGCTCTCCATCATAATTCCCCTCATTTCCTTTACCTTTTCAAGCATATCTTCCGGGATGTCAATTTCTATAATTTTCTCGCCATTCTGGCCTTCAAATTTATATGCTTTTTGCGTTAACAAATCCGCAATTCCAAGCATTGTTTCTTCAGATCCGATTGGCAGTTGAATGGCAACCGCTTTTGGGCTCAGTCTCTCTTTAATGGAATTAAGGCACATATAAAAATCAGCGCCCATTTTATCCATTTTATTCACAAAACAAAGTCTTGGCACATTGTATTTATCGGCCTGGCGCCAAACGGTTTCTGATTGCGGTTCAACTCCTGCGGCGCCGTCAAATACGGCAACCGCGCCGTCTAATACGCGCAAAGATCGTTCAACTTCAACAGTAAAATCAACATGTCCCGGGGTATCAATAATATTAATGCGATGGTCTTTCCAAAAACAAGTGGTAGCAGCGGAAGTAATAGTAATCCCGCGCTCTTTTTCCTGCTCCATCCAATCCATATCAGCCTCGCCATCATGGGTTTCACCGATTTTGTATTTTTTTCCGGTATAAAAAAGCACACGCTCGGTAAAAGTTGTTTTACCGGCGTCAATGTGCGCCATAATTCCAATATTTCTTGTTTTTTCCAATGAATATTCACGAGACATATGTTACTAATTTCCAATTTTTAATTTTTAATTTTTAAATAATTTTTAATTTAGAAATTTTTAATTACTTTATTATTTTAAAACTTTCTGACATTTTATCAACTATCTTTTTATTTTCGTTTGGTGATTGCAGGATTAATTTTTTACCGTCTTTTATTCCTAAATCAACCGAAACTCCATCATAGGGCAACCACTTCTTATTTTTATCCGCAATTATAAGCTCAATTGAATAGTGTGGCTTTTTATCCCAAACCGCCTCACTGAACTCAAAACCGATTATCATATCATAGCCCATTTCTACGGCTTCCTTGCGGTTTACGGTGTAATACCAACCATGCGGATATTTAATGCTAAAACCTTCATTTTCTCTTTCCAAAACATCCCATTCTTTAATATCTGAATTATCCGCTACTAAATCATTTGGCTTCTCCAAAATTTCATCCACCTTGTTATCTCGTATATCTGTCGCGTCATTAATATCACCAATATCATCTTTCGCCTCATTTAAAACATCAATAATACTATTGACATCATTTGAATTCGCTATATTAGCATTTATTCGCGGATTAGCATTATAATTATTTGTAAAATAAAAACCGCCGATTACAATTCCGACGACAAACAATGTGCCGATAATTAACCCTAAATAGGCAGTTCCTTTTTTATTTTTATATAAATCTGCTAACACACTTTATAATATTATCTAGCGAAATGGGCGAAAGCGCGATTTGATTCAGCCATCCTGTGTACGGTTTCTTTCTTTTTTACGGCATTTCCTTCGCCAATCGCCGCCGCCATAATTTCATCAGCCAATTTAATTTTCATTGGCTTGCCTTTTCTTTCTTTTGCCGCCGCAATTAGCCAGCGGCTCCCCAATACAAAACGCCTCTCACCGCGAACCTGGTATGGAATCTGATAATTGGCGCCGCCAATTCTTCGGCCACGAACTTCTAATAATGGAGAAATTTTTTTCAAAGCCTTATTAAATACATGTCGCGGATCTTGTTTGGTTTTTTCTTTTATAATATCAAAAGCGCCATACATAATTGATTGGGCAACGGTTTTTTTGCCGCTCTTCATAATATAGTTTATGAATTTTGCCACATCAGTATCATTATATTTGATGTCGCCTTCAATTTTTCTTTTTACTGCTTGTTTTCCTCTCATATTTGAATGATGCTAATCTGCGAATATAATGCTAATCTGCGAATTGCTAATGAATAGTATTCGCAATTCGCAGATTAGCATTATATTCGCAGATTAGCATTATATTACTTTTTTGTCTTTTCACGCTTTGCTCCATATAGGCTTCTGGATTGTTTTCTGCCTTCAACTCCTTGCGCGTCATACACTCCACGCACCACTTTATAACGAACACCAGGCAAATCCGCTGTACGTCCGGCCTTCAAAAGCACAATTGAATGTTCTTGTAAATTGTGCCCCATTCCGGGAATATAAGCTGTTACTTCCATGCCGTTTGACAAGCGAACACGGGCAATTTTGCGCATTGCCGAATTAGGTTTCTTTGGCGTGGTAGTCGTTACTTTTAAACACACGCCTCTTTTAAAAGGCGCTCCTTTTTTCAATTCGGTGCGCTTGCGATGAAGCGTATCCAAAGTAGTCTGCATCGCGGGATATTTTACTTTCTTTTTAGTTTTAACTCGTCCTTTGCGAACTAATTGATTAACTGTAGGCATTGTTATTGATTATAATTAACGATTTTTAAAACACGCGTAAAATAAAAACACGCCAAATTAAAATCGGCAATCACAAATCTAAATCTATGGTTTAATTATTATTTGCTATTTCAATTTATCAAAATTCTTTAAATAAGTCAAGTGAATTTTAAAGAATATATATATATTTTGTAAAATTAGCTTTTTTTACAACAAATTTTCTCATAAAATTAGCGAATTTTTTATATTTCAATTTTATAATCTATATCCCGACAATCAAACGGAATAAAAAATTTATTATTGGCACGATTAAATCAAACGCGAAAATTATAAAAAACATCACCAAAAGCATACCGTATTTTTCCAGCTTCATATAACTGTTTCGCGCTTCCGCCGGCAAAAACTGCATAAGCACTTTTGAGCCGTCAAGAGGCGGAATCGGCACTAAATTAAAAATCATCAAGAGTAAATTTATTTGTACAATAATTGCCAATAAGGTAATTAACATAATATTATCCCCTAAGGGCGCGAAACGCAAAACAAAACCAAAAAACAAAGCGGTAATTAAATTTCCCAAAGGACCGGCAATCGCGACTTTTGCGATTCCGTATTTTTGATCTTTAAGATTATACGGATTAAAAGGCACCGGCTTTGCCCAGCCAAACACAAAAGGCGAACCTGTTACCACTAATAAAAAAGGCAAAAGCAAAGATCCGAAAAAATCCAGATGAACAATCGGATTCATGGTTAATCTGCCAGCGTCCTTGGCGGTACTGTCACCCAAGCTATCCGCCATCCAACCATGCATATATTCATGAATAACAGCGGAGAAAATCAAAACCACTACTTGAAATATTATAATATTAATTGAGATATTCATATAATACCACAATAATAGCATGTCTTGCTTTTTTTAGCAAAATATGATATTATAAATTTTGTAATTAAATCATTCAAGAAAACTAAAGCTATGGCAAAAAAATGCGATATCTGCGGACGCGGGTCAACTAAAGGCGCGTCTCGCTCTCATTCAAATATTAAAACCGCCAAACGGCAAAATATTAATCTGCAATCAAAAAAAATTAACGGAAAAAGAGTAAATATCTGCACAAAATGCATCAAAACCGCGGCCAAGACAAAATAATTGCAACTCTGATAAAAGCGCCTAATTGGCGCTTTTTGATTTGCGTATTATAAATTTTACATAAAATACAACAAAATAAAGATTACAAATAAAACGCTGAATTCTATTGAAAAAATCTTTATAAAGGTAATGCCGATTTTATCCGGATTAACTATCATAAAAAATGCTTATAAGTATTTTAACCGCGAAAAATTAATATACCCTATAAATTTAATTTGGCTTTTACCAAATCAACCACATCATCAAGCCGCCAATCGGTTTTTACCAAAAAATCATAAACCCCGAATTTTGCCGCCTCAGACACACTGCCGGCGTCGCTTAAATTGGTAAGCATAATAATCGGCACTTCCGATCCCCATTTCCGGTCTTCGCGAATTTTTTTCATCACATCAATACCATCCATTTTTGGCATAATAATATCAAGCATAACCAAATCAGGCTTTTTGTCAAGGGCATTGGCCAAAGTTTCCTCGCCATCTTTGGCTTCTAAAACATTAAAACCTTCGCCGCTAAACTTTTTGGACAAAGCCCTAAGCATTGCCGCTTCATCCTCGGCGATTAAAATTGTTTTCTTATTTGACATATTCTTAATATAAAAATTATTAGCTGGATAATTTTTTAGTTCCTGTTTTTCTTTTCATGCCCCTAAGCGGAATAGTTATAAAAAAAGTTGTACCATTGCTATTTTTATCAATGATTTTTTTGTCTTTTTGCGCCAAAAATTCCAAACTTGGGGACTGAAACCAAATTTTTCCGCCCGATTTTTCAATAATAGCTTTCACGATATACAAACCCAGACCGGTTCCAACTGATTCAATTTTTTTAACATTATCCGCCCTGAATAATTTAGTAAAAATTTGCGGTTGCTGCTCCTTGGGTATTCCACAGCCATTGTCGGAAATTTTTATATAAATATTGGTTTCAGTTTTTTTTATCTCAATTCTGACTATCCCATTTTTCGGTACATACTTTACCGCGTTAGAAATTAAATTTTCAAAAACTATTTTGGTTAAGCGCGGATCCAAATTTATAATCGGCAATTTATCATAAAACCTTTCCAGCTTAATTTGCTTTTCATCAATCTCAGGCAAAAATTTTTGTATAGCCATATCGGCCTTTTTAATAATATTAGTTGGTTCCGGTTCAATGGAAAATGTGCCGACATCAATACGCGATACATCTAATAAGGCATTTACCAGTTCAATCAATCTTTCATTGCTAACATAAACTTCTTTTAGATATTTTTTCTGTTCCTCGCTAACATCGCCGGCATCACCTGCGATTAAAAAATCCACATACCATTTAATTATTGATAAAGGCGTTCTTAATTGATGCGAAGCCAAGGCGACAAAATCGGTTTTCGCGCGGCTAAGCTCTTTGTGCTTACTTACGTCTTGCGCTACGCCTGTTCGCAAGCGAGACACTAATTCATTTAAAGCGTTTTTTAACTGCCCGATTTCATCCTTTTCCGTAATTGTAAATTTCTTGCTTAAATCACCGGCCGCCATCGCCTCTATGCGATAAATAAGCTTAATAATTTTTTTAGAAAAGCGCCAGCTTATCAGATAGGCTACTAAAAAAGATAACAAATAAACAACCGCGCCCAAAATCAAAACTTGCTGCAAAGAATCTTTAATCACAAAAATCGCGGTTAAAACAAAAATTGTTGCAAAACCCGCTAAAATCAATAATATTTTATCTGAAAGATTTATTTTTATTTTCATCTTATGGATAGCTTAAATTTTATTATTACTATTAATAATAACCCATTTCTAAAATCCTACAAAAAATTCCTAACAATCTCATCCAATTTTTTCTGCTTTATTATCTGTAAATTTTTACAGCTAATTGTCGTGTCCGGAATAATCGCGGTTTTAAAACCGAGCTTTTCCGCTTCTTTTAGCCGCTCTTTTAATTTTCCAATCTGCCTAATCTCGCCGCCCAAGCCGACTTCGCCGATTACAACCGTTTTTTTATCAATAACTTGATTTAAAAACGAAGAAGAAATTGCCAGACAAACCGCTAAATCCAAACTTGGGTCATTCACTTTCAATCCGCCGGCAATATTTAAAATCACATCTTGATTGGTTAAATTTATGTTGGCGCGTTTCGTTAATACCGACGCCAAAACCTGCAAACGATTCAAATCAAAACCCGAAGACTTGCGTTGCGGATAGCCAAAAACCGTTTTGGTAACCAACGCCTGCACTTCCACTAAAAACGGCCGCGTACCCTCCATAATCACTCCCACCACCGATCCCGATATTACATGGACTTTATCATCCAAAAAAACCGCGGAAGGATTGCTTACTTCTTTAAAGCCTTGCGCTGTCATTTCAAAAACACCTAATTCATCAACCGAGCCAAAACGATTTTTTGACGCTCTAAGCATGCGGTAATCATGTCCGGATTGGCTTTCCAAATATAAAACCGCGTCAACAATATGTTCTAAAGATTTTGGTCCTGCCGCTGAGCCGTCTTTGGTTATGTGCCCTGTCAAAATCACGGCAATATTATTCTCCTTTGCTAATTCCAAAAATTTTATAGTGCAGGCTCTTATTTGATTAATACTTCCCGCTTCCGACAGCACTTCCGACGAATACATAGTTTGAATTGAATCTACTACAACTAAAACGGATTTATTATCTAAAATAGCCGGAATTATTTTTTCCACATCGGTTTCACTGATAAATTGCACGCCTTTAATATCACATTGCAATCTTTCCAGCCTGTCTTTTACTTGAACGGGTGATTCTTCTCCGCTGATATAGATTATATTTCCATATTTCTTTTTATTAATCGCGTCTGTCATCTGCGCCAACAGGGTTGATTTTCCGATTCCCGGTTCGCCCGCCAATAAAAGCAAAGATCCGGGAACAACTCCCCCGCCCATTACCCTGTCCAATTCGCCTATTCCTGTAGCCATTCGCGCCAAATTTTGCGATTTTATTTTTTCCAAATCTATTATCTCTGCTTGAGAAATTATTTTTTGCTTTTCATTTCTTTCTTTAACAAATTGCTCGCTTAAAGTCCCCCAAGAACCGCACTCCAAACAGCGCCCAATCCATTTTGAAGACTGCGCTCCACACTTTGAACATTCATAAATTGTTTTTGGATTTTTTAAATTATATTGTTTCATTGTTTTATTGCTGAATTGTTATATTGTTTTTATTACTTCAACAATTTAACAATAAAAACAATTTAATCATTATTACACTTAATCCAATTTTCTCTCAATCAAATTCTCCAACTCCCCCGCTTCGATTCCCCCCAAATACCCTTGATTATTAACATACACAAAAGGTACGCCATTTATCAATAAAGCGTCAGCTTCAAAAATATTATCGTTGATTAATTTTTTAATTGAGTCTTTTGACAAACAAGACTGCCAATCATTAATGTTCAAACCGATTTCCAAGGCTATTTTATTAAATATATCTTGACTCAAGTTTGCTGATTCAAAAAACAAGCTTTCATTATACTCCCAAAACAAATCCTGTTCATCGGCGCAGCGCGCGGCAACAGCCGCCTTGTATGACACTGAATCAAAATTCGTTTCAGGATAATCTTTCCAAATTAATTTTATTTTATTTTCATGCTTTTTCACGCTTGACTTTATCATCTCCAATTGTTCAGCGCAATAAGCGCAGTCATAATCAGAATAAATAAAAATAGTAATTGGCGCGCCAGAGAAGCCTAAAACCGGATCCTCTGTCCATAAAATCGGTTCTTTGATTGCGTCTTTCGGATTATACACCTTAGTTATATACGGATCGGAAATATCAGCTTTTATTTTTTTTACTTGTTTGGAATAACTTTTTTGATTTGCGATAATTAACTGATTATAATAATTATTCAAATAAACAAGCAAATAAAAACCGAGTAAAAACAAAAAAGCCATCAGCGAAACAACAACAAAAAAATAAGCGTAAATTTTATTTTTAGTTATTTTTTTTAACATAAATTAATTTTAAGAAACTCGGTTTCCAAATTGGCAACTGCCAATTTGGAAACCGAGTTTCAAGTTATTCCTGCCAATAAACGCTATCAACTTTCCATGCTCCGTCTTCCATGACAAAATTAATTAAAATATCCTGAGTAAAAATATTTGAATAATTATTCATGGTTCCTGTTGCCTCTCTTCTGCGGGTAGAAACCAATATACCGGCAATACCCAAATCGTCATCAAACTCTTTTACTTCCGAGGCTACCGCCTTGGTTGTTATGCCATAATAAATAGAAGTGTCGTATTTTTTTTCTTTTTGCTCTTTTATAAAATTATCCGACCATTTTTTCATTTTTAAGCTCATAAAAATTTTCAAGCTGCTGATATTGCCAAAATTTGATTGGTTGGAATAGGTGCCAAAACGTTCTGAAAAAGAACCGGCAATTCTAATTAAATCTTTTTTGCCTAATTGGTATTCTTCTGCCTCAATATTATTTTCCGCAAAATCGCCAATCATAATCTCTCTTGGATCTTTATTTGTCTTGTTCTGAGCGGAATTTATTTGATTTTCATTAATATTAACCACTTTGGGGGTTTCATTATTTTCATTATTATTTACAGCCGAATTACCATTCACGCCGCCAGTCGGTCCAAAAAAATAATCACTGGCAAAAAAAACATAAACAATGCCTGCTAACAACGCTATGCCGGCTAAAATAATTATAAAACCGAATATTTTTTTTTGCATATATTTTTATAACTCATTTTGTTTAATTACAAACTTAAAACTAATTTTTTTGTCATTGCGAGCGCCAGCGAAGCAATCCCGTGGTTTCTGCACTATTCGTTGTAAATTTATGCCCTATGTTTTGTGGCACGGGATTGCTTCGCAAGCTCGCAATGACAAGAAAATCAAGCTATATCCATGTCTTTGACTGCGTCTTCTTTGCCTTCTTGATTGTTTTCCTGCCCTAAATTTTCCGCGAATTCTTTTTTTGCTTCTTCAATTTCCAGAAGCTGGCGCGGATCCGATGTAATTAACTGGTCCTCGGTGTAAGAAGCGACCACTTTGATAGCCGCGTGTTTCGTGCCTGCGAAAAATATTCCTTCTCCAACACCGCATTCTAAAAGCAAGTATTTTTCCCCTTCGGTTAAAACAAAAGTTTTCTGCACCAAATCAATGGAAGCGCTTGACTGCTTTAACAATAGCTGTAAAGACGAATTGGTTACAATCGCTTGGCCGTATGGTGAAACCAAAAAATCATTTACGTCTTGCGTAATAGTGGTTACGCCTAAATAATATTTTCTGCACCGCTTGACCAGCGCGAAAATAAATTTCGCGCTATCCTCATGCTGCATCAGCCACCAAGCTTCATCAATTACCAATATGCGCTTCTTAGTGGTGCTGCGGACAACATTCCAAATATAATTGATAATAGTGTAAATCGCTATCGGCCTTAATTCATCTTCCAAATCGCGCACGGAAAAACATACCAAAATATTATCCATTTTCACGTTAGTCGGGCTGTTGAACAGGCCGGAAAATGTGCCTTGAGTATATTTTCTAAGCCTTAAAGCCAAATCAGCCCCGCCTTCCATTCCTTCCATAATGTCCTGCAAATCCTGCATAATCGGCGCCTCAACAGTCGCCAAATCGCAATCAGGCGTAATATCCTTTTTAGCGTAAGTTTCCAATAAAGCGCGGTCAACTATTGAATCTTCTTCATGGCTAAGGTCGCCAAGCATTAAACGCACCAGGCCCTTAACGGTTATCACGGCGCTGCGAATTATATCGCCGGGCTTGGAATCTCCGCCAATGGCGCGCGGCAAATCAAAAGGATTGATTTTGTTCTCGCTTGACAAAGACATATTGACATAAGTGCCGCCTACCGCGTCAGACAAATGCTTATACTCATGCTCGGGATCAATTACGAGAACTTCGGTCCCCATCATTAAAGAACGCAAAATTTCCAACTTAATCGCGTAGCTTTTGCCGGCTCCGGAAGTC
>JAGLYP010000022.1 GCA_023132155.1 Candidatus Parcubacteria bacterium
CCGCGGCGCGTCTCTACGTTTTTTTATAAACTTCTATGCTCCGGTTTTTTCTTTTAAGGCATCCTTCAAGGTTTTTCCGGTTTTGAATTTGGCAACCGTTACTTCCGGAATTTGAATCCGCTCTGAAGGATTTTGCGGATTAACTCCGCCGCGGGCATGGCGGGTGCGAGCCAAGAATGTTCCAAAACCCGTAATTGTTACTTCATTACCGGCTTTAAGCTCGGAAATGATAATTTTTACCAAGCCGTCAAGCATAGCTTCGGCTTGTTTTTTTGAGGTAGTTGCCTCGGCGGCAATACGCTCAATTAGAGATGCTTTGTTCATATTTTTTTAATTATTAATTCGCTAATTAACTTTTTATTTCAATAAATTTCGTAATTGGCTTAATGCTAACTGCTTTTCCGCTTTTTTCATCAATATTGATTAACACCGCGTTAAATATTGCTTTTCCGGTTTCAGCAATAATATGGGTTCTTTTTATATTATCTAAATAAGTTTTAATTATCTCTTCTTTTTCAATCCCCAAAGATCCTTCGGCCATTCCCGCCATTCCAACATCGGTAATATAGGCCGTGTTATTTTTAGTAATTTTATGATCAGCTGTCATTACATGGGTATGGGTTCCTAAAACAGCGCTTACTCGTCCGTCCGCGTAATATCCAAAACAAGTCTTTTCCGATGTCGCTTCCGCATGCATATCCACAATTATAGCAGATAAGTTTTTACTAGGCAAGGGAAAGTTTACTAATATTTCATCTAATTTGTAAAAAGGGCATTCAAAAGGCGTTTTCATAAAAATCCTGCCAATCAAATTTATAATTAAAATATTCTTTTTTTTAACTTTAATTAATTTATAACCGGCGTTTATTGGCGCGCGTGAAAAATTTGCCGGCGCGATTACCGGATATTTATCAAAAATTTCCACCTGCTTTAATCTTTTATAGGCATGATCACCGCTGGTTATAAAATCAACTCCGTAAGACAGAAGCTCTTCAGTTGTTTTTACCGTCATGCCGGAGCCGTGCGCGGCGTTTTCCGCGTTAGCAATCACAAAATCAATTTCCTTGTCTTTTTTAAGCTTTGGCAAAATTTTGCCAACCGCCTTTCTTCCGATTTTGCCGACAATATCGCCGATAAACAGTATATTCATATAATATTTTTCTTTTTTAATTCAAAAAAACAGCGCGCGCAGGCTTTTACATCAGCCAAAGCGTCATGGGCGTTGGAAAAATTTTTATTAAACAGCTTTGTATGCAGCTCTGTCAGTTTTGGCCATTTGTAGCCGCCTCCACTACCGTTTGCGTGCGGAATTCCGCAGTAATTCGTCGTGGTTTGCATGGTGCAAAACTTGGGAATATTTTCCAAATTATTATTGACATTTTTTCTTAAAAATTCCGCACCGATAATTTTAATGTCAAAATTGATATTATGCGCTATTAAAACCTTTGAATTATTTAATGATTCGGAAAAATCATTCAGCGCGTTTTGCAAATCCTTTCCCTGCTCCAAAGCTTTTTCAGTTGAGATGCCATGGACATTGGCCGCCTCATCCGGAATCAAAAATCCTTCCGGTTTAATTATATAATTTTCACCGCTTAATTCATTGCCTGCGTCATCGCAAATCAGCCAAGCTAGCTGCACTAATCTGGGCCAATTGTTTAAATCCGTAATTGGCGCGTACCAGCTTTTTGGCAATCCGGTTGTTTCCGTGTCAAAAAATAAATACATAGGCTGTTTTAAATTGGTTATGTTTTTATTGTAATCTAAAAATAAAAACTTTGCAATGAAATTTTGACACCCGATAAATAAAATTATATAATTTATATTATCAAAAAAAAATAAATAATATATAAATCATTATTGGAAAAGAAGCAACAACAAAAATTGATAAATTAAAAACAGCGATTGATAATGACTTGCGAAAAATGCGAATTGAGACTAGTTTTTTGAAAAAGAGAATTGAACAGTTGAAAAAAAATAATAAAATTTTAATTTCTTATTACATTTAATATCTCATCTCTTTTTTCTTCCATTAGCTCTTTGCTGTTAGCCTCCAAATTCAGGCGCACCTTTGGCTCGGTGTTGGACGCGCGAACATTAAACCACCAATCATCAAAATCAATCCGAATGCCGTCAAGCTCATTTAAGCGGCCGTTTTTATACTTTTCTTTTAACTTCGTAAATACTGCCGCCTTGTTTTCAACTTCGGAATTAATTTCTCCGGAATGAAAATATTTTTTTAAATCTTTTGTCAGTTCGGATAATTTTTTTCCGCTTTCGTTAATCAAATTCATTATCATAATGGCTGCCAGGCCGGATAATTCCGCTTTGTAATTTTCATCAAAATAATAATGCCCGGAAAGTTCGCCGGCAAAAACCGCGCCTTCTTCGCGCATTTGCTTTTTTATTAATGAATGTCCGACACGGCAAAGATCAACGCGCCCGCCCGCGCTTTCAATATATTCTTTGACCGCGTTTGAACTTCTTAAATCCATCAGCACTAATCCGCCAGGATGCTTTTTTAATATTTCTTTGGCAATCATGCCTGTAATAAAATCCATTGGAACGATTTCGCCTTTTTCATTAACAAAGCCGACCCGATCAGCATCCCCGTCAAAGGCAACGCCTAAATCCGCGCCGGTTTCCAAAACTTTTTTTTGCAGCTCTTCCAAAGTTTGCGCCTTCAAAGGATTGGCTTCATGATTTGGGAAGCGGCCGTCAAATTCATCATACATGTAAACCGATTCAATAAAAATTTTTAATTCATCAAAAACCGTTTTATCAATTATAGCCATGGCATTGGCAAAATCAAAAACTATTTTTAATTTTTTATCGGTATTGGCATTAAAAAATCTTTTTATATGATCTAAATATTGACGCTTAAAATCAAAATTTTCACTAATCGCGCCTTTCTTGTTTGCTTCCGGAAATACTCCGTTTATTGCCAATGCCTTAATTTCTTCCATGCCGGCTCCTTCGCCTATTGGAACCGCTTGCTTAAGGCAGAGCTTCATCCCGTTGTATTCCGCCGGATTATGAGAAGCGGTTATTATTACGCCGGCGTCAACTGCCAGTTTGCCGGAAGCGTAATAAACCATTGGCGTCGTGGCCATGCCGATTTTTACCACATTAGCGCCTTGATTAATAATTCCTTGAATAATTTTTTCTTCCAGTTTATCGGATGAAAGCCGGCAATCTTTGCCGATAACAATGTTATCCGCTTTAGTATAGCAAACAATGGCCCGTCCGATATTATACGCGGCTTCCTCGTTAATATCATCAGGATAAATTCCGCGAATATCATAAGCTTTAAAAATGCTTGGGTTAATTGGCATATGGTTTTGATTATTTTCTAAAATAATAGTTTTATTATAGCAGAATAATTAAAAATTAAAAACCAATTATTTTTTAATAGTTTGAATTATTTGAGCAGATGTGTTTAAATACAAATAAATAACGATAAATAAATTATTAATATAATAAATGAAAAAAAATACAAATCAAAAAAAACAAGCCATAGCGGAACTTTTGGCATCAAAAATTAAAAGCAGTAAAGAGCTAATGAAGGTTAAAAGAAAAATCGCCAAAAAATACAAAGTTGGCATTTTTAGCAATCCGGAAATTTTAAAAGAATTAAATTCCGCAGGAACGGGGCGCGATCTGCCCCTGCGCAGATTATTGCGCAAACGCGCCGTTCGCACAATGTCCGGCATTGCGCCGGTAGCGGTTCTCACAAAACCCTATCCTTGTCCCGGCAAATGCGCTTATTGCCCGACCGAAAAAGGCGTGCCACAGAGCTATCTGTCAAACGAACCGGCGGTAATGCGCGCTATTCGCTGCAATTATAATCCTTATATTCAAGTGCAAGACCGTTTGCGCGCCCTTGTTGCCAACGGACATGAGCCGACAAAAATTGAATTAATCGTAATCGGCGGAACGTGGTCGTATTTGCCGAAGAAGTATAAATATTGGTATGTGTTAAATTTATTTGCTGGGGCGAATAGATTTAGAATTTTCAATATCCAATATCCAACTTTCAAACAATATTCAATATCCAATAGCCAATATCCAATAACTTTATCTGTAAAAAAATTAAAAGAATCATTAATAATTGAGCAGAAACGAAATGAAAAAGCGGAATATAAGATTATCGGTTTGACTTTGGAGACGCGGCCGGATTATATTGATAAAAAAGAGTTATTGGAAATGCGCGAGCTGGGCTGTACGCGCGTTGAGATTGGGGTTCAGTGTTTGGATGATGAGATTTTGAAATTAAATAAACGCGGGCATGGCGTTAAGGAAATTGCGGAGGCGACTTCTTTGCTTAGGCAATTCGGCCTTAAAATAACATATCATATTATGCCGGCACTACCTGGTTCAACTTCTGCCAAAGATTTAAAAATGTTCAAGACTTTATTTTCCGATGAACGTTTTCAGCCCGATCAAATTAAATTTTACCCGACTGTCGTAACAAAAGGAAGTTTGCTGTACCGTTGGTGGAAGCAAGGAAAATATAAGCCGTATTCTGATAAAATTTTGCGGAATCTGATTATTAAATGCAAAAATGTTATTCCCGAATATGTCCGCGTTATCCGCTTGATTCGCGATATTCCGGGCGAATCAATCATTGCCGGCAATTTGATAACAAATTTGCGGCAAGTTATGAAAGATGAAGGAGTGAAGTGCCGGTGCATACGGTGTCGGGAAATTAAGAATTACACCCGTCAAGCGAGTACAAGTGAATTAAGAATTAAGAATTATGAATTAAAGATTATTAAATATTCAGCTTCAGAAGGGGAGGAATATTTCATTCAGGCAGTTGCGGAAAATGGTAAATACTTGCTTGGTTTTTGCCGTTTGCGGCTGCCACATATCACGCAGCGCACAACACACAGCACGCGACAATGCGACAATTTAGCAATTCAGCAATTTAACAATACCGTCTTAATCCGCGAACTTCATGTTTACGGTGAGCTGGTTTCTGTCAGTAAAGATAAAAAGAATAAAAAAGTCCAGCACGCGGGATTAGGCAAAAAATTATTGGCAGAGGCGGAAAAAATCGCGCTGGAAAATAAATATAAAAAGATCGCCGTCATTTCCGGAATCGGAGTTCGCGGTTATTACCGCAAGCTTGGCTATCGCTTGGATGGGACTTATATGGTAAAATTAATTAAGAATTAAAAATTAATAATTTAAAAAAGTATGGAAACGCAAAAAATTGTAAATTTTATCTTTGAGCTTGGAGTTTTAAAAAGGTTAAAACATAACGGCTGGCTATTAGCGGGGGTAAAAAATCCGGAAACAGTGGCTGAACATTCATTGAGAGCCGCGCAAATCGGATATATCCTAGCGGTAATGGAGGGTGATGCAAATCCGGAAAAAGTTTCCAGTATATTGATAATCCATGATAATGCCGAAACAAGAGTGGGCGATCAAAACAAAGTGTCTGCAAAATATTATTCAAATAAAGAAGCTGAAGAAAACGCGTTTAACGACCAGATTGAAAATTTAGGTGAAGAAATCAGCAAAAGATGGAATAATTATTTTTCCGAATATGAAGAGAGAAATACGAAGGAAGGGGTAATCGCTAAAGACGCGGATTGGCTAGAACAAGCTTTTCAGGCTAAAGAGTATATTGAAAGAGGATATTCATCAGCCCAAAATTGGATTGATAATGTAGAAAAAGCGCTTGAAACAGAATCGGCTAAATTGATTATTAAAAAAATGAAGGAAACTAAATCTACGGATTGGTGGCAGGGCTTAAAAAAAATGACTTACAAAAAATTAAAATAAAAAGCGGATTTAACCGCTTTTTAAGCATGATGTTCATGTCCGCGAACATACTGCGCAAATCCATAAACATAATTGACAAAAAAAATAAAACAACCCCCGCTAGATAAATAATCCGCGGGGGTTTTCCTTATACTTTTTGTAATTTTTATTTTTTGCCGTTTTTAGCCAATTTATACCGAAAACTGTCTGCCAACGCTTGCCAGCTTGCTTCTATAATATCCTCTGAAGTTCCAATTGTGGTCCAACGCCTATATTCATCTTGTGATTCTATTGAAACTCTCACCTTTGACGCAGATCCTTTTCCCCCATTAATTACATGTACATTGTAATCAACAAGACACATGGCATCCAAATCAGTTTTATAAATACCAGACAATACTTTACGCAAAGCATTGTCTATAGCGCTAACCGGTCCCGTTCCTTCCGCGGCATCAATTGTCTCTTTGCCATCAACAGAAATTTTAATTGTGGCGTGAGACGAGCATGGTTCATTTTTACTTTTTTCAGTACGCACCCTAAACCATTCCAATTCAAAAAAATTTTTTGTTTCCTCTCGTTTTTCCATAACTTTACCCCCCCTATAATTTTTTTGTTTATTTTTAATTTCTTAAAGGACTATAACTTAAAAACCGCTCTCCCTTTGAAGACGGCTTTTTTATTTTTAATTATTTTAATTAACTTATCTTTATGTCTTCAAAGGATGCAAAGGCGAACCATTAATAATGATCCCTATAATAATGCTAATAATTCGTATCCTTTGAAAATTCATATGAAATATATAAATAATTTATTAAAAAAGTGTGAAGGGGAACGATTTTGTAAACCATTCCCCGTCTCTTTATTGCGCGGGCTTATGGTGGCCGCGCTTACCTTCTAATGCTGTAGACATTGAAATACCGTAAAGCTGTTTTTTCGCAACATGGTTAATTGCTTAATTGTTTTCTGAAATTTCATTCTTGATTTTGGGTTCAATGATTTTTCGCATAACTTGTTGTTAATTTCATCAATCTCTTCTGTTGTATCATTTATTTGTTCTAGCAATCCCACTTCAACCATTATTTTTCTCCTTTTTGATATCTTCTCCATCTTCGCCCAGACAATACTGTAAAATTTGCTCCGCCGCAAAATTTGAAAAATCAAGAGAGTCAATCTCTACCACATCCACATCATCCGCATTCTCCATAAAAACAACTCCTTTCTCTTTTTTTGGTTAATGAACATTTTAAAAACCGTCCTTTTGTCGGACGGCTTTTTTTATATAATTTTATTTGTTTTCTATATATTAGCCGTCCGAACTTGTGGTGAAACCACAATCATAATAATACCCGTTAATAAGGTAATTGCGGTTTTAAATATGTTCTTAATTGTTTGGATGGCTTTTTTCATAATCTGCTTTTATTTTAACGATTTTAAAATTTTTGTCAATGCCTATAATTTTACCTAATATTACAATAAAAATATTATAATCAATCAATTATTAAAATTTATTCACAAAAATTAGCGAATATGATGCTGTTGGATGGTCGTGAATTTTTAACAATTTTTCAAATTCAATCGGCTTTTTGCCTAAGACAGCAATATCTAAATCACTGCCGAATTTATTCTTTCCGCTCGCAAAAGAACCGTGGAGTAAAATTAACTTTAAATTGAATTTTTTTTCGATTTCCCCGATTTTCCATTTTTGTTCTCTGACTAAGTTCGTAATTTCAGCTCAATTCAATAATTTTCAAAATTCCCTTTTTCAGTTTTTCAACAGAATAATGTTCCAATTTTATAGCTATTTATAATCGCCTATTTGGAGAAAATAGAGTTGACGATGTTTTTATTCATTGTACCTTACAACATCTGACATAGCACTCATAGTGGTATGTGCATGCACAACGCCAACCATTCCCCTCAGGATGACTTAGTGTTGCATGATTTGACCCCCCCCTAACCCCTCCGCCAGTCATAGTATATCCTGCCGGGCAAGAAATAGTCTGCGCACTTGTGGATAGTGTAATGCATTGCAAATTTCCGACAGGCCAACTGCCCTTATTCACCCCGCCCAAAGTAATTGAAGAAAATGAAGGGCTATCTATCATCTCGCTATTGCCGCAAGCATTGGCGGCTAAATCACTGGCGGTTAACGTATTATCCTGTATTTCCGATGAATCTATCGTGCCGTTTGCAATATTATCTCCGTTTATTCCCGCGCCGACTTTTGATCCTGATAAGGAACCGTCTGCCAAGTCCTGTAAATCAGCGTCCAAGCGCGCGTTTGACACTATGCCGGCGGTAAGGTTGGAGGCATTAAGGTTAATTATACTTGAACCGTCACCGGTGATAATACCGCCTGAAACAGTTAAATTGCCGCTTACGCCTAATGGAATATTAATAAGCGCGTTTGTTGCCGGTGTCGCGTGTTCGTTGTAAACCGGAGGAAAAAGATTAGCTGCCGGAGGATTAGCGGTAGGCGCCGTCCAAGCGGCCAAAAGAGACGAGAAAGAAATTGACAAGCCTAAAGTCAAAAAAACGATTACTGCTATGCAAGACGCGAATTTTAGATCTTTTTTAAATAGCATAAATTTTAATATTTAAATTTTATTAATATTTATTTAACTATGCTTGGATTTGTCTTTTCCGCTTCTTCCATGGCCTTTATGGTTTCCAATCTTCTCTGTTCTCTTGCTTGCGTGTTTTCTTCCGGTATTACGCTTGGGTTTATCTTTTCCGCTTCTTCCATTGCCTTTGTAGTTTCCAATCTTCTCTGTTCTCTGTCTTTAACTTGAACTTGATTATCGGAATTATCATCCTGATATTGGTTTAGCGCGGAATTTGCTTCTGAATTAATATTTTTATTTAGCGTGCCGGTATTATTTCCCGCTTGATTCGTAATGCCAAACAAATAAACCATAAACAAACCGCAGGCGATTACTATGATGATTAAGATGATGATGGCTGTTTTTGGCTTCATGAAGATGAATTTATTTTTTAAAGTTTATTATGGTTATTATAGCATGGTTTTTGTTTTTTTATAATCCATAATAAATCAATATTAAACAAAATCATTTTGCAAAAACAAAGCTCGGATTTTTTATTAAATACTGCTCAATTGCCAAGGATAAATCGGCATAATTTTTTTATTGCTGTTTAAATCTTTGCCTTTTCTTAAAACGCAAGCATATCCTGATTTAACCTTATATTTATCCATAAAATATTTTAGGCCGGATAATTTTTTATTTAAAAAACGTAATTTTACTTCAATGGGAATTAATTTTTTTTCTTCAAAAAATATGCCCAAAAGGAAAAATGGCTTGTTTTTCCGCTGTTGGCCGCGTTTGAAAATAGATAAAAAGCCGGGCATGGCCGCGGCCGCCTCCTATTTAAATCAGGAATATAGGCCTAACGAAAAAATTTTTGTCGGCTCTTCTTTAATTTATTTCACCTTGAAATATCACAATCAAACCGGCGAACCGGCTTATCTCTACGCGCCCGGCTCTATGCCCCATTATTCAGGCACAGCGCTTTTTTCCCCTCAAGACATTATTATTGATTTCAACCAAAAAACAAAGCCAGACGACATGGTCTGGCTGATTAACATTACCGGATTTGGAAACTACCGGCCGCGTACGCCTGAAAACTGGGCTTTAATAAGCGAAACAGGATTTCAGGAAGCGCGCGATTACCAGGGCTGGATCTTAATCCAAAAATACAAAGTCCAATAGAATTTAAATTCAAAGGGCTGCCCTTCGGTTTCAAGGGCAGTCCTTGTTTTTTTAATATAAAAAT
Organism: Candidatus Parcubacteria bacterium; assembly: GCA_023132155.1. Classification (GTDB taxonomy): domain Bacteria; phylum Patescibacteriota; class Patescibacteriia; order Patescibacteriales; family UBA12075; genus JAGLYP01. Next base: position 9,565 of record JAGLYP010000022.1, read on the forward strand.
AGAAACGTCCCCTTTTTTATTGCAAGAAAATTTGCCATATATTCAGATGTTAATATAAAGGCACATTTCACCATGTTATAATTACAAGTCCATTGGCTCCATTACCACCAGCACCCCCTATAAATACACCGCCACCTGGAGCGCCTCCTCCTCCTCCTCCGCAAGCATAGCCTATAGCATTACCTCCAGCTGCTCTGACAGTACCGCCAGCACCTGGATTGCCAGCATCACCACCAGCAGCACCTCCTCCAATACCACCTGGATTGCCATTCTGTCCTGGAAATGCAGAACAAGCACCACCAGCACCACCAGCCCCAACACCGAGACAGCCCCTACCGCCACCGCCACCTCCAGTAGCGGTACATGGCGGGGAAGTATCAACTGAGGAACTGCCACCAGCAGTACCTGCATATCCACATTGTGGATATGCAACAGAAGCAGCACCTCCTGTTCCACCTAAACCTACTGTAACAGAGTAGTTTGTTCCTTTAACAACAGTATAAGTTTTTCTTATATATCCACCGCTACCACCGCCTCCGCCGCCACCATGACCACCGCTACCACCGCCACCGCCACCGCCGCCAGCACCCCACATTTCAATCATTACTGAATTGGTTTTTGCAGTGAAAGTTCCAGATAATGTGAACACTTCAAAATTTTCGCCTTCACCTCCCCCCAATTCCCCCGCTGCCACGCAATTATTCCCGTCCTTATCGCAGTAATAAGTCGCGCCAACCTTTCCTTCCACATCAAATTTTAGGCCGGTTGATATCTCCGCCGTTCCGATGCCGACATTGCCGTTTGATTTTACTATAAAAGCAGACGGAGTCCCAACTATTCTTGGTTCAATATAAAAATCACCCTGTCCAAGACCTGTGTGAGCCCCATATTTCATGCCTATCGAGCCTTGTAAATTATCTGCTGAATCATAAAAAAGGAGCGCTGAATAATTTCCTGTAGTATTATCGCTATTTTTTAATATCAAAGGACAGCCAAGATTTGATGTAACATTTGTGGATGGTGCATCTACTTCGAAGTAGCCTCCACTTGTTGCTTCGGAAACAACATGCAACTTCACCCCTGGACTCGCCGTTCCGATGCCGACTTCGCCGTTTGCGTTGTCAATAAAAAAAACATCGTTAGTTCCTCCATCTCCGACATAAAAATTTCCGCCAACAGACAGGTTGCCGAGTTTTGTTTGCTCAACAGCGCTTTCATCAATCGGTTT
>JAGLYP010000023.1 GCA_023132155.1 Candidatus Parcubacteria bacterium
TCAAGGGACAGTTTTTCGCTTATGACAAAAATTTTCGCGGCGGAGTTAATGTGGCGGCAGGCGATATTGACGGAGACGGTATTGACGAAATTATAACAGGCGCAGGGACAGGAGGCGGTCCGCATGTCAGGATTTTCGCTTTAGACGGAAGCGTCAAGGGACAGTTTTTCGCTTATGACAAAAATTTTCGCGGCGGAGTTAATGTGGCGGCAGGAAAATTTAATGGCGGTAATCGCGGAGCCGGAGTTAAAATTGTTACCGCGCCAAAAAGCGCGGGCGGACCCCATATAAAGATTTTTACCTATCAAGGCAAGCTTATTAATCATTTTTTTGCTTATAACAAAAATTTTCATGGCGGAGTTTCTTTGGCAACAATTGATATTGATAACGACAGCATAGACGATATCATTACCGGAGCCGGGCCGGGAGGCGCTCCGCATGTTAGAATATTTGACAGCAGTAATAAATTAAAATATTCATTTTACGCGTTTGACAGGTCTTTTTCCGGCGGAGTTAATGTCGGAGGATTTAAATTTTAATAAAAATATGCCAAGAAAAATAATATTTGAACAAAAAAATGTTTTAGTGGTAGGCGGGGCGGGGTTTATCGGTTCTCATTTGTGCGATGAATTAATAAAGACATCCAAAGTGATTTGTTTGGATGATTTTTCAACCGGCGATGAAAAAAATATAGACCATCTTTTAGCTGAGTCGAATTTTGAATTTATTCGCCATGACATTACCAAACCGATTGATTTAAGGAAGATTCCGGAATTGCAAAGATTTAAAATTGAATTTCAAGGCATCCAGGAGATTTATAATTTGGCTTGTCCGATGTCGCCAAAAGATTTTCAAAATAATCGCGTTAAAATTTTGCTTGCTAATTCTTATGGAATAAAAAATATACTGGATTTAGTTTTGGATTTTAAAGCTAAATTTTTACATATTTCATCATCCGTTGTTTACGGTTTGGAGTCCGACGACAAGAAATATAAAGAAAGCGACTTAGGAGCGGTTGACGTTTTGTCAGAAAGAAGCGCGTATGATGAAGGCAAAAGGTTTGCGGAAAGCATGGTTATGAATTACAGAGATTTTTATAATCTTGACTTAAAGATGATCAGGCTTTTTAGGGTTTACGGTCCGCGAATGAAAATTGGCGATGGACAAATGATACCTGATTTTATTGACAGCGCGCTAGATGAAAAAGATTTAATTATACATGGCGATAAAAATTTTAGCTCATCTTTTTGTTATATTAGCGATTGTATTGACGCGATAATGAAATTAATGGAATCTGATATTGAGACGCCTATTAACATCGGTTCGGATGTGGAAATAAATTTAACTTATTTAGCCAACAAAATAATCAAGTTTATTAATGGGAATTTAAAAATTAAATATGAAGAGCCGATTATTTTTATGAAGCCTTTATGCATGCCCGACATATCAAAAGCCAGAAATGAATTGGGCTGGATGCCTGTAATTTCGCTGGATAAGGGTTTGGAAAAAACAATCTATGAGCTTAGGGCGGATAAGGGGTTAAAGAGCGTTAAAGAGGCAATATGAATATAGACACAAAAATATTTTGTATTATTCCGTCTTATAATGAACAAGATAAAATTAAAAGAACAATTAGAGATGTTAAAAAAATAATTAAAAATATAGTTGTTATTGATGATGGTTCGTCTGATGAAACATATAAAAAAGCAAAAGAAACGGGCGTAATAGTTCTAAAGCATATTATTAATCGCGGACAGGGGGCGGCGCTTCAAACCGGTAATAAGTTTGCTTATGATAATGGGGCGGAAGCAGCCGTGCATTTTGACGCTGATGGCCAATTCGCGGCAAATGAGATTCCGCGATTATTAAAACCTTTATTGAATAATGAGTGCGATGTTTCTTTGGGGTCGCGTTTTATCTGCGGCGCGCCGAAAATGCCTTGGACAAAAAAATATATTTTATTTCCAATCGCGCGTTTGGTTAATTATGTTTTGCTGGGTATAAAATTAACAGATCCGCAAAGCGGGTTTAGAGCTTTAAACCGCAAGGCAATGGAAAGTATTATGATTGAACAAGACGGTTCAGCGCATTGCAGTGAAATTTTATATAAGTCCAATATTAACAGGCTTAGAATCAAGGAAGTGCCGATGACAGTTATTTATAATGAGTATGGACAAAGCCTGTTTCGCGGCAAGGGGAGAAAAAAAGGAGGGATTCAAATAATTAAAGATTTGCTTTTAGCAAAAATTATGCAATAAAAATATGTTTCAGCAAATAATCGCGTTGTTAATAATACTTTTTTTCTTAGTCAGGCTTTTTTGGCAAAGAAAAAATAAGCAAGTTAGTAGAACAGAATTTTTCTTTTGGCTGATTTTTTGGTTTTTGGTCGCTTTGGTAATTATTTTTATAAAGAAAATTGATATTTTGGTAGCCGGTCTTGGTTTTTCGGCAACAGGAATAGACGTGCTTTTGTATCTAAGCGTAGCAGCGCTTTTTTATTTGATTTTTCGTTTGCGCCTCAAGCTTGAAAAAATAGACAGGGAGATAACTAAAATTGTCAGAGAAATCGCCGTTAAAAAATAAATTTTATGTCAATAAAAAAAATAACAGCATACGGAATGGCTATGGATTTCATAACTACTCTTTTAGCGATAGCAATGTCGGTTTTTTGTTTTTTTTATTTTGCTTTAGGGGACAGAATGGGCTTGGCGGAAGACGTTGCCAGGTTTTTCGCGATTATTTCTATTTTTGGATTATTTTTTATCTACGAAACCAAGGCGGAAAAAAATAAAATAAAAAAAGATATATACGATGGTTCGCTTGACGATATTATAGTTTATTTTAGTAAGATTGATAAGATAAAAAATTTAGCGGTAATATTTTTGCAAACAGCGATTATTTTGACTATTGCCGCTTTTAACGGAGCGGTTGATAATATTGATAAAGCGCAGGCATTTTTATTTTTAGCTTTCGCTTTTTTGTGGCATTTGTATATTTTCAGAAAAAGAGATGACTCTGCCCAAATTATGTATGCCACTAATTATGATAAAATAAAAGACAGGGTTTTTGTGTTTTTTTTACCGGTTATGATTTTGGGAATAGCGATTTATTGTAAAAAAATAGATGTTATTGATCAGCTGCAGGCTTTATCAGTGTTTTTAGCGCAATATTTTTGGCATAAATATTTAATTAGAAAAAAATGAAAATCGCGCATGTGGTTTGTGTTTATCCGCCGTATAAAGGGGGAATCGGGAATGTTGCGAAAGATTTTGCGTCTTTAATGGAGGCGGATAACGAAGTAACGGTTTTTACCGCGGCCAAAAACAATTTAAAAATCAAAGAGAATAGAATGACAAAGATAGAATATTTAAAGCCGTTTCTAAGGTATGGGAACGGCGCTTTTTTGCCGCAATTATTTTTTAAATTAAAAAATTTTGATATAGTTCATTTGCATTATCCGTTTTTTGGCGCTTCCGAAGCGGTATGTTTGGCAAAATTATTTTTTAAAAAGAGATTTAAACTGATTATTCATTATCATATGGATACTGATGAATTATCCCTTTTTCCAAGAGTTTTAAGTGTTTTTTCCATGATAATATTCAAGCCGTTATTTAGGGCGGCGGATAAAATCACTTTTGCCAGCGAAGATTATATATTAAAAAGCGGAATAAAAAATTTTTATCAAAATAATAAACAAAAATTTTATTTATTGCCTTTTGGCGTGGATACTGATAAATTTTTTCCTGATCCAAGCAAAAAAGGAAAGGATAAAATTAATATTCTGTTCGTTGGCGGCCTTGATAAGGCGCATTATTTTAAAGGGGTAGATGTTTTGCTTAAAGCGCTTGGAGGAATTTTGAATGATAAAATAATTTTAAATATAATCGGCAGGGGAGATATGCTGGCTGAATATAAAAAAATAGCAAAAGAAACAAAAGTAGAGAGGTTTGTTAATTTTTTGGGCGGAGTTGATGACGAAGAATTAATTAAAAATTATCAAAAAGCCGATATTTTTGTTTTGCCGTCAATTAATTCGCATGAAGCATTCGGCGTTGTTCTTCTTGAGGCAATGGCTTGCGGAACGCCGATTGTAGCGTCTGATTTGCCCGGTGTAAGAAGCGTTTTTGAGAATAAGCAAGAGGGTTTATTCGCAGAGCCCGGCAATGCTTGTAATTTAAGAAAAAAAATTAATATTTTAATTGCCGACAAAAATCTTCGCGGGCAAATGGGCGCGAATGGAAAGAAATTAGTTGATAAAAAATACAGCTTTAAAATATTAAAAGAAAGACTGGAAAAAATATATAGTATATGAAAATCTGTTTAATCAATAATCTCTATAGGCCGTTTAGTCGAGGTGGAGCTGATAGAGTGTTGGAAATAACGCGTGACGGTTTAAAGGAAGACGGTTTTGATGTTTTTGTCATTTCAACAAAACCGTATTTTTCAAAATATATTGATAATAAAAATTATTATTTAAAATCTTTTTTCCATTATTTAAACAAAATTCCAAAACCGCTTAGATTATTTTATCATTTAAGTGATTTTTTAAGTATAAAAAAATATTTTCAAATTAAAAAAATTTTTAAAAAACAAAATCCGGATTTAATTGTTACGCATAATTTTAAAGGATTGGGGCTGTTAATTTTTAAAGCGATTAAAAATAGCAAAATAAAGCATATTCACGTTTTGCATGATATTCAGTTAATTCATCCATCCGGATTAATTATTGTCGGCAAAGAAAATATGATGGAAAGTTTTTTTACTAAAATTTATTATTCTGCCGTTAGAAAAATGATTACTTCGCCTAATCTTATAATTTCTCCCTCAAAATGGCTGATGCGCGAACATGAAAAAAGAGGATTTTTTAAAAATTCAAAAAAAATTATTATTCCTAATCCTGTTTTTATTAAAAATGATTTTGATTTAAAAAACAAAAAAGATAGCGCTATTAATTTTTTGTATGTCGGGGAATTGGAGGATCACAAGGGCATAATGTTTTTACTTAACGTTTTTAATGAATTTAGTAAAAATAAAAATATAAAGTTATCAGTGATAGGCAAAGGGAGCGAGTATGATAAAATTCAGCGCCTTAAAAATAAAAAAATTACGGTGCTTGGCTGGAAAACAGGGAAGCAGGTAAAGACGGCCATGCAAAATGCCGATTGTCTGATTGTGCCGTCTTTGTGTTATGAAAATTCTCCCACCGTTATTTATGAGGCCGCGTCTTTGGGCTTGCCGGTACTGGCTTCGCGTATTGGCGGAATAACCGAAATTGTCCATTATTTGGGAGGGGTGCTTTTCGCGCCCGGCGATGAAAAAGATTTATTTAAAAAAATAAATTATATATTAAAAAATCCCGGTAGTTTTAAAAAAATCGGGATTAAGGCGGAGCGTAAAATTAATAAATTTTCAGTTCAGAATTATTTTAAAAAATTGAGGGATATATTAAATTAATCACGAGGCGCCCTTTGGGTGAAAATATTATTCACATAGTTTATTTGCCTTGGTTTTGTTTTGTTTTTTGTGTTTTCTATTATTTTTTCAAAACCCCTGATATCTAAATTTTCTTTTTTAGTTTTGCTTTGCGAAAGCAAAAATTCACTGTCAATTGTTATTGTTTTATATATATTTTCCTGAAGAAATTCAGCAAGAAAAACAAAAGAAATTATTCCCGCGAATATTATAAAAAAATAAATGTAATTTAATAATTTTTTATTATTTATTTTTTGCATTTATATTAAATTAGTAGGTTATTTCCAATAAGTTAAACCGTTTATCGTGAGTTTTACGGAATCATTTTGATTTTCATCATTTTTGCCAATATTGTCAATTTTGTTGATACTGATTGAATTTATTGTTATATAGTAAGTGAGCGCTTCCAAATCGGCAATATATTGGATAATATTTTTGAATTTTCCATTCGCGTTAATTACAAGCGGCTGGGCTTGATAGGTATCATTATCTTTTTTTACTTGATTAGGGGTAATATTTAATTTTTGCTCAATGTTATTATTTCCGGCAACAGATTCCAGTAAGGTTATAAAATCAAGTTCGCGGTTAATGCTGATAAAAATTTTGTCTAATCCCAAGAGACCGGGTTCAATTTTTTTTATTTGTTCATTCAAATTAGTGATATTTTTATCTTGGGATATTTTGTTTTCAAGTTCAATTTTTTTGGCAATAATATCTTCTTTTTGTATTTTAATTTTTTTTAGCAGCGGAAAGGTGAAAAAATAAATTATTGAAAAAAATAAAATCAAACTTACCAAAGCGCGGATTGTTATTTTTTTCTTTATATCTAAATTAAAGTTGTTATTTAAATTCATAAGAGTTGATAGTGGTGGTTATTTCGAAGTCTATATCGTTTTTTTCTAATAAATTTTTTATTGGGATTTTAATTTCGCTAAAATTTTCATATTTTTCAAAACTGTTTTTTAATAATAATAAACTATCTCTTGTTTTCGCGTTTCCTGACAAGGAAAGCGTATTGTCGCTCTTATTGATATTTATTTTGTTAATTTTAATATTATTGTTGATAGCCTTGCTTATATGTAGAATCGTATTTGTCCAGTCAATATTGTTATTTTGAATTTTTGTTATATAATCAATTTTATTGTTGATTTCTTTGACTTTTTTAAGATAATCTTCCGTACTTTTTGAAGTACTCGCGTTTTTTTCAATTGTTTCTTCAAAATATAAATGCAAATAAAATTTGGCGGCGAAAAGAATTCCTGAAAAAATTATAATAAATAAAAAAATAATTCCGGTAATTTTTTTTATAAACTTATCAAAAATGATTAGCTTTATATCATTTTTTATTTTTTTCGGTAATATATTTAAGTTGATCATATTTTAGATGTCAAGATATATATTTCTCATAGCCAGTCCGATTGCGACCGTATAGCTGGGGCTGGAATTTTGTTTTGCGGAAAAATTTTGATTTTCGGAATTTTTTATTATTTTATTGGACAAATTATGGGTTTCCGTGAATATTTTATCAATAATTTTATTGCTGATAATTAAGTTGTTTACCATTTTTCCCTGCTCTGTTTTAATTGTTGTAGTTTTTTCAATCAGTTTGTCTAAATTTTTTATTGCCGCGCCGCCGCCGGTTAGTATGATTTTTTTTATAGCGCCATATCCGGGATAGTGATTTTCATAAAATTCAAGAGTTTCGCCTATTTTATCGTTTAATTTTTTTATGTTATCCGCTAAAATTTCATTAATAATGCCTTTGGCTTTTGTTTCATCAAGTCCGCAGATTATTTTTGCTTTTTCAGCCTGATCCAATGTTATTTCAAGAGCTTTTGATATTTTTTCCGTAACTTTTTGTCCTGAAATCGGCATGCTGATAGTAAATACTACGGTATTTTGGGAATATACCGCCATGGAGGCTCTTTTTGCCCCAATATCAATTATTCCATAGCTGATTGAGTTATTTTTATTGAATTTTGGTTTTTCTTCTTCCAATAATGCCCTTGAATTCGCGATGGATTCGGTTTCAAAAGCATTGATAGATAATTTTGTCTGTTTAAACGCGTTAACATATTGATTTATTATATTTTTAGAAGCCGCTCCGATTAAAATTTTATTTTCTTCCCTATCCTTTTTAACGATTTGCCAATCATAGCAAATGTCGTTTAGAGCAAGCGGAATATGATTTTCAATTTCATTTTCAATCGTATCAATGATGTTGTTGGGGTTATTATCAATTTCAATAATTTTAATATATGATTTTATCGTTGGCAGATTGGCAACCACATCCTTTGAGCTAAAAATGCCGAATTTTGGCTTAGCCAGCAATAAGCTGATATTTTTTATTAAAATTTCAGGATTTTTAATTTCTCCGTTAACAATAGCTCCTTCCGGCAAAGTTATTTTATTTAAGGCTTGAATAAAAAATTTGTCTTTTTTCCCGTTAAGCTGTACCGCTTTTAACGATGTGTCTGACAAATCAATGCCAATCGGATATTTTGAAGTTTTTACTATAAACATATTATGTATTATAACATATGCAAAATTAATTTAGTATTCTTCTTCCCAGTGCTCTATAATTATTGTCGGCGATGAAGAAGCGGAGCTGAGGGTGTTGATAAGCATTTCGTTGTCATGGGTGATATTAATCGCCTGCCAACAGCTGCTTATGGTTAATTTTCTTGCCACTAATCCGCCGCAAACATCAAATTGGATCGTGTATGAATCAATACTGGTAAGATTCATTAAATCCGCGGCATAGACAATTCCGTAAACGTTCACGGTTTCCGTGTATTGTTTAAAATCAACATGTCTTCCGGCTAAAACTCCGGCCGGAGTTCCTGACGCGCTTTGGATTATTAAATTGCTTGGTCCGGTGCGGCTATGCCCGTGTTTTTTAAAGCCAATCGTAAAATCTCTTTCAACAATTAATAATGCTTTATCCATAATTAAAGTTTGATCACCCTTTAATTCAACATCACCGGTTACATAAGTTATTGGGTCGGTAAGGGTGAGAACTTGATTTGTATTCATTAGATCATCAAAATTAGACTCAGAATAAATTACCGTAGCCCGGTTTTTATATGAGTTAGGGTCGGCGGAATTAAAATCAACCGCCGGCATTGGAATTTCCGCTGCCGGTCCGTTCGGCATATTGGCGGCGTAAAAATCACCGCTTAAAGTTACAGAGGCTGATCCGGCCTCAATGTAGTTGCCGACAGTATTAAGGTTTCCGTCAATATTAACGACGCTGGAATTGTTGATTGTAAAAATATTATTTGAATGAGCATCGCCATTAATAAAATTAACCAGTGAATTGGATATGTCAATATTCCCATCGGCATAACCCGAACTGCTGGCAATACCGCTTTGTCCCATTGGTTTATAAACAAGGATTTTTACCGCCCGCTGAGAATTTTGTCCTGAAGGCAGGTTAATTGTTCCGAGTGAGAGTATTTCACCATGCGCCGGACTGGTGTTTGTTAAGGTTACTGTATATGAACCCGTGTTTGCCCCAAATGGATTTACGCGAGAAGTTGTTGTCGCCCAGGAACTTTCAGTTTCAAATTTTGTTTGATATTCGGAATTGTTTTTAATCAGCCAAACCATTTCATTTGTTCCGGCTTCTGATAGATAATACGCTTGACTGCCCAATGTTTGGCTTTTCGCGATTAGTTTTTCAGTCAAAGAAAAATTAAGTAAGTATAAAGACAAAAACATTAATGAAGTTGTTATCAACATCACCAATATTATAGTTATGCCTTTTTGCTGTTTGTGAATTTTTTGTGTAATCATTTTTACCAGTTTCTTATGTGCGCTTTTGAATTGATTTTAATATCCGCGTGAGCATTATTTAAATTTGAATATATATTTACCAAACCGCTAGAAAAAGAAAATTCCAAAGTATTAAAATATTCTCCGATAATTCTTTCTTTAAGCGTAATTTCATTTGGCAAATTGCCCCAAGCGTCAATGCTATCGTGATATACATATATTCCGGGATCTGTACTGAATTCGTAAGCTAAATTTTTTCTAATAAGGTCAGTGCTGGAAGCGAAATATTTTATATAAGTAATTTTATTATCGTCGTGTCCGTCTTGAAAAAAAATTTTCGAGCTAGTTGAGATAGATGAAAAATCGGTAATTAAATCATTTGATTGCCTGAGTTCCCTTGAGATTTTGTCAAGCGATATTCTCGCGTTTTGCGATAATTCGCTTAGCGCGCTTCCCTTTATGTATATTTTTTGTGACATTATAAACATTGAATTGCTTACTAAAATAATGATTGTAAAAAGAGATATGGCTACAACTGTTTCAATTAAAGTGAACCCGTTTTTGATATTTTTCTTTTTTTTCATGATTTTTTTTAAAATTATTTTTCCACTAACAAAGTGCTGATTGTGAAAGTTTTTTCATTGTTTGAAATTTTATCGTTGTAATAAACAGTAGTGCTTATTTTTTTTAAACCTGTATCTGTTAACGAATTTTGCAAATCAGCATCAACATATTTTACAATACTTTCTCTTTCAAAAAGATATAAATAAGAACTGGTGGCCGTGCCAAGCGAATGTCTGGTTTCAATTGTGTCAATTCCCGTGTTTTCATAACCCAAAGAAATGATTTCTTCAATTTTTTCCTGCGTGAGGTATGAAGCTATGGTATCGTTTTTGGCAGAGTCAATGATTGACGAAGAATAAGGAAATGCTTGGGTTAACGGGATAAGCGAACTGATTAAAATCATTAAGGCGATAGAAAGCTCCAGCAAGGAAATGCCTGTTTGATTGTTTTTTAAAGCGTTTAGTAAGGCGTAACGCCTTTTTTGCTTATTGTCGTAATTCAACATAGCCGGAAGGTTTAATATTTATAGTTTTTGTACTGCTTGATGTGTTGGCAAGAACGATACTGCCGGATTCATAAGCGGCTCCATAAGGATTAAATTTAATCGTATTATCTGTAAAGCCGGTAATTGAAAAAAAAGAAACTTCCGCGGGCAGAATTACGGATTTTAAAGTTGAAGTCGCAATGTCAAATTTTAACAAATTATAGCTGTTGGTTGATGTGCTGAATTGAATCAGATGAATTTTTTGTTCGGTTATTGTTTGTTGTTGAATATAGCGTAAATCGCTTGTTAAATCTTTTGTAACAAGGCTTAATTTCAAATTCGGCAGGTAATTTTTTAGGAGCGGGATAGAAATAGCCGCTAAAATTCCGATAATACTAAGTGTTACAAGCAGGTTTATAAGCAGTCCGCCATTTTTATTTTTATATAAATTATTCATAGTTATTGTTTTTTTTAAATAGATTCAGTAATACTATACATAGGCATAATTATCGCGACCGCAACGCCGCCGACGCCAAGACCGAGTATAAGGATTAGCAAAGGCTCAATAAGAGCGGGCAGGTTTTCCATGATTTGATCAACCTCTTCTTCATAAAAATCCGCTAATTCAACTAAAATATTATCAAGTTCTCCTGTTTCCTCGCCAATCGCGACCATTTGCGCGACAACCGGAGTAAAAAGATTGGGATACGCGTTAATTACATCGCTTAATTTTCCGCCTTGTTTTATTTTTTGGCTCATTTTCAAAAGCGCTTCGCGATAATGCAGGTTGCCTAGCACATTTGCGGTTATCTGAAATGTTTTGATTATCATAATATCGGTTTTTAAAAGGGAGCTGATATTGCGGGCAAATCTGGCCAGATTTATTTTTTTTATGATAGTAGATATAATGGGTATTTTTAAAAGTATTGCCTGGAAAATAAATTTACCTTTTTGAGTTCTAATTATTTTTATAAAAGACACAACAAAAACAATAAAAATAATAGCGGAAAGAGCGCCGTTATTCACGATAGCATCGCTGACTCCGATCAATATTTTTGTCGGAAGGGGAAGTTCCGTGTTCATTTCGTCAAACATGCATGTTATTTTCGGCACTATAAATACAATCATAAATGTGCCAATGCCAAACATAGCCAAAAGGATTACCGCGGGGTATGTAAGAGCTCCTTTTACTTTTGAGATTAGCTTATGTTCTTTTTTCATTTGTAAATATAATTGTTTAAGAACGTCTTCAAGTTTTCCTGATAGTTCTCCGGCTTCAACCATATTAACAAATAGTTCTCCAAAAATTTTTTTGTGGCTATCAAGGCTTTCCGCGAGGCTATTGCCTTTTTCAACCTGAGCCCCAACATCATCAAGCACTTTTTTGAAAAGTTTATTTTCCGTTTGTTTGGCTAATGTTTTAATTGCAATTGATAAAGATATCCCGGATCTAAGCATTACTCCCAAATGTTGAACAAAAAATAATTTTTCTCTAAGAGGGACTTTGGAAAATTTTAACAAATAATCATTAATTTTATCCATGGCTGACTGTCTGTTTTCTTTGTCGGTTTCGCCAGGCGCGTTTTTTGTTGTTTTTGTGAAATTTATAGGCATAATATATAAATTTATGGTTTTGGATTTATGATTTATGATTTAATTTATTATTCTTTGGTTACTCGCATTATTTCCTCAATTGTGGTGATGCCGTTTTTAGCTTTGATAAAGCCGTCTTCAACCATGGTTAGCATCCCTTCTTTAACGGCTTGTTTGTTTATTTCGCGGGTGTTGGCGTTTTTTAGGATAAGACCGGATGTTTCTTCGGTGTTTTCAAGAATTTCATATATTCCTATTCGCCCTTTATAACCGCTGTTGTTGCAGCGCTTGCAGCCTTTTCCGCGATAAAAGAGCAGTGATTTTAAGCCTTTTTTAGAGTCAATAATTATTTTTTCTTTTTCAAGCGTTTTTAAAAGACTTTCAATATTTAGCTGTTTTTCCAGTTCTTTTACGGTTTCTTTGCCAAGGTTAAAACTTTGAATGCAATTCGGACAAATTTTTCTTACTAAGCGCTGTGCGATAATTATGTTTGTGGTGGTGGCGATTAAAAAAGTAGGGACTCCCATTTCCGACAATCTAATCATAGTCGCCGCGGCGCTATTGGTGTGAATTGTTGATAAAACCAAATGCCCGGTCATAGCGGCATGCACGGCGATTTCAGCGGTTTCCTGATCGCGAATTTCTCCGACCATTATAATATCCGGATCTTGGCGCAAAAACGCCCTTAGGCCAGAAGCGAAAGTATAGCCGATTTTCGCGTTTACCTGCGACTGGTTGACATGCGGCATTCTGTACTCAATCGGGTCTTCAACCGTGGATATGTTTACCTCCGGTATGTTTAATATATTTAAAACAGTATAAAGCGTAGTGGTTTTTCCGGAGCCTGTCGGGCCTGTTACTAATATTATTCCATGAGGTTTTTTGATGTTCGTTTTCAAAACTTTAAGCGGTGTTTTTTGCAGTCCTAATTGTTCAAGAGTTAAAACCTGGGCTTTTTCATTAAGGAGCCTTAATACGATTTTTTCTCCGTCAAAGGCCGGAATAATTGACACGCGGAAAGCGACCTTGTATTCATTGTTTGTAATTTTAAAACGCCCGTCTTGCGGCAGCCGATGTTCGTCAACTTTTAAGTTGGCAAGTATTTTAATGCGCGCGATAATTCCGGACTGGACGGTTTTTGGCAAAACCATAACGTTTTTTAATATCCCATCAATACGATAACGCACTAAAATATTTTTTTCTTCCGGTTCAATATGAATATCGCTCGCGCCTTCAATAATTGAATATTCAAGCAAAGTATCAACAATTCGCACTACCGGCAAGTCGGCCGCCAGTTTTTTTAAATCTTTTGTTTCTTCAAGCTTGTTTTTGTCTTCGCCCTTGTCATCGCTTAAATAATTAAATTCAGCCTTTAAGCTTTTGTGGTATTGCTTGAGCGTTTCTTTAATATTTTCCGGCGTAGTCAAACTGATATTGACATTAAGTCCGGTTTTTTTCTTGATAAATTCAAATATTTCCAAATCCTCCGGGTCAATAACCGCCAGCTTAATTTCTTTGTTATTAGTCTCATAAGCTATAATGTTGTGGGTAGTGGCTATGGGCTCTGGAATTAAAAATAATATATCTTTGCGGATGGTTTGATTTTTTAAATCTATAAAGGGAATTTTATAATAAGAAGCCGCGTTTTCATATAAAATCATGGGTGTTATTATATTTTTTCCCATTAAAAAAAATTCCATTTTTTTCCCGTTTTGTTTGGCTTCCTGAAGCAGAGAATCAAATTCTTCCGCGTTTAATATTTCCGCTTTGTCTAGTATGTTTTTTAATTGTTTGTCTGAAAACATTAATCTCTGTCATTCCCGACACCCCCAGCCTCGCTAGAGAAATTATATTAAATGATCGGGAATCTTTTTAATTTATGATGAATTTATTATACCATATTTTGTGAAATAAAAAAATCGTAAGGAACAAAAATTTTTGTTCCTTACGATTTTTTTTAATATTTTTTTAATTTTTATATGTTAATGTTAAATTAAAGAGGGAAACAGGGATTATTTCAGTACTTGATGTTTTCTTTGGGGAACTGATTTTCGGATGGTAATGAAAGGACGGGGTACAAAAGCTTCAATTTTTGGAGCTTTTGTTTTTGTGTGTTATTATAATATAGAAATTGTTATTAAACACTATACTTCCCCCCGTTCTTTAGATAGTGAATTGGCAACTAAATGTAGTTTATTGATATTGTCGCATATATTTTATTATTTGTCTATAATATTGAATTTTTTGTTGAAATTAGGTAGAATATAAGTATAAGTTTATGAGATATATTAAAGATGGAAAAGCGCGCAATATGGCTTTGCTAATATTCGGTATTGTTTTTTTGTTTTTATTTTCAGCTTGCGGTGTTAAGAATCAAAGTATTCAGAACAGCGATGACTGGAAAGATGAGGTATTATATGCCGATGAGTGCGGTTTTGACGGTTTGAGATGCTGTGACGATTCGGAGCAACCGTGTAAGTTCGGGCAAAATTGTTGTGTTAATCCTGGAAATAAAAAAGAAAATTATTGCGCTGAAAGTTGTGATTTTGGCAAAGAAAACACGTTTTGCCGCAATGAAAATCCTGTCTGTGATATAGATTTAACTTGCGAAAATAGTCGTTGCTTGCCTTGCGGAGGAGAGGATCAATTTTGCTGTCAAACTCAAGATTTTTGTAAAAACTCATTAATTTGTTTTAATAATAAATGCGTAAGCTGCGGACAAGCCGGATATCCTTGCTGTGATTCTGGATTAGCATGCTTAAAACAGGATAATCGCGGAAATACACGAACGGAGTGTGGCAATGGAATTTGTCGGGCTTGCGGTTATGGCGGAACTGAAGCTTGCGAGAGTGAACCGTTTTGTAACTCCGGCACTTTAAATAGTAATGGTGTTTGTTACCAATGCGGAGGCTTAAATCAGCCTTGCTGTGATGAAAAAAGCTGTAACACAGAAGAAGGTTTAGCGTGTGAGCTCGGTTTTTGCGGTAAGAAAAATTAATTAATTTTAAAAAATATTATGCAAAATTTATTCAAAGAGGTTAATAAAAAAGTTAATGGCCTTATTTGGTCGCTTTTAAGTACGGGCATAATTTTAATGCTTCTGGCAATTTTAGTTGTTTGGACTGATTTTATTTTACGGCTGGTTATCGGCATGTTCATTTTAGTGGTCGCTTATGCTTTTATATATGGCGCTTACAAAGTGTGGGCGATAAAGCGTGAAGTGGATAAGCATTTTAAATTTTAATTTAAAATAAAGAAAATCCAATATTATAATTCGCATGTCCCGCATTTGTAGTTGCGGGTTCGCGAAGCGGATAACTTATGGTAAATCCAAGTTTAAAAAAAATAGAAAAAAAGAGCTTAACCCCGACAATTGATGTTAAAAGGCTTTTTCAGATTATATATCGTGAACAGTCAAAGGCGGAAGAAAAAAAAGATGATGTTCCAAAGATTAATGTTTCGGAATTAGTTTCGAAAATGTCTTTTTATTATGAAAAAATAAGAAATACAGTTGATTATAAAGAGGAACACCTTCTCAGAAAAAACGCGATTGAAAGAATTATTAAAAGGCAAATTGTAATTGAAGGCACAATATCCCTAAAGGGCGCAGACAGTACGGAAATAGCCAGGCATTTATTAACTGAATTAATTAGGGCGGCATATTTATCTAATAATTCAGTACCTGAAACTAAAATTGATGAAGTTGCCGCGATTATTCAAAAATATTTAGATTTAAAAAGGGCAATTGCCAAAATAAAAGGACGGAAATTGTCTGAAAGAAATGATTTGAATAATTGGATAATAGCTTTGGCGGCAAGCGATATTGAGCAGCATTTAGGCTTAAGCAAAATTAATCAAACAGTTGTTGATTACATGAACAAAATTTTGCTTAAGAATATTGAATTGCCTAGTAATTCAGAGCATGAGAAAGACAAAGAAATTCAGATATTTTTAGGAATACATAGGCACTACCTGAAGTTTGACCGTGATATGATGAGTTTTATTCTTTTTAAATATTATGTTGCCGGATGGAAGAATCCTGATCCGGCAAAAATTGAAGAAGTTGCCGCAAAAATCGTTTTTTTGCGGGGAGCAATCAACAAGCAGCTTGAACATCCGCTGGTTAAGCAGCTTAATAGAATTATTAGCCGCTATACGGTTTTTTTTACGGTTTTAACCGATGTAATTAAAGAAAACCCAATCGCGGTTTATGAAAGTATTAAAAGAGATCCAAAGGTTTTTCCCAGGGATATAAAAAAAGCATGCCTCAAAAGATATGAAGAATCTTCTAAAAAATTGTGGCGCGCGGCGACTAGAAGCATAATTTATATTTTTATTACAAAATCATTTTTTGCTGTTTTATTGGAGGTTCCGGCAACAAAATGGTTCGGTGAGGAAATAAATACGGTTTCTTTGATTATTAATATTGGTTTTCCGGCAATGCTTTTATTTTTTATAGTGTTATTTACTAAATTGCCGTCTGAGGATAATAGCAATAAAATTAAAGAAGGAATTGAAGAAGTCGTTTTTGAGGAATATGAACGCAAAGAGCCGTTTAAATTGCGCGACCCGGCGCGCCGCAGCAAGAGCTTGGGATTCGTTTTTGGAATTTTATATTTTATAACTTTTCTTTTTTCATTTGGGGCTGTTGTTTGGGCTTTAAATGAAATTAATTTTACTTGGCTAAGTATTATAATTTTTTTATTTTTCTTAACATTTGTCAGCTTTTTCAGCATTCGTATCCGCAAAAACGCCCGCGATATGATTATTATTCCCCCGCGAGAGAATATTTTAAGTTTTATTATTGATTTTTTTTATATCCCGATAGCTGCCGTTGGCAAGTGGATGAGTGAAAAATTTTCCCAAGTAAATGTTTTTGTGTTTATTTTGGATTTTATAATAGAAGCTCCGTTTAAGATTTTTATTGAAATCGCCGAAGAATGGACCAGGTATGTGAAGGAGCGGAAGGAGGATATTGTGTAATAATAATGCTAATAATGCGAATAAATGCTAATCTGCGAATTGCGAATAAAATTTAACTTAAATTCGCAATTCGCAGATTAGCATTTATTTGCAGATTAGCATTATGCTTATGTTATATATCGTTGCCACGCCAATAGGAAATTTAGAGGATATATCGCTTCGCGCGTTAAGAATTCTCGGCGAGGTTGATTTTGTTTTGTGTGAAGATACGCGAGTGACCAGAAAATTGTTAGAGCATTATAAAATTAAAACTAAAACCATTTCTTATCATCAGCATTCGGATATTAAAAAACAGGATTATCTTTTGGGGTTGCTTGGCGGAGGCAAAGATTTGGCATTGGTGTCTGATGCCGGCACTCCGGGGATATCCGATCCGGGAGGCAAGCTGGTGGCCGCGGTTATTGAAAAATTCGGCGGATCAATTAAAATTGAGTCTGTCCCGGGCCCTTCGGCGGTTACGGCCGCGCTTTCAATATCCGGAATCGCGACTGATAAATTTGTGTTTTTGGGATTTCCTCCGCACAAGAAAGGGCGGCAGAAATTTTTGCAAAAAATCGTTGACAGTATTTTTCCTGTTGTAGTTTATGAATCAAAGCACAGGATACTTAAGTTTTTAGAGGAGTTAAAAAAGATAAATCAGGATATTGTTAAATATAATAAAGAAATAGATAAGCAGAAAAATAAAGGCATAATTAAATCTAAAGATTTGCTAAAAAAAATAAATTTAATTACTTCGGTTGTGGTTTGCCGTGAACTATCAAAAATGCACGAAACAGTCTATCGCGGGGAGCTTTCTGATATTATTGATAAAATTAAAAATAGTCAAAACGATCAGAAAGGGGAGTTTGTTGTTGTGGTTGGGAGGTGAATTTTAATTAAGAATTACGAATTACGAATTTTTTTTGAGCAAGTAATATGGCAAAACAAAAATTTTACATAACAACAACCCTGCCGTATGTGAATGCGGAGCCGCATATTGGGTTTGCGGCGGAGATTATTCGGGCGGATTGTTTGGCGCGCTGGGCCAGGCAGCAAGGGAAAGAGGTGTTTTTTAATACCGGAACCGATGAGCATGGCTTAAAAATATATCGTAAAGCTAAAGAAAGAGGAATGGATCCGCAGAAATACGCCGATGAATATGCGGCTAAATTTGATGAATTAAAAGAGGCATTAAATCTTTCTTATAACAGTTTTATTCGTACAACTGACGAACATCATAAAAAAGCGGCGCGGGAGTTTTGGAAATGCTGCGAGGCTAATGGTGATATTTATAAAAAAAATTATCAAGTCAAATATTGCGTTGGCTGTGAATTGGAAAAAACTGAATCCGAACTTGTGGACGGTGAATGTCCGCATCATCCGGGGCAAGCGCTTGAATTGATTGATGAAGAAAATTATTTTTTTCGCTGGAGCAAATATGGGGATAAGCTTTTGAAATTTTATGAAAAAAATCTTGATTTTATTGTTCCGGCGCATAGATTAAACGAAATGAGGAATTTTATCAAAAACGGACTTCAGGATTTTTCCATTTCCCGCTTAAAATCAAAAATGCCTTGGGGCGTGCCGGTTCCAGGCGATGAAAAGCATGTGATGTATGTTTGGTTTGACGCTTTAGTCAATTATATTGACGCCTTGGGCTGGCCGGAAAATGAAAAAAAATTTAATGATTTTTGGGGAGATGACAAGAATCGCAATGCGCTGCAAGTTGCCGGCAAAGACAATCTTAGACAACAAACCGCGATGTGGCAGGCAATGCTTATGTCGGCAGGACTGCCTCTGTCAAGACAAATATTAATTTTTGGTTTTATTACGTCAAGCGGCCAAAAAATGAGCAAATCAATCGGAAATGTTGTTAATCCTGAGATTCTAGTAAAAAAATACGGTACCGATGCTCTTAGATATTATCTTTTGGCGGAACTAAAATCTTTTGAAGATTCGGATTATACGGAAGAAAAATTTAGAACAAGATATCAGGCGGATTTGGCAAACGGTCTTGGCAATCTAGTGGCGCGCGTTTCTAATTTGCTTGAAAAAAATAAAATAGAATTAAATTTAAGTCCGGGGACTGATGAAATTTTAATTGATCAAGTTGCTTTAAAGTTAAAAAAATATCGTTTTGATGAGGCTTTGAATGTTTTGTGGCGTAAATTAAAGGAAATGGATGAGTATATCACCATTAAAGCTCCTTGGAAGATGTCAGACAAAAAGGAAATTAAAGAAGTATTGCAAAATGTCGCGCAAAATATTTTGAATGTGGCTAACCTTTTGGTTCCTTTTATACCGGACACAGCCGAGAAAATTATTAAGCAATTTAAAGAAAAGCAGATAAAAAAAAGTGAATCATTATTCCCGAGGTTGAATTAATTTTATTTTTTACTTTTGACTTTATAACTTTTTACTAAATTTAATGCCTTTAATTGACGTAATTTTAATTGTAATATTGGCTGGTTTTGTTTTTTATGGCTTGTTTTTCGGCCTTATCCGCACACTAGGCGTTTTTGTCGGCTTGATAGCGGCGGCTTTTTTAGCTAGCCGTTTGTATTTGCCTGTGTCTTATTGGCTTGAGAATTTTTTCTTTGGTTATAATAATTTGGGAAAAGTTTTGGTTTTTGTAATTTTATTTTCATTAATCAACCGCTTAGTCGGTTTTTTATTTTACTTACTGCATAAAACTTTTAATTTAATATCTATCATCCCGTTTTTAAAAACCTTTAATCGCCTTGGCGGATTAATTTTAGGATTTTTAACCGGTTCGCTTTCAATCGGCTTGTTTCTTTATGTGATATCCCGTTATTCTTTAATAGAAACTTTATTCGGGAACTGGCTGTCACAATCAAAGTTGGCGCCGTTTTTTTTAAAATTCGCAAACGCGCTTTTACCGCTATTGCCGGAGGCCTTGAAGAAATTGAAGAGTTTATTTTAGGGAAGATTAAAATTAGAAATTTAAAATGTTGTTAAAAATTAAAAAATAATTCTCACCTCTCTGAATCAGCCAATTATTCAATCTATTCAAAACAAATTGAAAATTGGCGAATTCAAAAAAAATGGGCAGAAGACGAATTAATTGTCTCCTGCCCATTGAAAGATGTCTTTAACTACAAGCTAAAAGGTTACTTTAAGTCCTATTCTAGCTTTATCTGTCCTGTCGGCATTATCATGTACAACATTCCAGTCGCAAGATAATCGCAAGTAAACTGAAAGGTTGTCCATGACCTTATATCCAACATAAGGACCAACGAAATAAAAATTATGGTCCTCATCTTGCCAATAATGGCAATAATCCAGATCCAACCCGACATAAAATTTTTTGCCAAGCGGATACTCGCCCTCCAGAAAGCAGTCTAGATAATCAGATGACTCTCCGTCAATATTCCAATAGTTTCTTAGATCAAAGAAAACCTTGAACTTGCCAAACTTATTGATATACCAACCACCACCTTGGATATAGTCGTTTCCGGAGCTATCTGTAGATAGGCCACCCAAGAAATACAACGGGCCTTTGTTTAACGTAAACCACGGTTTGACTTCAGTATAATCATATTTCGGCTTAACCGTTACACTCAGTCCGCCGCCAAACCAATTGCCATCGTGGCAATAAATGGTCATTGACTGCTTATGGTAGCTCTCCGCTTTCTCGGGCTCCACAAAATCATTTTTTATAACGATTAATGCGGAAGCTTTTTTGTCCTCTGCCTGAAGTTCTGCCGTAAAACAAAACGTTGCCATTATTAGAAACAAAATAACTTTTTTCATAATTTTTCTCCTTGTATAGCGGAGAAAGAGTTTTTTCTCCGGCTGTTTAGTTTGGATTATTTAAAAAATTAACCCTTGGCCAAACAGCCGTAATAGGAATATGATCAATATTTTTGACAAATTCCTGGATACCTAAATAATTCAGTACCCAAGAAAAAACTCGTGCCGTTAGTCGAAAATCAAACAACAGGAATTCATGGAGTAAATCCTTGTCAATCCAATCATTTTGATTGTTTGTTTCGTCTTTTTCAATATACATTCGAGCTAAGTTTTGTCCTAACTGTTCCGCAATAATTTCTGTATCGCAAACCTTTTTCTTAGAAGAAGCTATCACTGTTGCTCTTGGCAATAATAACATCAAGAATGACATTACCAAGGCAGCTATTACGGCTTTTACTAAACCGTGCTTGAGAAATAAGCCTTGGGCTAAAAATTGCTTGCGCCAACATATCACAGACAAGCTGCTTTTCGCAAAATCTTTAATCTGGCCGATTTCATCATCAGAAAGAAAAGTAAAAATTTTATTCTTAGTCCGCCGCAATTCCGCCTCAGCCCAAATTCTGCGTTCCGAATATTGCAGCCATTTGAAAAATATATAAGCCGCAACAAAAGGATACGCAATTAAAGCCAAAACAAAACTTAAGGGACTGCGAAAACAAAAATTTTTATTTCGTTTCTTGTCTTCGTTCAGCCAAATCAGATAAAGCAACAAAGCTAATGGCAAGGTTTTAAAGTAAAGCAAGAAACACCAATCCAGAATGCCGTTAATCCCCATTTGTCTAATTGTAGCAAAGGCCTCATCTCTGGCTTCTTTCGCCGGATCAATGTGCTTCTTATACTTTTCTCTGGCTATTTTTACATCATATTCATTATAGCCATTATCCAAGCTTTGCCTTGCGAGATACATTAACTGATGAAAATAATTCAAATTAACAACCGCATCTAACTCTAACTCTTTTTGCTTGTCAGAAAAAATAGCCAGATCGCGAAAATAATGATAAGGAGAATAAACCTCTCCCGCTTCTGCTAAATTCTTTGCCTGTCTTACTTTTTCTTTTGCAAAGCCATATAAGGCAATCTGACGCTCCGCTCTTTCTTCCGTTGTCATCGTCAATGTCGGCTTTCCTGGCTCGTGAAGATTTAGAAAACCTTCAACAAAACCAGCACTTGTCATAAATAGAAAAAAGAGTATAAACTTAAGCAACCATGGCCGATATATCAATTCTAAAATTTTCTTCACCTTCACTCACCTCCTTTATATATGTCCGAAATTAATATTTAATATTGAATTCTAATTTCAAAGAACACGAAAAGAACATTATATCAAGATAATATACTATTAAAAATTTGTCAATAGCTGTTCCATTGCTGTTCCATTGCTCAAAAACGATTTTTTTATTAAAATAGTAACAGTAATATAAAAATTAAATTTGTAGTTTGTTTCGGGCTTGGCGAAGCTATCGTGTCAGGGGCGATTACGCCTGATTCGTATGTAATTGATAAACGTGATTGGTTAATTATTGATATTAATATTTCAGAACAAAAAAGGCAAATAGTCCGTTGTTTGAAAAAAGGCGTGAAATGGATAAAAGTTCCAAAGTTAAATCAAAAAAAAACAAAAATTATCCAATACAGAAATTATCAAACTGGCAAAAATTTGTTTAAAAATTGAAAAACATTATAAAAAACCTCAAGACATTGAATGGGCGTTTAAGGATGGGGAGTTTTATATTGTGCAGAGCCGGCCGATTACGACTTTAAATTAAGGTTAAAAAATAGCTTATGCAAATAATAAAAATCAATAAAAATAATCTTACAAAAGCAGATGTTGATTTTATCGCGGACGAGTTAATGCAAGGAAGGGTGATAGTTTTACCAACTGACACTATTTACGGCTTGCACTCTATTGCCACAAATAAAAAGGCGATTGAAAGAATTCATAAAATTAAGAGAATAAGCAAAAAACGTCCCTTGTTGGTTTTGGTAAACAGTTATCGCATGTTGCGTGATTATGTTTTTGTTTCAAAGACGCAAGAGCGGTATATTCGCTCAATTTGGACGTCAACCGCTGGTTTGGCAAAAGATAAAAATTATTTGTATAAAAAAAGACCGATAACTTTTGTCTTAAAAGCCAGAGAAAAATTACCAAAAGAAATTCGCGAAAAAGATAATTCACTGGCGGTTCGCTTGCCAAAAAATGATTTTTTGATTAAAATAATAACAAGACTTAATATTCCTTTGATTTCTACCAGTTTTAATATTGGCGGGCAAAAATATAATGAAGATTTTTTAGTAAATTTTAAAAAATTTCAATCAAAGCCAGATATAATAGTTAATTCCGGAAAATCAAAAAATATCAAAGAATCAAGAATTATTGATATTAGGGATATTAATAATATAAAAATTATTAGAAACTAAAAAATAATCTGAATTTTTAAACAAAAATAACTTGTTTGTTTGGATTATTACAATTTTATGGGATGGTTAGCAAAATTATTTGGTCAAAAAGACGAAGAAGCAAAAGAGCAAACACAAGAGCAAGCCGATGAAACTGGCGCGGAAGAATCAACTCAAGGGGAAAACACTGAAAATCAAAATCAGTAAAAAACAACAGATGAACAAGCAATATATGTTTTGTTGATGGTTTTTCTGAAGTTATAAATATTTATGTTAATAGACACGCATGCGCATGTTAATTTTGATTTTTTCAAAAAAGACGCGGACGAGGTTATACGGAGGGCTTTAAACGAGAAAGTTTGGATGATTAACGTGGGCACTAAATATAAAACATCAAAAAGAGCTCTTGCGCTGGCAAATAAATACGAAAAAGGGGTTTACGCCGCTGTCGGCTTGCATCCGATTCATCTTTTTGAAACGCGGGCGGATGGAGAGGATTATAGCTTTAATACTCGCGCGGAAGTATTTAATTATGATATTTATGAAAAATTAGCCAAATTTGAAAAAGTTGCGGCTATCGGTGAAATTGGATTGGATTATTACCATATTGATAAGAATATTGATGTTAATTTGATTAAAGAAACTCAAAAAAAAGCATTTTATGAACAGTTGCTTATGGCGAGAAGATTGGATTTACCGGTAATAATTCATTGCCGCCAAGCGCATGACGACATGTTTAATTGCTTGAAGAGTTTTCGCAAGGAATATGCCGATTTAATCCCTAAAAATCGTCCTTGGGGTGTTATGCATTGTTTTTCCGGCAACGAGGATTTAGCTTGGAAATATTTTGGTTTGGGATTGATTGTAAGTTTTACCGGCTTAATTACTTTTAGCCGGCAGTGGGATGATTTGATCAGGCGTTTGCCAAAAGATAAGTTTATGCTTGAAACCGATTGTCCTTTTATGACGCCTGAACCTTTTCGCGGCCAAAGAAATGAGCCATTGTATGTTAAATATGTTGCCAAGAGGATTGCGGAAATTAAAAATTTAAGCATAGAGAGAGTAGCTGAGGTTACGACAAAGAACGCTAAAGAGTTATTTAGAATATAATTAAAATAAAAAAATAAAATATTAAATAAAAAAAAGGGGGAATTATGGATTCTTTTGAAGTTAGTATTTTTTCTTTAAGTCTTGAAGAAAAAAAAGAGTGCAAGGAAATGAATATTCCAAATTATTATTGGTATTATTTAAAAAGCAAAAAATTTGGATTCGGAATAAAAACATTAAGAAATTTTGTAAAAAGCAGAATAAAACCAATTTTTTCAAAGCAGGAGTTAGAAGTGTTAATAAGAGGTATTGTTGGAAAGATAAGAGAATTAGTAATTCATTATAATGATGGGAAAAAACAAGGAATTGAATATTTGGAAAAAGAATTTAATTCTGAAATATTTTTTTTAGTAAAAAATATTTTGGATAAAAGAGAGCGGAGCAAAAAAAGGGGAATTAAAAAAGGGGAAGTTAAAAAAATTTTTACAATAATTTCAAGGGATGGTGATAAACAGATATTAAATCCTGCTTCTGTTCCTTCGGGTAAAATAGTGAAGGATAGGTGTTGTTTATATTTTCCACAATGTAGCGATTTTATTGCAAGTCATGTCTATAAAGGACGGTTTGATTGTTCATTTTGTAAGCATAATATTAACAAGGAGGAATAATAAATATGTTCTTCCTTGTTTTATTTTATATTTTTAAAAACCTTGACTTTTTTAAGAATTTGTAAAATAATAAGAGCATAAAGCTGATAAATCATTTGACATATTATTGATTTGAAAATTTTACATCAAGGACCCTAGATGTCCTTATTTATTTTGTTTGAAGTTATATTAATATGAATGAAAATAATAATAAAATCTCTGAAAATAATTCAAAACAGGCATGGTGGCAGCCGGCTTTAATTTTATTCGCAAAATTTTCCGTGTGGATAGTTGTTCCGGTGATAGCAGGCGCGCTAATCGGCAAATGGCTGGACAACAGATATGGCACTGATCCTTGGTTGTTTTTGGCGGCGGTTGGATTTGCTTTTTTAATATCAATGTTCGGATTAATTAGGAGTGTGACAGAGGAGTATGGGAAGATGGAGGATAAAAATAGTATAAATAATCAAGAGACGAGAAACAAGGATGGGTTTTTAAAAAAATAAGACACAAGATACAAACAAAATATAAATCTCAACATATAAACTATGTCTATTGGTTATTGGAATTTGTATCTTGTTTGTGTCTTGTGTCTTGTGTCTTATTACTTAATTATTATGTCCCATAAAGATGAAAATCACAATTTAGTTGAAACTCACGAAGAAATTGTTCACGAACATACATTGTTTGCTGAGCCGATTTTTAATCTTGGCGATTTTTATGTTACTAATTCTTTAATGAATTCATGGCTTGTGGTCTTGATAGTGTTAATAATAAGCTTGTTTTTAAAATCACGAATTAAGGCGATACCCGGGAAAATTCAAAACATGCTTGAAATGATAATAGAAAAATTTTTGGAAATTTTTGATTCCGTAACGGCATCGCGCAAGCGGTCATTGAAATTTTTTCCGCTTGTTTTTTCTTTTTTTATATTTATATTATTGTCAAATTGGATGGGGCTTCTGCCTGGCGTAGGATCCGTAGGACAGGTTGTATCAGAGCATGGACACAAAGCTTTCGTGCCATATTTTCGCGGAGGCACGGCAGACCTGAACACAACCTTAGCTTTGGCTATAATAGGCGTGGTTGCCAGCCACATATTCGGCGTTGTGGCAATCGGCTTATGGAATTATTTTAATAAGTTTATAAATATTAAAGCGTTTTTGGAGATACCAAAGAAAATAATGAAAGACCCCGCAATTATCATAGTCAACCCGATCAAGGCCTTTGTTGGGCTTATTGAAATTATAGGAGAATTTGCCAAGGTCGCCAGTTTATCTTTTAGGTTGTTCGGAAATATTTTCGCGGGCGAAGTCCTGCTCGCTTCAATGTCGGCCATTCTCGCTTTCGGCCTGCCGATACCGTTTATGTTTTTGGAAATAATAGTGGGCTTGATTCAAGCGTTAATATTTGCTATGTTGATATTGGCGTATTTAACAATGAATACTAGCGCGGAAGAACATTAATAACAGTTAAAAATTTATAAAGTTTAAAGTTATATAATTAAAAATAAATTTTATAGCTTTCAACTCAATATTTCTATGGAAAATGTTATGTTAGCCAAAGCCTTGGCGATTGGCATCGGTTCAATCGGACCGGCTATCGGCATCGGTTTAATCGGTTCAAAAGCAATGGAGGCCATTGGCAGAAACCCGGAAGCCGCCGGTAAGATTTTAGTGCCTATGCTTTTAGCCGCGGCTTTTGCCGAAGCCATTGCTATTTACGCTTTAGTTATTGCTTTTGGCATAAAATAGGGTGTAACGCTAATCCGCGAATAAACGCGAATGCCGCTAATTGCTAATAGTTTATTAGTAGTTTTACGAACTGCTCCAATTTTGGGGCAGCGGTAAAATTGTTAAATCAATTACGAATTAAAATAATTCGTAATTGATAATTTTTAATTGAAAATTGAATGTATGGAGAATTTAATTGAAACATTTCATATTGATATAAAATTGCTAATAGCCCAAGTGATTAATTTTGCCATTGTTTTCAGTGTTTTATATTTTTTTGCCTTAAAGCCGCTTCTTAAAGTTATGCGGGATAGAACTAAAAAAATTGAAAAAAGCATTGATGACGCGCAAAAAATAGAAAAAAAATTAAGCAGAACAGATGAAGAATACGACAAGGCAATTGGCAAAGCAAAAAAGGAAGCAAATATTATTATGGAAAAGGCAAATATTATGGCAGAAGAAAAAAGGCAGGATTTAATAAAAAAAGCCAAAAATGAAATAGGACAGATTATTAATAAAGAAAAAGAGCAAATGCAGGTTGAAAAAGCCAAGACACTAAAAGAAATAAAAAAAGAAACAGCGGATTTGGTGGTCGTTTCTTTGGAAAAGATTTTGGAAGAGAAAGTTGATAATAAAAAAGATAGTGAGTTGATTAGGAGGATGGTTAAAAAATAAGTATAATGCTAATCTGGCGAATAAATGCTAATCTGCGAATTGCGAATGATATGTATTCGCGTATTAGCGATTAGCGGATTGGCATTTATTAGCAGATTAGCATTTATTCGCCAGATTAGCATTACATCATTTATGAAGATTACTCCAAAACAATATGCCGAAAGTTTATATCAGGCTGTTAAAGAAAAGAAAGACAGTGATATTAAAGATGCTATAAATAATTTTTTTAGTATTTTAATTCAGAATAATGACATGGCAAAAGCAGAAGCAATAGTCGTGGAGTTTGAAAAAATATGGAATATGGAGCAGAGAATTGTTGAAGCGGAACTTGTAAGCGCCAAAGAGCTGGATAATAGTATTGTTAAATTGTTAAATGGCTATATTGCCGAATTATCCGGAGCTAAAAAAGTTATTTTAAATCAGAAAATAAATAAAAATATTTTAGGAGGAGTGGTAATTAAATATGAAGATAAAATTTTAGATGGGAGTTTAAGGATGAGGCTGGGAGAGCTAAAAAAGGAGATGGTAAAATAAAATTATTAAATAAGATTTTTAAGATTGTTGGGATTTTTAAGATTGTTAGGATTTTTATTATCCTAATCATCCTAGATATCCTAATCATCCTAAATATCCCATTTTTTATTATGTCAAATACAAAAGATTTCATTGTAGAACAATTAAAACGGCAAATTGCCGGTTTTAAGCATGAAATTAAAGAGCAAACCGTTGGCAAGGTTATTAAAATCGGAGACGGAATCGCTCAAATTTCCGGGCTTTCCGATGTTATGATGTCTGAAATGCTTGAATTCTCAAGCGGCAAAAAATCCGACCCCGCCTCTCGCGAGAAGCGGGGCGAAATCCGATATGGTGTGGCATTGAACTTGGAGGAAGATAGTATTGGCGCTATTATTTTGGGAGATTTTTTTGGCATAAAAGAAGGAGATGAAGTTAAGTCATTGAAAAAAATTTTAGAAGTTCCTGTCGGAAACAGCGTAGTCGGAAGAGTAGTTAATCCAATGGGGCAGCCGCTAGACGGAAAAGGAGAAATATTGGCTGATAAATTTTATCCGATAGAAAAAATCGCTCCGGGAGTAATCGCCCGCGAGTCAGTAAGCGAACCGGTGCAGACAGGAATAAAAGCGATTGACGCGATGATTCCGATTGGCCGCGGCCAGAGAGAATTGATTATCGGCGACCGCCAGATTGGCAAAACCGCGATTGCCATTGACGCGATAATAAGCCAAAAAGGCCAAAATATGAAATGCGTTTATGTGGCAATCGGGCAGAAAGAGTCAAAAGTGGCAAATATCGCGGCTAAACTGGAAGAGCACGGAGCAATGGAATATACGACAATTGTTTTAGCGGGCGCTTCCGATCCGGCTTCATTCGCGTATATCGCGCCTTACGCGGGTTGCGCTATGGCGGAATATTTTTTGGACAAAGGCGAAGATGTTTTAATTGTTTATGACGATTTAAGCAAGCACGCCGTTGCTTACCGCGAAATTTCCTTGCTTTTGCGCAGGCCGCCTGGGCGCGAAGCTTATCCGGGGGATGTTTTTTATCTTCATTCAAGATTATTAGAAAGAGCCTGTAAATTAAATAAAGATTTTGGCGGCGGGTCAATCACGGCGCTTCCTATTATTGAAACGCAGGCAGGAGATGTGTCCGCGTATATTCCCACAAATGTCATTTCAATTACTGACGGACAGATTTATTTAGAGCCGGATTTGTTTTATCAAGGCAATCGTCCGGCCGTGAATGCCGGTTTATCGGTTTCCCGTGTTGGTTCTGCGGCGCAGATTAAGGCCATGAAAAAAGTTGCCGGCAAGATGAGACTGGAAGCAGCGCAATATCGCGAGCTTGCCGCGTTTGCCCAGTTTGGGTCTGACTTAGACGAAGAAACAAAGAGTAAATTAGAAAGAGGAAAGCGTCTGGTGGAAATATTCAAGCAGGATCAATACAAAACAGTTCCCGTTGCCAATCAGGTATTAATATTTTTTGCAATAATTTCCGGTTTGCTGGATGATGTGTCGGTTGAAAAAATTTTAGAATTTGAAGAAGAATTAAATAAATACGCGGAAAACAGCGGACAGGATATATTAAAGGATATTGCGGAGAAAGGAGAGTTGAATGAAAAGTTGGAGGAGAGGATGAAGAAGTTGGTTGAGGATTATAAAAGTACATTGGATTATTTAGAAAAAGATATTTCCACCGCCCTTTAGGGCAGGGTTCGTGAGACTTTAGTCTCACGAATAGATGGCAATTTCGGGATGCTAAAGCATCCTGAATCCTCGGCTAAAGCCGGGCGGAAATTTAATTATGGCGAATACAAGAGATATACAAAATAGAATAAAATCCATTAATAATACCAAAAAGATTACCAAGGCGATGGAAATGGTGGCGGCGTCAAAGATGCGGCGCGCGATTGAGGCTGTTCTTAAAACCAGGACTTACGCTAATTTGAGTTGGAATATTGTTTTAAATTTATCGCAAGCAACAAACGGTAACCACAAAAAAGCATTGCATCCGCTTTTAATAAAGCGCGAGAACATTAAAAAAGTCGGCATTATTTTAATATCATCCAATAGAGGCTTGTGCGGCGGGTTTAATACGGCTATTATAAATAAAGCGCATAATAGTATCAAAATACATATGGAGCCGGAGGAAGAACAGCCGGAGTTTATAATAATAGGAAAAAAAGGAGTAACAATAAACAAGTATTACGGATATGATATTGCCGCTGAATTTCCCAAGGCAGATATAATTAGCGAGATAAAAGAAGTTTTGCCAATAGCGAAAATAGTCTTGGATGATTATTTAAGCGGAAAATATGATAAAATTATGGTTGCTTACACTGATTATGTCAACGCGGCAAAACAGATTCCGCGCGTAAAACAGCTTTTGCCGATTGATATATCAACGCAGGATGAATATTTGGGAATTGTCGGTGAAGATACTAGAGTTGGCATTGACAAAGAATTTGTTGACAAGAAAAAAGAAAAATATTTGCGGGATGAAAAGCATATATATGAATATACTTTTGAGCCGAATCCAAAAGAAGTTTTAGACGAAATGATTCCACGCTTGATTGAAGTTCAGCTTTTTCAGGCATTACTGGAGTCAAACGCGTCAGAGCATAGCGCGCGAATGTCGGCAATGCATCAGGCAACAGACGCGGCTCAAGACATGGCGGACGAGTTAACGCTTTTTTATAACAAATCAAGGCAGGCGGCAATCACGAACGAGATCGCGGAGATTAGTGCTGGGGCGAATGCGTTAAGCGAATAAACTACAAGAATTATTTATAAAAAAGAATAAATAAATTTAATGTTCGTTTAAATAATTCTTTTTCATAAATAATTCTTGTAGTTAATATTGAGGAAAAAAAAGACCGCAACTGTGAGGTCGCGGTCAATGATAATAAGAAAGGTTTGTAAGAGTTGGATGTCTGGCTTCGGCAGAATGTCTAGCTCCAATGAAATTTTATCCATTTTCCACTTCTTTTGTAAAGAGCTAATTAAAGCGAAAATATCGCATCAGTTGGCATAAATAGGGGATTTGGTAAAGGCTAGCTATTCCAGATCCCACACCTCCTAAAAGTAAAATAATTTCCAGAGTTGGCGATATATGGGACGCTTGCCCCGATAATACCGTTAAATTGCATATCATCGAAATTATAAAAAAATGGAGCCATGTTATTGGGCTACATCCTGCCCACTCCCACTTGTTTATGGTGTTATTCCATTCGTCCGTCACATTATCCAATTTTTTCATAATAGCTTTCTTTTTCATAATATCCTCCTTTTAAATTGCTTATTATGTACAATATAGATAATATAACAATAGCATAAAATAATTAATTTGTCAAGCCTTCACTGAAAGCTACGGCTTGTAAACTAAAATATGTCAGAAAACAATAAAAACATTGGTAAACCTTCCTTTGCTAAAGCTATGGAGGGCAAGGTAAAACAAGTAATCGGCGCAGTCGTTGATGTTCAATTCAATGATGAATTGCCCGAGATTTATAATTCTCTGGAAGTAGAATGTGGCGGTAAAAAGCTTGTTTTAGAAACCCAACAGCATATTGGGTCTAATATGGTTAGGGCTGTTGCTATGGGGTCAACTGACGGGCTAAAGCGCGGAGACAAGGTTGTTAATACCGGCGTTGGAATCAGCGTGCCGGTAGGAGACGAAACATTGGGCAGGATTTTTAATGTTTTGGGCGAGCCGGTTGACGGCAAAGAAACGCCGAAAACAGATAAAAAATATCCGATTCATAGGCCGGCTCCCGCTTTCGCGGATCAGTCAACCAAAACAGAAATTTTGGAAACCGGCATCAAAGTTATTGATTTAATCTGCCCGATTGCTAAAGGCGGCAAAGTCGGAATGTTTGGCGGCGCCGGAGTTGGCAAGACCGTTATTATTCAGGAATTTATAAATAACATTGCGAAACAGCACGGCGGATATTCCGTGTTTGCCGGAGTTGGCGAGCGAACTCGAGAGGGAAATGATTTATATCATGAAATGAAAGGAGCAAACGTGCTTGATAAAGTGGCTATGGTTTTTGGACAAATGAACGAGCCGCCCGGAGCGCGCGCCCGTGTTGCTTTATCAGGGCTTTCAATGGCTGAATATTTCCGTGATGAGCAGAATCAAGATGTTTTGTTTTTTATAGATAATATTTTTAGATTTACGCAGGCCGGCTCGGAAGTGTCCGCTCTTTTAGGGCGCATGCCTTCCGCCGTGGGTTATCAGCCGACTTTAGCTACGGAAATGGGGGAATTGCAGGAGCGGATTACATCAACGAATAAAGGGTCAATTACTTCCATTCAAGCCGTGTATGTGCCTGCGGATGATTTGACCGATCCGGCGCCGGCAACTACTTTCGGGCATTTGGATTCTACTGTTGTATTGGCGCGCAGTTTGTCAGAACTGGGAATATATCCGGCAGTTGATCCGCTTGATTCCTCATCTATTATTCTTAATCCGAAAATTGTCGGAGAGGATCATTACGCTGTTGCCCGCGGAGTGCAAAAAATATTGCAGAAATATAAAGAATTGCAGGATATTATCGCCATACTTGGCATGGAAGAATTGTCTGATGAAGATAAATTAACAGTAACGCGCGCCAGAAAAATACAAAGATTTTTATCCCAGCCGTTTCATGTGGCGGAAACATTTACGGGTCATCCGGGAAAATATGTTAAACTGGCTGATACGATTAAAGGATTTAAGGAAATTTTAGACGGCAAGCATGATGATAAAGGAGAAGGGGAGTTTTATATGAAAGGGGGAATTAATGAAGTAAAAAGCGGAAAATAAAAATATAAAATTTTTAATTTCCAATTTTTGTATGTCAAATAAACTTATTAAATTTGAAATAGTCACACCTGAACGAGTTGTATTAAAAGAGCAAGTTGTTCAAATAACCGTGCCGACAAAACAGGGCGAGATTACTGTTTTACCAAATCATATTCCATTGGTAGCGAGTTTAATGCCTGGCGTGATTGAAATTATTAGAGAAGACGGAAACAGCGAAATTATGTCTGTATCAGGCGGATTTATTGAGGTTTTAAAAGATAAAGTGGTTATTTTGGCCGATACCGCTGAAATGGCCGAAGAAATTGACATGACAAGAGTTGAAGAAGCCAGGGAAAGAGCGGAAAAAACCGTTAAAGAGTTAAGGCATTTTGACCGCGAAAGATTTGCGGGTATCAATGCCGGGATTGCCAAGGAATTGGCAAGAAGCAGGGCCGTGAAGAGATGGAAGAAGATTAAAAAAATTGATTAATATTTTTGGTAAATATTTTTAGTATGTTAAGCCCATTGAAAAGTGAACACTTTTCAATGGGCTTAACAGGTCTTGACAGTAAGTGAAAAAGTGATAGAATAATATTGTGTTAGCACTCTCACTCTCACAGTGCTAATTATTTTTTTTAAAATTAAACCAAAAATTAAATAATTAATTTTATCCACAGCGAAAAGCGTACAGTACACAGCATAAATTATGTTGTATGATATGTGATGTGTGTTGCGTGCTACGTGTTGTGTGATTCACATTTCTATGAATATCAAACCAATTCATGACAAAGTGGCTGTAAAGCCGATTGTCAAAGATGAAGTTACAAAATCAGGAATTGTTTTGCCTGATACCGTTGATAAAGAGCGTCCTGAAAAAGGCGAAGTCGTTGCCGTTGGAGCGGGACGAATTCTTGACAACGGACAAACAGCGCCAATGAGCGTAAAAGTCGGCGATATTGTTATATTTAAAAAATATTCTCCTGATGAAATAAAAATTGACGGAGAAGAATACTTGGTTATATCAGAAGGAGATATAATGGCAATAATTAATTAAATTTTCAATAATCAATATTCAACATTCATTCAATTCTTAATAATCAATTAAATTTTAAAATAAATTTATTGATTATTGAATATTGTTTATTGAATATTAACATTTATGTCTAAACAAATTATATTTGATGAAAAAGCTCGCGTGGCTTTAAAAAGAGGTGTTGATACCCTAGCTAGCGCGGTTAAAGTAACTCTCGGGCCCAAGGGGCGAAACGTTGTGATTGACAGAGGTTTTGGCGGACCTACAATTACAAAAGACGGCGTAACCGTTGCCAAGGAAATTGAGCTTGAAGATAAGTTTGAAAATATCGGCGCGGAAATGGTAAAAGAAGTTGCCAGCAAAACCAATGAAGTCGCGGGAGACGGAACCACTACCGCGACAATTTTGGCGCAAGCCATGATTACCGAAGGCTTAAAAATGGTAAGCTCCGGTATAAATCCGATTGAACTTCGCGTCAGTATTGAGAAAAAAGTAAAAGAGATCGTGGCCAAGCTGAAAGAAATGAGCAAGCCGGTCAACATTAAAGAAGAAATCGCGCAAGTTGCTTCAATTTCAGCTAATGATAAAGAGATTGGCAATATCATAGCGGAAGCCATGGAATCGGTTGGAAAAGACGGCGTTATCACAATTGAAGAAGGCCAATCGTTCGGCGTGGAAAAAGAAGTGGTGGAAGGAATGCAGTTTGACAAAGGTTATGTTTCTCCATACATGATTACAAATCCCGATTCAATGAAAGCGGAGTTTAATGATTCGCATATTTTATTGACTGATAAGAAAATTTCTTCTGTTCAGGAAGTTTTGCCGCTTTTGGAAAAAATGGCCCAAACCGGCAAAAAAGATTTGGTAATTATCGCGGAAGAGATTGAAGGCGAGGCTTTGGCAACATTTGTGGTAAATAAGTTGCGGGGAACATTTAATGTGCTTGGCATTAAAGCTCCGGGTTTTGGCGACAGAAGAAAAGAGATGCTTGAAGACATCGCGATTCTTACCGGCGGACGAGTGATTTCCGAGGAAGTCGGCTTAAAGCTTGAGAACGCGAAAATGGAAGATCTGGGACAGGCCAGAAAAGTTGTGGCGTCAAAAGATAATACTACTGTTGTTGACGGAAAAGGCGAAGAAGCGCGAATCAAAAGCCGTATTGAAGCGATTAAAAAAGAAATTGAAAGTTCCGATTCGGATTTTGATAAAGAAAAATTGCAAGAGCGTTTGGCAAAACTTTCCGGCGGCGTGGCGGTTATTAAAGTCGGCGCGGCTACCGAGGTGGAAATGAAAGAGAAAAAAGACAGGATTGAAGACGCCTTAAACGCCACTCGCGCCGCGGTCGCGGAAGGCGTTGTGCCCGGCGGAGGGCTTGCTTTGGCTTTAGCCGGCAATGCTTTTGAAGAAATAACTAACAGAAAAGATGAAGATCCGGGCGTAAAAATCGTTGATAGCGCGATTGTTGAGCCAATCAAGCAAATTGCCTCTAACGCGGGCAAGGACGGATCATTGATTCTTTACAATATTATCCGCGAGAATAAAAGCGGCAATTTAAATATCGGCTTTAACGCGGCCCAAGATAAATTTGAGGATATGGTTAAGGCCGGTATTGTTGATCCGGCAAAAGTTGTCAGAAGCGCTTTGGAAAACGCTTCCAGCGCCGCGATTATGTTTTTAACCACAGAGGCCGTAATTACCGATAAGCCGGAAGAAAAAAGCGAAGCGCCGATGGGCGGCGGAATGCCGGGCGGAATGGGCGGAGGAATGCCCGGGATGATGGGAATGTAGAATGATTTAGGATTTATGATTTAGGATTTATGGTATAAATTAAGAGTTGAAAGATAATTTAAAAAATCCGCCCCGCCTCTCGCGAGAGGTCGGGGCGGATTTTTTGTTTGCATAATTTTTAAAAATATAATATAATATAATTAAATGTGAATAAGCCATAGTTTTAATAATCATTAATCCTAACAAAAGGAGGTACGAAATGAACAAAAAAATTGGCTTATGTATGTTGTTAGGCGCATTTTGCGCATTGTTTTTGGTAGCGGGCGCGACAGCCGACTTCATGGTGTCCCAGATGGCGATTACAGATTGCAGCATAAACGAGACAACCGAAAATCCAGTGAGGGATATGGTTGTTATTACTGACGCGTTAACTGCACAGGAGGTCAGTTATCTCGTTTTTAACACTATTACGCCTGACATGATGGCAGCCGACGACACAGCGATCGGTCTTTGTGAATTCGTAACGGCTAACGAGGCAACCGAAAATCCAGCGACGGATGTGGTTGTTATTACTGATGCGTTAACTGCACAGGAGGTCAGTTATCTCGTTTTTGACACTATTACGGTTGATGGTGTGACTAACAAAGACATCACAAATGACATCAGGAAATTTGTAACGGCTCAGGAGGTCCGTTCCCCCGTTTTTTGCTCTGTACATACAGCGGCGGATGAGTCTTCATTTTTCGCAGTCAAAGGCCATGTCGGCTATTGGTTAATGCTATAGTATACCATCTCCTTCCCTCTTTAAGTAGGGAAAATAGCGACCATAAGCCCGTAATTCCCCCTGACCTTTAATTGAGTGTTAAGAAAGCTCTATTATCGGTCAGGGCTTTCTTTTATTTTTAATTGCCTATTTTTGTTTATTATTATATAATCTAATTAAGCTTATAATATAATAATTTTCATAAATTATGGAAAATAGTAAAAAACCGGTATATATCAATATTACCGCCATGGGGGTGGTAAAAATCATTTTAATTTTAGTTGTTTTTTATTTTTTATTTTTAATCAGGGAAATATTGGCAATATTGTTTGTTTCTTTGATTTTTGCCAGTGCGGTTGATCCTTGGGTTGATTGGATGCAAAGCAAAAAAATTCCCCGCGGATTGGGAGTTATTTTTATTTATTTGGTGATGTTTGGCGTGGTTG
Organism: Candidatus Parcubacteria bacterium; assembly: GCA_023132155.1. Classification (GTDB taxonomy): domain Bacteria; phylum Patescibacteriota; class Patescibacteriia; order Patescibacteriales; family UBA12075; genus JAGLYP01. Next base: position 36,397 of record JAGLYP010000023.1, read on the forward strand.
GCGCCGTAGTGGTCGCGATTATTCCTCCTATTATTGAACAAACCAATGAATTGCTTGCGAATTTTCCAGCGATATTTGAAAAAGTAATTTCCGGATTCCAGTATTTGCGCGATTATTCAATTGAGCATGGCATATTTGACAGTATAAAAGAGAATTTTGGTTCTCTTAGCGCTAATCTGCAAAATGCCGCCGGCGGAGTTTTTTCAACGGTTTCCGGAATTTTTGGCGGAATTGTTTCTTTCTTTTTTGTTTTAATAATGACTTTTTATATGGTTGTTGAAGAAAACGCTCTTAAGAAAATCGTTTGGTCTGTCGCGCCGGAAAAGCATCAGATTTATATTATTAAATTAGTCAACCGCATGCAGAAAAAAATTGGTTTGTGGCTGCGCGGACAGTTAATATTATCTTTAATTATTTTTACTTTAACATATATAGGACTTCTTATATTGGGTGTTAAATATGCATTGGTACTGGCTTTAATAGCCGGTTTAACCGAATTTGTGCCGTATTTAGGTCCGATTTTAGCTTCTGTACCGGCAATATTCCTTGCCTACACTCAAGAGCCTGTCTTAGCGATATTTGTGTTGGTTTTGTACTATGTTATCCAATTAGTGGAAAATAATATTATAGTGCCGAAATTAATGCAAAAAGTAATCGGTTTGAATCCAATCATCAGTATCGCCGTGCTGCTAATCGGGTTTAAAGTTGCCGGCATAGTTGGGGCGATTTTATCAATTCCGGTTGCTACGGCCGTATCCGTATTTCTTTATGATTTGTTTGAAAGCAAGGTTAGCGGCCAATCTGCTGAAATAGATTCTTTTGAACAATCTCTTGACAGATGAGTAAAATCTGTTAAGATTAAACATCCAAAGTAAATACACAATTTTAATTTAACAAGGAGGTATCACAATGCTATTATCTTGTTCTTTACGTACGGAAACCAGATTGGCGATGATCCAATCACTTCGGATTGTCGGCGGCGCTACGGCGTCTATTTTTCCACAGGCGGAGGCAATGTTGCTTGGCAGTAATGATTACCAGAGTGCGCTTGAGTATGTGGCGGTCCGCAAGAGGATGAGCAGATATTGGTCTGTAATTGATTTCCTTTTCTGCGAGCTTCATCCGAGATGGCGCATAGCATGTTTTCGTTTTTACGCGGGCAATGGTCCGCGGCTCAAAGATCAAATCACGTCCGAACAGCTCGCGACGTACAACAAACGATTGCTTAAAGCCATTGAGGTGGCTTACGACCTGTTTTGCGAACAACATCGTGAGAATTGGGGCTGGTACAGCGAGCAGGTGGAAGAAGCCATCAGAGCTGCCGCCTGAATCTTAACTGTAAACAGAAAAAGACGCGCGCAATGGCGCGTAAATTTAACCCCCGCGAACAGCAAGTTTATATGAATTTTGCTTAACGGGGGTTTATGTTTTTTATAAAGGAACTTAGCCCCTTATACGAAACTTGACATTTTTATTGGTATTTTTTGTGTTTTCCTGTATAATACATAGTATAAGTGTGCCTTGTGGAAAAGACGCAAAATTAATTATTTAATAATAAATCAAAAATTATGGCGAAAATGACAAAATCGCAATTGCTAACCGCATTAGCCGAGGCTACAGGGCTTAGCAAAAAAGACGTTGCTAATTTATTTGATAAATTGGCAGCTTTAGCCTATAGCGAGGTTAAAAAAGACGGAGAATTTGTATTGCCCGGTTTTGGAAAGCTTGTAAAAGCTTATCGTAAGGCAAGAATGGGCAGGAATCCCGCCACAGGCGAGGAAATTAAAATTGCGGCAAAAACAGTTGTTAAGTTCCGTTTAGCAAAAGCCGCGAAAGACGCTGTATTATAAAAAAAGTGTATAAAATACCCCGCCCCTCGCGAGGGGCGGGGTTATTTTTGCCAATTTTCAATATATTGGCCGATTCCGTTTTGGTAGAGCTTGTTTCGCAGTTTTTTGTTTGAATGCAGATAATGAAGCGCTGATTTAAGATCCGTTTGGTAGCGATTTTTAACTATTTTATATGTTATATTATTATTTTGAATAGCCCTTCTAATGGTTCTTGAATTTACTCCGCCAAGTTTTGCGGTTTCGGATACGGAAACCCAGATTGGATTTTTTATTTCAGTTAAAATAAGAATTTTTTCATCTTCTTTCTTTTTTTTACTATGCGATTTTTTTTTAATAAGGGGATCTGAAATTATTGTTTTTTCTGTCATATATTAATATTTAAGTCTAGGTTAGCCTAGACTAAAGTATTAAAAAAATCTAATATTAAGTATTTTTTATATTTAAGTCTAGGTTAGTGTGGACTAAAGTATTGAAAAAATAATATAAAATAATAATATTTTTTATCAAAGTCTAGGCTGGTATAGACTTAAGTTGATTTGTTTTTCTATTTTTGCATAAATAAAGAAAAAAAGCAAGACCCCTTTTGTCATTCCCGACACACAATAGCCCCGCAGAGAAATTATATTAAATGATTGGGAATCTCTTTAAGAGCATCTAAACTATTTTTTAAAATAATTGTTAATATAATATTCTATTTACGTGTTTTGCTATTTTTTATGTTCGTGGTTTTTTACGAGATCTCCGATCATTTAATATAATTTCCCTGCGGGGCTATTGTGTGTCGGAGATGACAAAAATAGGGGTTTTTATTGCAATTCCCGTCTGTATATGCTAAAGTTTTGTTAATATCAACATAACAATATTTCTTCATAATATAAGGAATTCCGCATATATTATTAATAAATTTGTTATATAAAAAAAGAAAAAAAGACCAAAAAAGTCTTTATTTTTTCTTTTTCTTGTGGAATAAATAATGTAAATTCACATTAATATATTCAAGTGTAACGTTTTTAGATATTTTACGTATTATTATATAGATGAGTTTAATAGGCGAATTTTATTATATTAAATTCATTTCTCATTTAAATGAGCGCTAAGCGAATTAAAGATAAAATTTTATATCTACGATTGAAGCAGAAAGACAAGGAGGCTTTTATTAAAGCCTACGATAATTATATTAATGATATATATCGCTTTATATATTTCAAAGTAGGCAGTAAAGAAGATGCCGAGGACATTACCTCGCAAGTTTTTTTAAAGTCATGGGATTATATTCAAAATAATGATTTATTGGAATATAAAACCATAAAGGCGTTTTTTTATCGCGTAGCGCGGAATATCATAATTGATCATTATCGCGGCAAGAACACTCAGGCAAATATCAGTATTGATAACAAGGAAAATCAGATTGACATAATAGACGAAAAAGTTGATTTAGGCAAAGAAGTGGATTTAAAAAATGATATAAAAAATCTCCAACAAGCCATGCGGGAATTAAAAGATGAATATCGCGAAGTTTTGATGCTTAGGTATATAAATGAGTTATCCATCAAAGAAATCGCGGAAATTCTTGATAAAAGCAAAGGCAATGTTCGCGTACTAATTTTTAGAGCAATCAAGGCATTGAAGAATATCGTGAATTAGATTTCACGCGTTTTAGGAGCTAAGCTCCTAAAATATTTAATTTAAAAAGCCCCATCGCCATAAATAATTATTTTATGAACGACAAACAGCTATTCAAAGAATTTAAAAAAATATCCTCATTTAAACCTAGTCAAACATGGAAAGCTAAAAATCGGGAGCTTTTGTTAAGCCAAATTTTTTCAGCGCAAGAGGCCCTAAAGCCAAGTTATTTTAATTCTGTGTTAAAAGGTTTTTCATTAATACCTCAATCAGCGATGGTTGCGGTTTTTATTTTGGCAATAACTTTAAGCGGAGGTTTTTTAGGACTGCGTGCCGCGCAAAATACCGTTCCGGGCGATTCATTATATATCGCGAAAATAGCCGGTGAAAAAACCAAATTGGCTTTGACTTTTAATAATAAAAATAAGGCGCGCTTGGGTTTGGAGTTTGCGGGCAATCGCGCCAAGGAAATAAATCAGGTTTTAGCCGATACGGATGTTGTTGAGGATAAAGATGAGAAAGTGGAAAAATTGGTGTTTAATTTTCATAAGGAAATAAACGGGGCTAAGTCGCGTTTGAAAAAAATAAATAAAAATAGCGAGCCGGCTAATAGTAAAAAAGAGAGTGAAAAAACGCCGGTTGCCAGCCCTGAAAATAATTTAGCGCAAAATCAAACAGAAGAAAATGAATTGGCAAAAGATGATAGCGAGGCAGACGATAAGGAACCTCAGGTGTTTAGCGCGAATTTAGGAAAGGATGAAAACGGTTTGGAAATATATGACGCCAATGCGGGCGAAAGCGGAAGCGCTGTTGCTGTTGAAGAATCAGCTCTCGCGGATGAAGATGTTCAGAATGCCAGCACAACCGATGAAGGGTTCGCGGATGTTTCAACGACAAATCCCGAAGAAATATTAAAGCAAGCAGGCGATTCATTGGATAGCGATGATATAAGCGCGGCTTTAAATTTAATTGAAGAAGCCGGGCAGGTAATCAACCAAATTGAAGAAAACAGCGGAGCGACAAGCACTGAGGATTTGAAAATTGAAGCTTTGGAGATTGAAGAGAGCGCGGCGACTACGAGTGAGGAGGGTGTAAATTAATTTTTTATTTTTTGTTATTGCGAGTGCCGGCGCGACTGTCATTGCGAGCGACTATTACATTTGTCATTGCGAGCGCCAGCGAAGCAACCCCGTGGTACCTGCATTGTCCGTTGTAAATTCACGCCTATATTTTGTGGCACGGGATTGCTTCGCAAGCTCGCAATGACAAGTATAATACTGATCTGTCAGTTCAAAAATATTCTGAATTGACAAATCCGTATTAAGCGGAGGCGGGCGAGACCAAAAAGGTCGATTCCTAAAACAGGAAGTTTTGCTCGGATTAATTAACAACAAAATCTTTTAAAATTTAACGCTTTATCAATAATATTTGATAAATCAACTAAAGCTTTTCCAAGCCCCGGTTTTAACAGAGCAGGGGGCGGGAAGTATCAAAGGCTTGTCGTTGGTACCGCTTGCTCGGGAGGACAGTTCTTAATCAAAGGGTCTGTTAAGTCCGGGGCATTGGAAGCGGGATTCCGGTTGATTTATTGCTTTAACATAAAGTGTTGATTTTAAAGATTAGAAAGGACATAAAAATTTATGCAAAAATTACGCAAAGCTTTAGTTGTCAGCGTGATGGCGATCACTGTCTTGTCTCTTAGCGTGTTATCTGTACCTTTACAGGTTGACGCGGCTGCGCAAGCCGGTGATTTGATTAAAATGGATGGTCTTTCATCTGTTTATTATCTAGCCGCCGATGGCAAGCGTTACGTTTTCCCTAATGAAGCTACATATTTTTCCTGGTACGGCGACTTTTCCGGAGTTGTGACTATTCCTCAATCTGAGTTAGAGTCTTATTCTTTGGGAGCTAATGTTACTGTTAGACCGGGAACAAAATTAATTAAAATTACCACAGATCCAAAAGTATACGCTGTTGAGCCAAACGGAAATTTAGTACACATTCCGGATGAAGCAACCGCTATTACTTTGTACGGAGCTGATTGGGCTGCACGAGTTGTTGATATCGCTGACGCGTTTTTCACCAACTACAATGTAACCGGAAATCAAACAAGCGCGACTGCTTATCCAACAGGTACTTTAGTTGATTTCGGCGGTACCGGTGATGTTTCTTACATTGACGCTGACGGAAACGCGAGAAAGATTGCTGATGAAGCAAGCTTTTTGGCAAACCGCTTTAAATGGGGTGATGTTATTGTTTCAACTTTAACAGCGCCTACTGCAGGCACTGAAGTTGCAGGTGCTGAAGAAGGTATGACTGACACATCTTCTGGCGCTGGCGGAACTGCCGGGGCTGGAACTGGATTGACTGTTGCTTTGGCGAGTGATACTCCTGCGGCTGGAAATATTCCAGATGATACCCCAGTTGAATTTTTAAAGTTTAATTTAACTGCTGCATCTGATGGTGATGTTACTGTTAACTCCGTCATTATTACCGCCTATGATTTGGGTAATTATGATAATATTGAAAATGTAACTTTATACAGCGATGGCATTAAGATCTCATCTGAAAAAGATATCAACAGTGACGGAGAAGCTACTATTAATCTATCAAGTGGATTTTTAGTTGCTGCCGGAACTACTGAATCTTTAACTGTTCGCGCTGAAATTGATGACACTAGCGGAAACTTTGCCTTAGGTTTAGCTTCTGCTTCTGATATCGTAACTAACGGAGCAGTAGTAAGCGGATCTTTCCCAATTATCGGCAATACTAAAGCTATCGTTGATGTTACTATTGGCGATATTGAAATTGATGGTTTTGCTGCTAGTCCTGTAACTGAAGAACTAGGAGAAGAAGATATCCTTTTAGCTGATTTTAATTTGGATAATGAAGGAAATGAAGATGTTATCTGGGAATCAGCTAGAATTGAAAATAAAGATGACGCTGGTGTTGCTGAAAATGTAAAACTTTACATTGAAGGCGACGAAGTTGCTGACGCTACTCTTAGCGGTGATTTCTATGTTTTTGACATTGGAAATTATTTAATTGAAGAGGGCGATAATATTGATGTTGAAGTAAGAGGTGACATTGGTGTTACTGACACTGATGATACTTTTAATCTTCAAATTGATGAAATGAGTGATTTTTCATTTATGGGACAAAGATATGGCTATGGTATTGAGATGGCTGATGACGATGCGGATTTGAGCACAGGTATCGCCGTAACTTTAGAAACTGGCGAGGTTACTATTGCTATGGATGAATCTGCTCAAGACAACGAAGTACGTTCTGGTACTGATAATGTAGTTTTAGCTGTTATCCAAATTGTTTCAAACAGTGAAGACGCTACTATTGAAGAAATTGATGGTGGTACTGCTCAGTTTATTATTGAGCCTATCAGCGGAACAGTTGCTTTTGCTGAATTAGAAGATATTGAGCTTCATAATGTTGATGGAGGCACTTATGATGTTGATGCCGGTTCTGCTTTAGTGGGCGGAAACTGGGAATTAGATATTGATGAAGATATCTTTTTACCAGTAGGCGAAATGCAAACTTTTGAATTATTAGCTGATATTACTGATGATATGGATGATGGAGTTGAATTACAGGTTACTTTAGAGGACGGAGCTTTTACTATTACCGGTGAAGACTCTGATGCTGCTATTATCAATATCTCTCCTTCTAGCATTGACGCTAATGAAGTAACTATTGAAGAGGCTTCATTTGAGATGGTTGTTCAAGCCTTAACTGATGAATCAGTTGTCGGCGGCGCTTTAGATGTTTTAATTTTTGAAGCTACCTTAGAAGCTGGTGATTCTTCTGAAATTGAACTTCGATCCATTACTTTGGATGCAGAAGCTGGAAGTGACGCTTTTGATGATGATGACATTACCGATCTTAGATTAATGATTGATGGTGAAGAATTAGAAGCATTATCCTCTGAAAGCTCTATGGACGGAACAGCTGCAGCTTATATCACATTCAACAGCTTAGATTCTACTTTAAGAGTAATTCCTGCCGGCGATATCGTAACTTTACAAGTTTATGCAGATATTGACGGAGATGCTACAGCTGGAAGTTTTGCTTTAGAAATTGACGCTGTTGCTGATATTGATGCTGACGATGAAGATGGTGATGATGTTGTTGCCGGATCAAAAACAATTAATACTGGAACAGTTTCAAGAGATGTTACTATAGCTGAAACAGGAACTTTAAAAGTTGAGTTAAAGATTGATGATACCGCAGCTAATAATGATGTTTACATCTTAGCTGGTACTGAAACCGTCCAAGATAGGTATCTTGGTGAATTAGTTTTTGTTACCGAGTACGAACCTATTTTGGTTGAGACTTTGGTATTGGAGCAAACAGGTACTGCTGATAGCGGGGATATCAAATATGTTGTTTTATATGATGAAACAGGTGCCGAGGTAGCTTCTAAAGCTCCTAGCGCTGATGGTCATGTAAATTTTTCATCATTTGATATGGAATTCGCAGCTGACGAATCCACATCTCTTTTCCTCGGTGTTGTTACTAAGGGAATTAATGTTGATGGCGACGCCACTGCTACTGCCAGTTCATCCGCTACCATTAAGTTTGAAATTGCCGATGATACAGCATTAGCTGCTTTAAGTGTCGCTAGCGATGAAGCTGTAACTGCCAAAGGAGTTGAATCTAATGAGACTTTGGATATCGCTTCTACTACAGGTGCTGTTGCTGATAATCAGTATGCTGTTGATGATACATCAAATGAAGCTACTTTAGCTGGCGCCGTGTTAACTTCTGTTGTTAACGTAATGGACGACGGTATTTTAACAGGCGGTACTCCTACAATTGCCAAATACAAATTTGTATTTGACAATGGCTCTAACCGAACTACCAGCAACGAAGAGTTAAAAGCTCAATTAGTATCTTTAACTCTTACTATTGCCACTTCTACTGGAGTAGGGTTAGAAGAGGTTCGCGCTTATATAGAAGGCGATTCAGCCAATAAAACTGCTACTGGCGTTGATAGCGCAGCAGGAGAAGTTACTATTGTTCTAAGCAGTGGATTAGCTGATAGCTCTTTAGTTGACGGTGAAGTTACTTTAGTAATTACCGCTGACGTTACCGGTATTGATGAAAATAATTGGTTGCAGACAGAGATTGATGATTTGAGCGCAGACTTTACTTATAATGGCAACAACGGAGAAAACACTGATGATTTCTCTGATGCTTTGTTGGACATTACTGAAGTAATTGGAGCATATCTTTCTAATTAATTTTTTTAAAAATTAATTTAGATAGAAAAATCCAAAAACCCCCTCCCATTTTCGGGAGGGGGTTTTGTCTTGAACTATGATTTGTATGATTAAATGATAGACTATGATTATTTTTTTCATAGCCCATCATAATAATCAGAAAAATCATAGTTCAGAAATTTTTGACATATTTTTTATTTATGATATTATAAAAATATAACAAATTGGAAAATAATTACATGATAATAACATCTCAACAATTTAATAAATTGGCTACTAAAAAGGACTTAAAAAAGGATTTGGAAAAATTAGAGCAAAAGATAGACAAAAAGTTTTCCACAAAAGAGGAATTAAAAAAGGAAGTAAGCAAATTAGCTACTAAAAAAGACTTGAAAGAATTAAGGCAAGAATCTAAAAAAGATTTGGAGAAATTTGCGATTAGGGCATTTGATATGTTTGCCTCTAAAGATGATTTGAAAGAATTAGAAAAAAGGGTTGCAAGCAAGGCAGATATTGACAAACTTTTAACCGTAATGGACAGTATTGTCGGAAAACACCAAGAGATTGAAACAGAACGCGCAGCCAATATCGGCGCGCATGACCGTATTGAAAAAGATATTGTTAAAACAGACAAAAGAGTTACGGTTGTTGAAAAAAAACTTGAAACAATTCCGGTCGCGGTATAATATAGCTAGTTTTCGCAAGGCAGTTATTTAAAAATGTTTCTTGACTAAAATAAAAATTTTGGCTAATATAATAATATTAATGCTAAACAGTAGTTTAGTTTATTTTTTTTGCGCATAAATTATTGCCGGCGTAGCTCAGTTGGTAGAGCAATGGTTTTGTAAACCATCGGTCGGGGGTTCGAGTCCCTTCGCCGGCTCAAATAAAATAAGTCTCTTTTGGGACTTATTTTATTTGAGAGGTGAATGGGACTCGAACCCCTTTGACCAGTATTTTTAGAGAGTAAAAACATAGGAATTAAAATAAAATAATAAAAGAAAATATTAACGTGAATAATGACGGTGTAGGGTTCACCCTTTCGAGTCCCTTCGCCGGCTCAGATATATAAAAAACTATCCTGAATAGGATAGTTTTTTATATATCTGAGGGGCGTGGAATTAATTTGGATTAATAGCCCGCCTCAGGCATTTTAATCCATTTATTGGCTTTGAGATGCCAGTCTGAAACATCAACCTTTTGCAGTAAATCCCATAATTCTTTAGCGGAATTCGTATATAATTTTTTATCCCTGACCATTTTACGAATATCTTTCCATTTTTTCGGAAGTTTTGATCCGCGCTCTTCAAACTCCTTAAGCTCTATGTCAACATCCAAATTGTCCGCGTCTTTCACAATTTTTGATTCAACGCAATTTCTGTCTTCGTAATTCCTGAATTCATTATCATAAAAATCCTTGAGAATTGTGTTGGAAAATAGATCATTGGCGGCTAAAGCATCATCAGCTTTTACGTAAATTTTTTGCATATAGCCTAAATCAGATGTTCTTGTTTCCGGCAAATCATGCACCATGGCCATGCGAATAATCTTATTTTCATCTCCGGCATTTTCCATTCTGGAAATTATCAAGGCGATCCAAATCACCCGCATGGTATGTTCTAAAACAGTAGCGCAATCCATGTCCAGGTGCTGCCGCCATCCTCGTTGGACATTTTTTAGAGTTCCAATTTCAAATAAGAAATCTATATTTCTTTTATTATGGTTTTTCATTTTATCATTTTATCTAGTTATTTTTTAATATTTTTATTATACCACGTTAGTTTTAAATTGTGAAAATCTGTGTTAATATTGAAGTATGAAAAAAATAATCATAATTTCACTATTATTGCTAATTTTACCGGTTTTTGTTGCCGCGCAGTCTGAAATGGAAAAAGATACGATTTTTAAGGCGGAAATTATTGAAATATTAGCCGAAAAAGAAATTATTTTAACTGACGGATCAACAGATAAGCAGCAGCATTTAAAAATGCTGGGGCTTGAAAGTGATTTTAAAGGCAAAGAGTTTGAGTTTAACGGGATAGGGGAAATAAATGTTTTAAATAAGCAGATATATGATGTCGGAGACAAGGTTTTGGTTATTGAAAATAAAGGGGAGGATAAAAATAATTATTATATAGTTGATTACGTGCGAGCCGGAGCGCTTTGGTGGCTGGCCGCGTTTTTTGTTTTGGTTTTATTATTTGTTGGAAAAATCAAAGGGCTTAGATCTTTATTGTCGCTGTTTTTGTCTTTTGTAATTATAATAAAATTTATTATTCCGCAGATTATAACTGGCGCTAATCCTTTAATTATAACAATCATCGGTTCAGTCGCGATTTTGTTGATTATTATTTATCTTACGGAAGGCTTTAAGCCAAAGGCGCACTTGGCTTTTGCAAGCATATTTATAAGTTTGTTATTAACCGTAGTGGTTTCACAATTATTTGTCAGTTTGGCAAAATTAACCGGAGCGGCTTCCGAGGACGTGCTTTTTCTTTTTAATATTGACGGCTTAAGCATTAACTTGCAAGGCTTGCTTTTGGCCGGAATTATAATCGGCGCCTTGGGAGTTTTGGATGATGTTGTGATCGCGCAAGTTTCCACGGTTAAAGAAATTGCTTCGGCCGATAGGGGATTAAACAGTAAAGCGGTTTTTTCAAAAGCCTATAAAGTCGGAATATCGCATATCGCCTCAATGACAAATACGCTTTTTTTAGCTTACGCAGGCGTTTCTTTGCCGTTATTGGTTTTGTTTGTTTCAGGAGAAAGCGTTTTTTCTTCTTGGACGCAAGCCGTTAATACGGAATTGATTGCCACAGAAATAATCCGCGCCTTAACCGGCAGCATCGGCTTAATTTTATCAGTGCCAATATCAACTTATATAGCCAGCCGATGGTTTTGCCGGCGGAGGTAGTTTGGTTTATTTTGTAGCCCGTAGGGGAGTCGAAGGGCCGAGGCCCACGCCATCATTGTTCCTGCAGGGTGGAAATATCAAGAGAAAGTTAAGTTTAAGTATTGTTATATTTTAACACATATAATCATCAGCGGTTCTCACCCCTACGGGCCACAAACACAAAAACTCTGCTGTCGCAGAGCTTTTGTATTTGTAGCCCGTAGGGGAGTCGAACCCCTCTTTCTAGGATGAGAACCTAACGTCCTAAACCGATAGACGAACGGGCCTTAACCAATTATTAATTAAAAATTAATAATTAAGAATTTTTTAATTAAATTAAAAAACAGCTTTCTCGCTGATTTCTTTGATTATCTTAGCATGGTTTTTTGTTTTTGTCATTAGTTTTTTGTTTTTGTTTTTTATCCCTTTACTTTTTTTAAAAAATATATTAATATATAATTAATTAACCGCCAAAGAGGTGGTTTTTAGTTGTTTGGCCGGGTTGAAGTAATAAAAATATAATAAATTCGGAGGTCGTCTAATGGTAGGACTCCAGGTTTTGGTCCTGGCTATCGGGGTTCGAATCCCTGCCTCCGAGCCACGAAAAATGCCCAAGGGCATCTCGTGGCACGCCACATCAAAAATTGGCATGTCACAACATTATAAGGTGAAAATTTAAAAAGCATTTTTACGTGAGCCGCGTGATGCGCTTGCGCATTTTACGCGGCAAGGAACGTGGATTACGCACAGCCTTGCCATATAAAAAAAATTTATGTCAGATCGTTTAGAAATATCATGCATAAAAACACGTCTTTATCCGACGTGTTTTATGTTATACTATAAATGTTATTATTTTAAGAAAAAAGTATGTTTTACATTTATTTACTAGAATGCCGACAAGACAAGTCTTGGTACATTGGCTATACTTCCGACTTAAAACGAAGGATAAACGATCATCAAAAAGGTTGCGGTTGCCGCACTACTTCCGCGAAAAATAACAAAGTTATCTCGCGGCAAGCCACGAAAAATGGTTTCGCCATCTCGCGGCAAGCTATGAAAAATAATTGGAAATTAATTTATTACGAAGCATACATAGAAAAGCAAGACGCTATTGGTAGAGAGAAATTTTTAAAAAGCGGATCGGGCAGGAAATATTTAAATAAGCAGTTAAGGAATTATTTATTAAAGTAGACATAATTCTTGTTTAAAAGTTTTTAGATAGTTTTTTAATTTTTGTTTTATTTGTTGAGTTTTCATATGGGGTTATTATATCATATTTATGGTTGTGTTTGTAAAATAAGTATTGATTTTTTGAGAAAATGAGCATAAGATTATAATAAATTAATAATTTAAAAAACAACTACTATGAAAAAATATTTTGAATATCTTTTAAGTAAAGGGATAGTTAATCCGCCAGACGTAATAGATGTTTTTAGAAAAATTAACATAAAAGAAATACTAGAAATTGCATTTCAATGTTATATGCTAGCTGAAAAATCAGCAGAAAAGGACTACAAAGATAGCGTTTTTAATTTCGCTGTTAACAGCTCTATGAGTGGTGGCATTCATCCTTGCGCTAATTTGATATGCAGAACAAGAAATGTGTTTGAATTAGCCACATTTAATGCTCTTTATGCCGATAAACTAGTTATCTTAAATCCCTTCGAACATGTTTATCATCATATCGAGACTGGTTTTGACTTTAAAAATGAAAAACAATTAGATAACTTCATTGATAGATTACTTGGGGACATTGTTATAACTGTTATATTAAAGCCATTATTTGAAAGTAAGTTAATAACAATAAACCCGGCACTCAGAGGCTATTGCAAGCCTTGCTTAAAGAAAAAAATATTGGAAGAAAAAACTCTACAAGAAGCATTTGATAAAATAGAAGACAAAGTAATATCTGATATTGGAAAAAATGTTAAAGTAACAATGGATACAAAAAATTCTATTGTTTTTGATGGAAAGGATAATTATCTTGGAGCCGAAGCATTTAGATTTATAAAAGTACCCGCAAGCTTAAAACAGTTTACAAAATTTGTACCTTACACCTTTAACCCAGAAGAAATTAAAAAGTTGGGTCTTTGGGAAATACCTGTTGTGCCAATATTTAATGATGTGATAATGCAAAAGTTTCTTATCACCAATCAAAAAGTAAATTATCTTACAAATAGAAAAATTGAGAGCGATATCATTAGCTATTTAAACGCAAATAATCTTGAAATATCTAATGAAAATGATATTTTTAATGGACTTACTCATAAGTTGCCTTTTGTAATGAATGCTTCATTGGAGAAACTTGTTGATTTTAGAAATAATGAAGCCGAATCTTTTGATGCATACAGACTTTCAGTAAAAAGGGCCATAGAACTAAGTAAGGAAGAAACAAAGCAAAAAATAATTGAAGAAATATCAAGTGACATTATAAAACCAGAATTAAAAAAATTAAGCAGAGTGTTTAAAACTCATCAAAAAAAATTTACTAATAAAGGTAAGGAGAAAATTATTTTCAATAGTCTTTTATTGTCCGCTGGATTATTTGCTAATAATCAATTTGGGTTAAATTTTGAAAACATTTTAGCACTTGGTGGTTTACACAAGTTATCGGATATAGGTGGTGATTTCATTGAGGCTTCGTCTGTCCCAGATGAGGTAATAAATAATGATTATTATTTTTTATGGCAAATTCAAAAAGGATTATAGATACAAATATATTTATTTTAAAATATTAGTTCGAACATCGTCCGCGACCCCGAGCAAATATAAATACACCCTTTTTAGGGTGTATTTATATTTGCTCGGAGGCATGGTATAATAAAATTATAAATATATTTTAATAATTAAAATAAAAAAACTATGAAAATTAAATTATTTGCCATGATTTTATTTATGGTGTTTATGTCAATTCCGGCTTTTGCGCAAAGTGAAAATGACGCGAACAGCAACAAGCCTGTACCTACACAAATTTCCGAGAAAAAGGAAATGGGCGAGCAAAAAAAAGCGGATAATATAGACGAGTCAAAAGCATTACGAGAAACAGCAAAAAATAAAAAAGAGAAAGCAAAACAGCTTAAAAGTAAATCCGCCAATGAGCATAGAAGCGCGGTTGCTGATTTTGTCCAAAATTTATTAGACGTGGCTGATCGTCAGTCTTTAGGCGGTATTGGCGAGCAGGTAAGAGAGATTGCCAGACAACAGAACGCTTCCGAAGACAAGGTAACCCCGAATTTAGAAAAAGTAAAGAATAAAAACAAAGTTAGAAAATTTTTATTCGGTACTGATTTCAAAAAAACAAAAGAAATTAAGAAAGAAATGCAAGAAGCCAAGAAAAGATTAAATGAGCTGGAAAAAACGAAAGACGAAGTTGATAATTCCGCTGATAAAGCAATAATCGAGGAACAAATAAAGAGTTTTCAAGATAACATAAATAATGTATTGAAAGACGTGGAAGATGAAGAAAAGAAGTTTAGTATATTCGGTTGGGCGAAAAAAATGTTTATTTAATAATTTTTTACAAACAAAAAAACTGTGTAATTTAGATATACAGTTTTTTTATTTCAAATTTTACGATCATCCATTAGCACATTCTATGGAATGTGCTATAATGGCAATATGGCTAAACGCATTATAAAATTAACAAAATCATCCCGTTACAGCTATTCAGTGGTTATTCCAAGGGAGATTATTAAAAAATACGGCTGGAAAAGCAAACAAAAACTTACTATTGAAGATAAGGGGAGAGGGAGCTTGGAGATAAAGGATTGGAGAAGGATGAAATAAAACAAAAAAATTGATAAAATTTTTATTTTGCAGACCTTGACAAAAAATAAAAATTATGGGATTATTATGGTTGTGCTTTTAAAAAAATTAAATATAAGACTATTTGTACTCTTTAATATAGATATAGACAAAATTAATATTTTTAGGATTGGGGCAAATATAACAATTTATGACAACATTTAAAGAACTTGGCCTGAATCCTGAAATAATGAAGAGCCTTGACGATTTAGGGTTTACAAATCCTTACCCTATCCAGAGACAGGTTATCCCGTTTATATTAAAATCAAAAAAGGATTTAATCGCTTTAGCGCAAACCGGAACAGGAAAAACGGCGGCTTTCGGTTTGCCGATTTTAAATCAGATGAAGGCAAATGAAAAGGATTTGTTTGCTATAATTCTTTGCCCGACAAGGGAATTGTGCCTTCAGATTTCACAAGATATAAAAAAATTCGCCAAATATTCAAAAGGAATTACAGTTACCGCGGTTTACGGCGGAGAAAAAATTGATTTTCAAATTAAATCGTTAAGAAGGGGAACCAATATTGTTGTGGGCACTCCCGGACGCGTTCATGATTTAATCAGAAGAAAAGTTTTAAAACTTCAATCTATCAAGCGGCTGGTTTTGGACGAGGCCGATGAAATGCTTGATATGGGATTTAAAGATGACTTGGATGCCATTTTAAATGAAACTCCGAAAACAAGACAGACTTTGCTTTTTTCGGCAACCATCTCCGCGAGAGTTCGTTCAATCGCCAGGCAGTATATGAATGAAGCCCAAGAGATAAGCGCGGGAGAGAAAAATATCGGAGCGGAGAAAGTAACCCATGAATATTATGTAGTCCAGGCCAGGGATCGTTTTGAGGCTTTAAAAAGAATTTTGGATTATTTGCCTGGAGTTTACGGCATTCTTTTTTGTCGGACAAGAAGAGAAACTCAAGAAATATCCGACAAGCTAAAGCAGGCCAATTATGACACGGAAGCTCTGCACGGCGATATTTCGCAAGGCATGCGGACAAAAATTATGGATAGATTTAAACGCAAGCAGATTTGTTTGCTGGTTGCGACAGACGTGGCGGCAAGAGGAATAGATGTGAGCAATCTAACTCACGTTATAAATTACAATCTTCCCGGCCAAAACGAAGCCTATACGCACAGAAGCGGAAGAACCGGAAGAGCCCGGAAGAGCGGGGTTTCTATTTCTATTCTGGGTCAGAGAGAGATAAGAAGAATTAAAGAGCTGGAGGGCGCTATAGGCAAGAAATTTGAATATAAAAAAGTTCCAAACGGAGAAGAAATTTGCCAAAAGCAGATTGATAATTTTTTGAAAGAAATGGAAGAAACAGATATTAAAGAAACCGGCAATGAACAATATTTTCAAAAATTCGCGAAAAGGCTGGAAAAAATAAATAAAGAAGATTTAATAAAGCTGTTTTTAAGCCATAAATTCAGCCGTATTTTAGATGATTACAAAAATGCCCGCGACTTGAATGCCAAGGCCAAGCCTTCCCGAGAAAGAAGAGGAGGCGGAGATGATATTAGTTTGAAGATTAATTTTGGCAGAAAACACGGATTTGATATTAAAGGGCTTTTCGCGTTGGTTAATTCAAATAAAAATTTAAAAGGCGTTGAAATCGGAAAGATAAATTTAATGCCCGAGTATTCAATTTTTTCAGTTGATAAAAAACGCGCGGACAATGTGATTAAATTTTTGAAAGGAACAAATTTTAGAGCTAAAAAAATTGTTATAAGCAAAAGCAACGTAACGATGGCAAGCGGTTATCAAGGAAAAAAAAGAGGCGGATATAATAGAGGATTTAAGGAAAAAAGAAGAGGATTTAGAAAAAAATAGATAAATTGATTGAGCTTGATTTTTTATAATTTTTATGTTAAGATCGCTGAAAGCTCTTTGAGAATATATTTTTTAAAAATCTTATATTATAAGGAGGAATAGGAGATTTTATTTACAAGACGGCATTGTTTTTTAAAAATTGTTACTGAATTTGAAAAGGAGAAAAAATTATGGCTAGAATAGCACTTGAAGAAACATATTCTTTTGATGATGTTTTATTGGTTCCGGATTATTTTGATGTATTGCCCAAAAACGTGAGTATTAATACCCGCTTGACTAAAAACCTTAGCTTAAACATTCCTATCATCAGCGCTGCCATGGATACTGTAACTGAGGCCAAAACATCAATAAGTATGGCGCGAGAGGGCGGATTGGGTTTCATACATCGAAACATGAGCATAGAAAGTCAGGTTACAGAGGTAAAAAAAGTAAAGAAATCGGAAAGCGGTATGATTATTGATCCAATTACTGTTAATCCGGATCAGTCTGTTTCAGACGTGCTTAAGCTTATGGAGCAGTACCGTATTTCAGGGGTTCCTGTTACAGACAAAGGTTATTTGGTCGGGATTGTGACAAATAGGGATTTAAGATTTGAAATCGATATGGAGAAAAAGATTTCAGCGGTAATGACTAGTAAGAATCTTGTTACGGTATCAGAGGGAATTACTCTGGAAGATTCTAAAAAACTGCTTCATGAACACAGGATTGAAAAACTTCTGGTTGTTGACAAAAAACGTAATAGATTGCTTACGGGTATGATAACCATAAAGGATATTGAGAAAATAAAAAAATATCCTAACGCCTGCAAAGATAATAAGGGCAGATTAAGAGTCGGAGCCGCTGTTGGCGTTGGTCCTGATATGGAAGAGCGCGTAGCAGCGCTTTTAAAAGCAGGCGCTGATGTTATATTAATTGATACGGCTCACGGTCATTCAAAAAATGTTATAGATGCCGTGAAAATTTTAAAAAGTAATTTTGATGATATTGATTTGATTGCTGGCAATGTCGGTACCGCGAAAGGCGCGGATAATCTTATTAAGGCCGGAGTTGATGGAGTAAAAATCGGAATAGGGCCGGGATCTATATGCACAACTCGCATAGTGGCGGGTGTAGGAATTCCCCAAGTTACGGCTATAATGAATTGTAAGTCCATATCAAATAAAACAGGCGTGCCTTTGATTGCCGATGGCGGTATAAAATATTCAGGCGATATTACAAAAGCTATCGGCGCGGGCGCGCATGTTGTGATGATTGGAGGACTTTTTGCCGGAGTAGAGGAAAGCCCAGGCGAGTTAATATTTTTTCAGGGACGCAGTTATAAATTATACAGAGGTATGGGATCTATTGAAGCAATGAAAAAGGGAAGCGGAGATAGGTATGGACAAATCGAAGAAGTTGAAAATAATAACAAGCTGGTTCCGGAAGGCATTGTCGGACGCGTGCCATATAAGGGTTTACTTTCCGCGAATATTTTTCAGCTTGTTGGAGGATTAAGGGCTGGTATGCGGTACACGGGTTGCCGGACCATTGAAGAATTAAGAGAAAAAGCCGGATTTGTTAAAATTAGCGCCGCCGGTCTGCGCGAAAGCCATGTCCATGATGTAATAATTACCAAAGAAGCGCCTAATTATAGCCTTGATTAAAGACAAATGGGCGCTAAAATATAAGGCGCGGTTAATACGGATTTATTCGTGTTTAACCGCGCCTTTTTCTTTTTTATCTTTTTTTTAATTGAATTATTTGATTTTTTCTTTAATATTTGCTATTTTTATAATATAAAAAAATAATCAGTTTTTTGAATTTTTATGGATTATCTTAAAATCGGCAAAGCCACCGAATTGCTAGGCAAGGATTATAAATTGTACCGGGTTTTAGAAATTTTACCCGGTTTTTTGTCTTGGTCAACTATTCTTTTGCTATTAATTTTTTCGTATTTTTATCCTGTTGTCGTGGCTTTTTTTATTATCGCGTTTGATGTTTACTGGCTGCTTTTGGTTTTTTATCTTGGCATTCATTTGCTTTCGTCTTACCGAAAAACTAAAAAAAATATGAAAATTGATTGGCGAAATAAATTGTATTCTCTTGACAGTAAAATATTAAAAAGAACTGATTTAGTCAGCGGTAAAGATATTAAAATAAAAATTAAATGGGACGATGTTATTCATTTGATAATTTTTCCAATCGCCTGTGAAAGCCTTGAAGTAATCAGCCAGAGCGTTAAAGCGATAACGGAAACGGGCTATTTGGAAAAAAATATGATATTGGTCTTGTCAGTAGAGGAAAGGGGCGGTTCAGAGCTGAAAGCAAGAGCGGAGGCCGCAAAAAAAGAATTTGCGAAATTTTTTCGTAATTTTATCGTAACAACGCATCCTGATGGGCTGGTAGGCGAGTTAAAAGGCAAAGGCGCTAATCAGTCTTGGGCGGCTAAAATTGTGGAAGACAATTTAATTGACAAAAACGGTTTGGATTATGATAAAATTTTGGTAAGCGTTTTTGATATTGACACAGTTGTTTATCCTGATTATTTTCATTGTTTAACTTATAAATTTTTAACTGTAAAAAATCCGTATAGGGCAAGCTATCAGCCGATACCGCTTTATCATAATAATGTTTGGCAAGCGTCGTTTTTCGCGCGAGTAGCGGCTTCTTCCAATACTTTTTGGCAGATGATGCAACAGATACGGCAGGAAAAATTAGCCACTTATTCTTCTCATTCAATGACATGGCGGGCTTTGGTTGAGGCCGGATTTTGGGGAAAAACCATGGTGAGCGAGGATTCACGCATTTTTTGGCATTGTTTTTGTAATTATAACGGTGATTATCGGGTTGAGCCTTTGTATTATCCGGTGTCAATGGATGTAACCATGGATGACACGGTCTGGCAGACCGCGAAAAATTTGTATAAACAGCAAAGGCGCTGGGGCTGGGGCGTGGAAAATATTCCGTATTTGCTTTTTAACGGGATTAAGCGCTGGCCTAAATTTAAAAAAGGAAAATTAATCAACCGTATTTTCGTACAGCTTTACGGGTTTCATTCTTGGGCGACAAACGCTTTGATTATCGGTTTTATCGGTTGGATGCCCATGTTTTTGGGGGGTGATAGATTTAACGCCACGGTTTTATCAACAAATTTGCCTGTTGTTACCAGAGCGTTAATGACGCTTGCCATGCTTGGTTTGGTTTTGTCAGCCATTCTTTCAACAATTTTATTGCCGAAAAAACCGAAGAAATATGGATTTTTTAAATATGCTATTATGTTCTTGCAATGGCTTGTATTGCCGTTTAGCATAGTTATTTTTGGAGCAATCCCAGGGCTTGACGCGCAGACAAGGTTGATGTTCGGCAAATATTTGGGGTTTTTTATTACGCCCAAATCCAGGTAGGAACGCGCCGCGGCGCGTTCTTGCGATTTTTTATTTTTTCCTCTTCATCCTAACCCTCTCATTCTCGCTTAAATATTTTTTTCTTAAGCGAATATTTTTCGGAGTTATTTCCAAATATTCGTCATCGCTCATAACGCCCATTCCGCGCTCAAGCGTTAATTCAATCGGCGGAGTTAAGCGGATAGCCTCGTCCGCTCCGGATGCGCGCATATTGGTGAGCTGTTTGCCTTTTGTGGGATTAACTGTTAAATCATTACCTTTGGCAACATCACCGATAACCATTCCTTCGTAAACTTCCGTAGCGGCGGGAATATACAAGTTTCCTCTATCTTGCAGGTTAAATAATGAAAAGCCAAGCGTTTTACCGGTAGCCATTGATATCATTGATCCGACTTCGCGCTTTTCAATTTTGCCGGCGTATGGCTTAAATCCGATTACGCGCGTATAAATTATGCCTTCGCCGCGAGTGTCAACCACAAATTCATTCCTATAGCCTAAAAGTCCGCGAGTTGGAATTTCAAAAATAATTTTCGCACTGCCGTGTTCCGGCTTCATTTCCAGCATATTTCCGCGGCGCTTGGAAAGTTTTTCAATTACAACGCCGGTCATATCATCAGGCGCGATTATTGTTACTTCTTCAAATGGTTCGTGTTTTACGCCGTCAATTTCTTTGATTATTACTTGAGGCTGGGATATTTGCAGTTCATAGCTTTCGCGCCGCATATTTTCCAAAAGAATTGCTATATGCATTTCACCCCGGCCGTAAACTTTGTAATGATCTACCGCGGAAAAGTCTATTTTTAAGCCGACATTAACTTCCAGCTCTTTTTCAAGCCTTTCTTTAAGCTGGCGGTTAGTAATAAATTTGCCTTCACGGCCGGCAAATGGCGAGCTGTTTATTAAAAAATTCAAAGAAATTGTCGGCTTGTCAATATTTATAGCCGGCAAAGGTTCTTGCTCGCTATTTTCGCAGATAGTTTCACCGATATAAATGTTAGGCAGGCCGCTCGTCATAATAATATCGCCGGTTGCGGCTGTTTTCACTTCTTTTCTTTGCAATCCTTCAAAGGTAAAGAGTTTTGAGATTTTTCCGGTACGCGTATTTCCTTCATTGTCTTTTATAATAACTTGGCTTCCGGCTGCTATTTTTCCTTCATATACGCGGCTGATTGCCAGCCGTCCGAGAAAATTATCATAAGCTAAATTAAAAGGCTGTACGCGAAATGGCTTGTTTCCCGCTTCTTCGCTTGAAGCGACAGGAACTTTTTCAATAATTAAATCAAGCAGGGGCGACAAATTTTTGGAATCATCATTAAGATTTTTTTTGGCAATGCCTTTTTTCGCGATCGTATAGATAATTGAAAAATTTAATTGCTCGTCATTCGCGCCTAAGTCAAGAAATAATTCATAAACCATTTCTTGCGCTTCGTCCGGCCTTGCGGCCGGCTTATCTATTTTGTTAATAACTACAATCGGCTTTAAACCGAGATCAAGCGATTTTTTTAAAACAAATTTTGTTTGCGGCATCGGACCTTCTTGCGCGTCCACTACCAAAAGCACGGAATCAATTGATCTTAATACACGCTCAACTTCCGAGCCGAAATCGGCATGTCCGGGAGTATCAACAATATTGATTTTAGTATCTTTATAATTCACGGAAGTGTTTTTTGAATAGATTGTAATCCCGCGTTCTTGCTCAAGCGCGTCCGAATCCATGCTAACCCCTTCCGCCGCCATGCCCGTTTGTTGCATCAAAGCATCGGTTAAGGTTGTCTTGCCATGATCAACATGCGCGACAATAGCGATATTTCTTATTTCCATAGTTTTTGATATAATTTGATATAAAATAAAAAACATACCCTTTTCAGTCAAGAGTATATTTTCTTGCTCTATTAAGTAAATTTACAATAGCATTTTTGGAAAAATTTGTCAAAAAAATAATTCAAAAATAGAGTAAAGAAATAAAAACGAGGCTACTAAAGTTTTTTAACCTGAGTAGCCCCTTTCACTAATAGTTGACGCAAGGATAGTTTTTAGGCTTTTGCAGGTGCCTTGGTTTCAATTGCTTTACTACCACCAGAACCGTAGGTCACCTTGAAAAAGTGGACGAATTTTTCGTTGAGAGGTTTTCCCTGAAAAATTCCTTCGCCCTTTTCGTATTTTAGGCACCATCCCTTAGAAAAAAATTTTTGTGTCCATCCGCTTTGCCCATTTACTAACAAACATGTTGTTTTAACTGGTGGATTAAAACAATAGGTAGTATTTGGCACAAAGCCGCCCCTCTTCTCTTCTAGGCTAATAATCATTTTTTCCTCCTGCTTGTTTATTTGATTAAAAATTTAATCCTCAAAACACATTGAAAAGTTGGCAGCAAGCGCCTCACTAGGCTGAAGGTAAATCCCATTTTTGGTATCAAATTCATGATATGAAAGTAGAGGTTCAACGCAAAAATATTTTTGTCTCCAATCTGTCCAGACGCAGACATTGCCTCTATTGAAGCCTTCGGCGAGTTCCATTCTGACCGTACCAATTCCGTTTAATTTTATAAGAATTGTGTCAGTTGCAGGAAAAACTTTTGGTCCATAGGCTTGCTGAATGACAATATCTGAAACATCGCTATTAACAAATTTCACTTCACCGCCATCGGGGGCGTTAAAGTATGGGTGCCAGCCGAGCTCAATGGGTATAGGAATTTTTTGGTAACTAAAAATTTGGGTATTAATCTTAAAACAATTGTCCGAAATTAGATAAGACACATCGTAATCTATGATTACACCCCAATGACAATATTCGTAATTAAAATTACACTCTTTATCGTCGAAATAATTATGACTCCAAAAAACATTTCGGAGTTCCCCGTGTTGAGGAGCAGAAGAAAAAATTCTTTTGCCTTCAGGTGAACCGAAAATTGGCGAACAGATATGCATCCCGCCGCGCATGACTACGCCGCTATCTTTATTAATTATTTGCTGAGGGTAAAAAAGTGTTTACTTCCCTTTTGGAGCGTGCAAGTTCTTGCTCCGGTGGATGATGTTTCAATGTGCGAATCCTTATTGTGCTTGTACATGGCATTCTCCTTTCAAAATAATATATTTATTTAAAAGTTAAACATAATTTTTGCCGATGATGACTTAAAAATATAGCACAAAAAATAATTTATGTCAAACAAAAAAAGTCAAAAAAAAGTCAATTTTTTGTTAAATAAAAACCAAAATAAATAAACCACCAACCACGCCACACGCACTATGTGGCGTGGTAAGGCAAGTAAAAATATGCCAAGATTAAAGCATTCGGGGTTTTATTGCGAAAAAGCCTGAAAATTCGTAAATTTTCAAAAATAACTCAAATAATTTTAATATTTTTTAAAAAGTATAATTGTATGCTATAATATATATATGAGCAGAATAAATGAAAAAAAATATTATAATATAATTTTATTCTTTGCGAATAAGATTAAAAACGGAACTCTTGGAAAATTAAAAATGATGAAGTTATTATACTTCCTTGATTTTGATTTTTTTGAGAAATATGGGAAATCAGTAACCGGTGATAAATATTTGCGTTGGGAAAATGGTCCTGTGCCGCGAAAAGCTGAACAAATAATAAAACAAATGAACGGTGTTGATATAAAAATATCAAAAAGAAAGGTAGGCAACGGTTATAATGACCAGCAGCACATTGAGGCTCTGAAAACTTTTGATTTAAATTTATTTTCAAAAGAAGAATTAATAATGATGGATGATATTGCCGATAAGTGGGAAAAATTTTCCGGCACTGAAATGAAAAATGCCAGCCATGGCGAAGCTCCATGGATCGCGACAAAACCAAATGAAATAATTGATTATAATCTTGCATATTATCGCAATAAATACGGCGAAATGGATAAAGATTAAAAAAGCGGCATGCTGATTATATATCATTGCGAAATCAACAAAGATTATAAAAATTTAAAGCGTTTTCCCGAACCAAAAAAGTCATTAGAGGCATGGGGGCGCCTTTTTTGTTTAAAGGGATTAAGCGAGACTCCGGGCATTGAACAATACCCCGGTTTTGGCGGACGTAAAATATATAAAGCCAGAGTTGTGCCATTGAAAGAAAATTGCGGTAAATCAAAAGGATATAGATTAATTTTTCAATTATTGGGAAATGGAGATTTTGTATTTTTAGTTTTTTCAAGACACGGAATTTATAATAGCGAGAAAGATTTAATGAATTTAATAAAAAATCGTATTTGTTAAAAAAATTCTATGAACATTTTTCTATTTTTAAGCGCGTGTTTTTTGTTTGTCTTTTTATTTGGGAGATTAATTGAAAAATTCAGGATTCCATGGGTTTTTTCAGCTTTGATTTTAGGGGCGATTTTCGCGGTTTATAATCCGTTTACGGCAATAACATCATCAGAAACTTTTAATTTTTTGGCGGAACTGGGCATGTACTTTTTGTTGTTTATGATTGGCCTGGAAATTGATTTGAAAAAATTTAAAAAATCAAGCGCTTTTATTTTTAAATCCACTTTTTTTATTATTTTTTTGGAAGCGGTTTTCGGAGGTTTGTTAATTCATTTTGTTTTTGGGTATAGCTGGCTGGTTTCTCTGGTTGTATCTTTATCTTTCGCGACAGTGGGGGAGGCGATATTGATTCCGATTTTGGATGAGTTTAAAATAATTAATACCAAGCTCGGACAAAGCATAATAGGAATCGGGTTTTTTGATAATTTAATTGAATTGACAGTCTTAATCGGCGTGATTTTTTTAACCGGAACGGCGGCGTCATCCTCGCAGCTTAATATATTTTTGGTTTTATTGTCTTTGCTGTTTTTATTTTTTTTAACTTACATAGCTTCAAAGTTTAAAAGCAAGGCGCAAAGTTTTAATCATTTTCCGGTAGAAATTGTTTTTTTATTTTCTTTGTTTTTACTTTTTCTTTTTATCGGAATCGGCGAATACGCGCACGCGACGCCGATTGCCGCTTTGCTTGCCGGAATTGCTTTAAAAACATTTATGCCCGAGGCGCGCTTATTAACGATTGAAAGTGAAATCAAAGCGCTCTGTTACGGTTTTTTTACGCCGATATTTTTTCTTTGGGTGGGATTGTCAATTGACATAAATATTTTGCTGGCAAGTCCATTGCTAATTCTTTTAGTGGTGGCTGTTTCAAAAACCGCGAAAATTTTAGGCAGCTATTTGGCAGCCAAAAAAGAGCTTGGCGCAAAGCAGTCAATCTTGCTCGGGATAGGCCTTTCAGTAAGATTCAGCACAAGCATAATAATCATTAAAATTTTATTTGACAGCAATATAATTGACGCGAATTTGTATTCCATAATTATCGCCTCAAGCATTGTGTTTAAATTTATCGTGCCGGTTTTGTTTTCAAATTTAATTGTCAGATGGGGAGTCGCGCCAGCCAGGGCGATTTAATTGCCGAAAGCCCGTCAATCTGCTAAAATTATATCAGTTAAAATTTTAATATAAACAATCATGAAAATAGTTATCCGCGCCGGCGGCATCGGAACAAGGCTTTGGCCGATGAGCCGTAAAAACAATCCCAAGCAATTTCAAAACGTGGTAGGGGACAAAACGATGGTCCGAACAACCTACGAAAGGATTCAAGGAATTTTGAAAACCGATAAAGATGTTTTTGTTTCCATTAACAAAGATTTTATTGAAAAGGCATTGAATGAAATTCCGGAAATAAGCAAAAAGCAATTAATTATTGAAACCGATACCAGAAATACCGGTCCGGCAATGTGTTTGGAAGTGTGTTTTTTGGAGAAATTTTGCGATAAAAAAGAAGTAATCGCGTCTCTGCCGTCTGATGATTTTATTTCCGACAATTCGGCTTTTCAAAATTTGCTGGAGTCAAGCGAAAGTTTTATTTTGAATAATCCCGAATATATTTTAACGCCGGCAATCAGGCCGGACTATATTGATACCGGCTATACTTATTTTAAAGCAGGAAAAAATTTGCAAAAAAATTCCAAAGACGCGATTTATCAGGTGGCGGGCATAGCGGAAAAGCCGAATTATGAGCATTGCCAAAATCTAATCAATACCGGCGTATATTATTGCCATACCGGCATATATTTGTGGCGGCTTGAACATATAATTAATCTTTTTAAGATCCATCAAAAAGATATGTATGAAAGCTGCCGCAAAGCAGTGGATTTGACTTTGAAAAATGATTTAGAGAAGGCTGAAAAAATCTATTCTCAATTAGAAAAAATTTCCATAGAAAGCGCGATTACGGATAAAGTTGATAAAATAGCTATGAGTGTTTCTAATAAAATCGGTTGGAGCGATTTGGGTAAATGGCGTATAATTAAAAAAATTCTTAAGCCCGAAGATGATGAAAATTTAATTAAAGGAGATGTGGTCGCGCGGGAAGCAAAAAATAATTTAGTGTATTCTTTCGTGCCGAAAAAAATCGTGGTTATTAATGATGTTGATAATTTAGCGATAATTGACACAAAAGACGTGCTATTTGTTTCTTCTTTAAAAAATTCTGTTGATGTAAAAAAAATCGTGGAGAAATTAAAAGAAGAAAACAAGGCGGAATATTTATAAAAAAATGAAAAAATTAACTTTTATTATAATATTATTAATTTTAACTGTATTTTGCGGTTTTTATTTTGTGTATCAATATAGTATCGGCGTAGCTGATACTAAAAATTACGAAGACATAACTTTTCGGGTTGCCAGCGGAGAAAGCGTAAAACAGATCGCGGAAAATTTATTAGAAAAAGATTTAATCAAGTCAAAATTTTATTTTTCACTTTATGTTAAAAGCCAAGACAAGGAAAACGTTTTGCAGGCCGGTGAATATATCCTGAATTCTTCAATGCCAATCAGAAAGATTGTTTCTATTCTGGCAAGCGGGCGCGCTTTAAGCAGGGAAAGGGATGTTAAAATTATTGAGGGATGGCGCTTAACGGATGTTGGGGAGTATTTGGAAAAAGAAGGCGTATCCACTAAACAGAAATTTTTAAGCTTAACTAAAAGCGCGGCTAATTGGCCTTTTGATTTTGAAAAACCAAAAATGTTAAACGCGATTCCGGCTAATGCCGATCTTGAGGGTTTTTTATTTCCGGATACTTATAGAATTTATAAAGATGATAATGAAGTTGTGCTTATAAAAAAGATGATAAATAATTTCGCTGATAAATTTACGGCAAAGATGGCGGAGGATGCCGCAAGGCAAGGACGCGATGTTTTTGAAGTCGTAACAATGGCTTCAATTATTGAAAAAGAAGTAAGAGGTTACGAAGATATGCGTATTGTTTCCGGTTTGTTTTGGAATCGCGTAAAAAACGGACGGGGATTAGAATCTTGCGCTACCTTAGCGTACATTTCGGGTGTTGATAAGCCGGTTTATTCCTTGGAAGATACAAAAATTAAATCCGATTATAATACTTATCAAAACCTTGGTTTGCCGCCGGGTCCGATATGCAATCCGGGATTAAACGCTTTAAATGCCGCGATTTATCCGGTTGATACGGATTATAATTATTTTTTAAGCCGATCGGATAATGGAGAAACCGTTTTTAGCAAAAGCTATCAGGAGCATCTGCGGAATAAGGCCAAATATTTGCGATAAGATTTGAATAATGGTATAATATTAGTGAGCGAAGTTTGCTAATATTTTTTATTTGCGAATGTTTTTTTTGTGAATGACCCTAGATTTGTCGCCAATTTATAATTTTTTTGCCTTGCCCATGAATGAGCAAGTATATCTTTTTTTGCTGTATTTCGCGTGGATTCCGGTTGCTTTTGTAATTCTTTATGGCGCCAAAGAACTGTGGGTAGATTATATTCAAGGCAAATGGGCGGCAGAGCAAAAATATATTTTACTGGCGATTGATATTCAGCGCGGAAATGAACAATCAGTTAAAGCGGTAGAAAATTTATTTGTATATTTTGGCGGAGCGCATGGCACTTTTAGTTTAATTGAAAAATTTTGGGTAGGAAAACATCAGCTTGGTTTTAGCTTTGAAATTGTCAGTATAGAAGGATATACCCAGTTTTTAATCCATACGCATGAAGCATTTCGCAATTTTGTTGAAACCGCGATTTATGCCCAGTATCCTGACGCTGAAATTACCGAAGTTGATGATTATGTTGAAGATATCCCCACTAAATATCCTGATGATGAATATGATATTTGGGGCGCGGAATTTATTTATAGCGATCCTCCCGCTTATCCGATTAGGACTTATAAGGATTTTGAGGATACGGCAGCCGGCAAGCCCGAACTTCAGTTTAAAGACCCGATGGCTTCGTTAATGGACTTATGCAGCAGCCTGGGACCGGGTGAACAGCTTTGGTATCAGATGATTATCGTGCCTACTGACTTTGAATGGACAAAAGAACTGAACAAAGAAGCCGGTAAAATTTTAAATGAAAAAGTAAAGGCCGAAAAAGGCTCTTTTTCCAAGTTTTTCGGCGAAATCAAGAGCTGGATTGATGAATTCACCGAACAGGCGTTCAGCTGGAGCATGGGTTCTTTTGCTGAAGCGGAAACGGCTGATGACGCTTTAAAAATGATGAATTTGAAACCTCAGGAAAAAAAGCAGATTGAGGCTATTCAAAATAAAATATCAAAAATCGGTTTTGAAGCAAAAAATAGGATGATTTATGTGGCTAAGAAAGAAAATATGAACAAACCCAAAGTTGTTAACGGTTTTGTGGGCTATATGAAGCAATTTACCGACTGGGATTTAAACGGTTTAAAGCCGGACATGAAAAAAACCGCGACCTCAACTTCTTATTTTTTTAAAGAAGCGCGCGTTAATGCCAAAAAAATTAAAATAATGGCGGCCTATAAAAAAAGAAGCGATTTTTTAGGGCGTTTAACTAAAGTTTTTAATGTTGAAGAATTGGCGACTTTGTGGCATTTTCCAATTGAAAGCGTAGTTAAGGCGCCATTAATTCAAAAGGCGGCAGGCCGCAAGGCAGAACCGCCAATGAGCCTGCCCTTAAGCGAGGGCGCGGTAAGTGAAGCGGCTTTATATCCCGAAGATGAAGATATTTTTGGCGGCGTTGATTTGAAAGAGAGCGGCGCTAACCATGAAGAAAAAGAAGATGATAATAAAATAAAAGATAAGCGCGGTGATTTGGATGAGATATTCAGTATTGAAGAAGATATTAATAAAAAATATCCCGTGAAAAAAATAAAAATCGCCCCGGCCGAGGCTAAAAGTTCGCCTCCGTCCAATTTGCCTTTTGCCTGATTTATATTAAAAAGAAAATATGTTCAACGATGATATAACAGTATTTGCGGAAACGACTTTTCGCAATAAAAATCAAAAATTCGGAATCAAAATTGACGATCGGCGCCGGCATATGTATCTGATTGGAAAGACAGGCATGGGCAAATCAACGGTTTTGGAAAATATGATAATTGGCGATATTCGCGCGGGAAAAGGCGTTGCAATCGTGGATCCGCACGGGGATTTGGCGGAAAAAGTGATTGAGTATATTCCGACGGACAGAATCAACGATGTGGTTTATTTTAATCCGGCGGATATGGAGAATCCGATTGCTTTTAACGTGGTTGAGCATGTCGCGCCGCATTTAAGGCATTTGGTTGCCTCCGGACTTTTGGGGGTTTTTCAAAAATTGTGGGCTGATTCATGGGGGCCGCGGCTTGAATATATTTTAAGAAATTCAATATTGGCGGTTTTGGATTATCCGGGTTCCACGCTTTTGGCGGTAACCCGCATGCTGTCTGATAAAAAATTCAGGAAAAAAGTAATTGATAAAATTCAGGATCCGGTTGTAAAGGCTTTTTGGGTAAATGAGTTTGCCGGCTATAATGATAAATTCGCCTCTGAAGCGGTTTCGCCGATACAAAATAAAGTCGGACAATTTTTATCAAGCTCTTTAATCAGGAATATTGTCGGACAGGTGAAATCTTCAATTGATATGCGGAAAATTATGGATGAAGGCAAAATTTTGATTATGAATTTAAGCAAAGGGAGAATCGGCGAAGATAATTCACGCCTTTTAGGCGCGATGATGATTACCAAAATTCAATTGGCGGCCATGAGCAGGGTAGATGTTGATGAAAGCGAAAGAAAAGATTTTTATTTATATGTAGACGAATTTCAAAATTTTGCCACTGACAGCTTTGCCAATATTTTATCCGAGGCCAGAAAATATCGTTTGAATTTGGTTTTAGCGCA
The DNA here is from genome assembly GCA_023132155.1 of Candidatus Parcubacteria bacterium. GTDB lineage: Bacteria > Patescibacteriota > Patescibacteriia > Patescibacteriales > UBA12075 > JAGLYP01. The sequence continues at coordinate 67,198 of JAGLYP010000023.1, forward strand.
TCAATATGTTGAGCAGGTTGAAGAAAAAGTGCGCAACGCGATATTCGGCAATGTCGGCACCTTGATTGTGTTTCGCGTGGGCGCGGCTGATGCCGAGTGGGTGGTTCCTGAATTTACACCGACTTTTACCGAAGAAGATATTGTTAATCTTCCTAAATATGAAGTTTATTTAAAATTAATGATTGACGGAATCGCGTCCGAGCCTTTTTCAGCCAGAGGCTTGCCGCCTTTGTCTGATTCTGAAAAAACCGGAAATACGCAAAAAGTGATTAGTGTTTGCCGTGAGCGCTATGCTAAACCCAGAGAGGTGGTTGAAGATAAAATAAATCGTTGGCATGAAGACGGCGGCAAAGATGAGGAAGAATATGATAATAGAAATAGTAAAACACAAAATAATAATATTAAAAATATCGGCGAAACGGATAATAAAAAAAATAATTCCAGCATCAGCCCGGTTGCTAAAAATCTTGATAATTCTGTTTATAAACACGAGGCAAAATGCAGCCGTTGCGGCAAAGATACGAAGATTTCTTTTAAACCGGATGGAATCCGCCCGATCTATTGCCGTGATTGTTTGACAATAATACGAGAAGAAAAAAAACAAGAACTTGAAAATCGCAAGGAACTTAAAAGCAGAGAATTAAAAAAAATTAAAAACAAATCAGAAGATGCTGTTATGCAAGATGTCTCAACTATTTCCCTTAAAGACGCGTTGTCAAAGCCTCCGGTAAAATTTAAAGCGGGCTCACGGAGACAATTTAATAAATCCCAAAAACCAAAAACCAACATTCTTGGAGAAGGGGAGGAAGTTGTGTTTTGATGATTTATGGCTATTCAGATGTTAGTTTGAAAAGTGTTAAGGTGTAATTATGTGCGATATTATTTTAAATTTACCTGTTAATTTTGTCATTTCGACGAGCGCTAGCGAGGAGAAATCCCTTAAACGCGAAAATATAATAGAATTGCCTGTTTAAATAAGACGTACTAAAATACAACATTCAAGGGATTTCTCACTTCCGCTGACGCTTCAGTTCGAAATGACAAATAAAAAGTTTTTTTATTTATGCAAAAAAAAGGATACAATTTTTATGTATATATTATGGCAAGCACAAGCGGTACGATTTATATTGGGATGACAAATAATTTGGAAAGAAGAGTTATTGAACATAAAAAAGGAGTAATTAACGGCTTCTCAAAAAAATATTCATGCAATAAGCTTATATATTATGAACATTATCAATATGTATATGATGCGATTAGTAGAGAAAAAGAAATTAAAAAATGGCGCAGAGAGAAAAAACAAAAATTGGTTGCAAAATTAAATCCGCATTGGAATGATTTGTCAAAAGAATTGTTTATATGACAAGAAAAATAAAAATCAATATTTTTGAAGAGGGAAATAGGATGATGGATTTTGACATATAATTATTTTTGTATAATAATGTGTTTACGAGCATTGATGACAGGTTGCATAATCCGCATAGGCATAAATATCTATGCTACATTTGATTTTATAAGCCCTGCCTCTCGCGAGAGGCAGGGCTTACAAAATTATTAATTTAGCCAAGTCATTCATGGCTGGGCGGTGAAATTTTACATTTTAATAGTTTTTTGAGAAATTTTTTAAAAAGAAAACAGCTCAAGAGGTTAGACCAATCAAGCTGAAAAAGTTAATTTGGTTATCCCATACCCGCTATTTTACGCGGCCCTTTCTCACGATGTTAGTGAGCAGGAGTGGCTAGTTCTACTATTTGCAGCGGGCGTAGACAGGTGCGTTATTGCGCCCAAAGCCATTCCCAAATTAACTAAAATTATCCTAGCATATCAATTACAATTTGTCAATAGCGGGTGTAAAAAAAAATTTAAAAAATGGCTTAAGTTAAAAAAAATATTTATAATTTTAATACAAAATATTCGGATTATTATACATAAATAAATTTTATTTTAAAATAAACATATTTATGACCTCAAAACAAATACGACAAAAATATTTGAATTTTTTTAAAAAGCAAGGGCATGTGATTATTCCCAGCGCGTCATTGATTCCTGAAAATGACCCCTCTTCACTTTTTACAAGTTCAGGTATGCAGCCTCTAGTTCCTTACTTGACTGGAGAAACTCATCCGGAAGGGGCTCGACTTACAAATAGCCAAAAATCATTTCGTTCCGGAGATATAGAGGAGGTTGGAGATAACAGGCATAATACTTTTTTTGAAATGCTGGGAAATTGGAGTTTGGGGGATTATTTTAAGAAAGAACAACTGCGCTGGCTTTTTGAATTTTTAATTAAGGAAATTAAACTTGACCCAAAACGAATATACGCAACGGTTTATTCCGGTAATAAGGAAATCGGCGTAGAGCAAGATAATGAATCAGTTGAAATTTGGCAAGAATTATTTAAAGAGGCTGGTATTGAAGCCATGGATTACGATAACGTAGAAAAAGCAGGCATGAGAGATGGCAGGATATTTTATTATGGAGATGAAAGAAATTGGTGGAGCCGTTCCGGCGAGCCGGCAAATATGCCGATTGGTGAAATCGGCGGTCCGGATTCGGAAGTATTTTATGATTTGGGCGCGGATTTAAAAAGGCACGAAAATTCAAAATGGAAAAATGAACCCTGCCATGTGAATTGTGATTGCGGCCGTTTTATTGAAATTGGCAACAGTGTTTTTATTCAGTATATAAAAACAAAAAGCGGATTTGAACAATTGAAGCAGAAAAACGTGGATTTTGGCGGCGGCTTAGAGAGAATAACTATGGTGAGCCAGAAAAAAGATAATGTTTTTGAAACTGATTTATTTGAAAATATTTTGGAAAAAATAAAAGAATTATCAGGCAATAAAAATTATCGCGATCATACCCGCGCTTTTGAAGTAATTGCCGATCATTTAAAAGGCGCTTGTTTTCTAATGGGAGATGACAAAGGAATCGCGCCGTCAAATGTTGACCAAGGTTATATTATCAGACGTTTAATTAGACGTGCCGTACGTTTCGGCCGTAAGCTCGGAATTAACAATATTGGATGGACAAAAGAGGTTGCGGAAATAGTGATTAGTGATTATGAATATATTTACGGAGAATTAAAACGAAACAAGGAATTTATTTTGTCCGAAATGGAGAAAGAAGAAAAGAAGTTTCAAAAAACTTTGGAAAAGGGTGAAAAAATGATAAAAGATGAAATAATTGACGGAGAATCAGCATTCAATTTATTTCAAACTTACGGATATCCGATAGAAATGACAATTGAGATTGCCCAAGAAAGAAATATTAAATTATCAGATGATTTTTATAAGGAATATAATGAAGCCTTAAAAAAACATCAAGAACTATCCCGAACCGCAAGCGCGGGAAAATTTAAAGGCGGTTTGGCTGATTCCGGTGAAGAAACCACAAAATTGCATACCGCGGCCCATCTTCTGCTTGAGTCTTTGCGAAGAGTTTTAGGCGGTCACGTTTGTCAGCGCGGCAGTAATATCACAGCTGAACGCTTGCGTTTTGATTTTAATCATGGTGAAAAATTAAGCGATCAAGAAAAACATAAAGTGGAAGATATGGTTAATGAACAGATTAACAAAAAGTTAGACGTAACAGTACGGGAAATGAGCCTTGAAGAAGCAAAAAAGCAAGGCGCCACCGGAGTTTTTGAATCAAAATACGGCGAAAAGGTTAAAGTTTATACCATAGGCAAAGGTGAAGATGCATTTTCAATGGAAATATGCGGCGGTCCGCATGTGAAAAATATCGGTAATTTGGGAAAATTCAAAATAAAAAAGGAAAAATCCTCCTCAGCAGGAGTAAGGCGCATTAAAGCCGTGCTTGAATTTTGCTAATATTAAATAATTATTTTATTTCTTTGAAAATAGCAATTTTTTACTTGACAATAAAATTATTTAGATATATAATATTTTTATAATATTCAAGTAAATTATTAAAATATTACCAATATTATTTTGGTAGAATTTTTAAATTTTGCCAATTTTTTTGTGTTTATTGAAAGCAATAAAATATTAATTTTAAAGTAAAGAAAAATTTCAATATTATCATTCGCATGTCCCGCACGTGTGCCGTTCTACGGTATTTGTAGGCGCGGGTTCGCGAAGCGAATAACTTATTAATGACAAAAAAACAAGATAAAAAAACAGTAGATTCAAAAGAGTTTATTGAAGTAACGGGTGAGGTATTGGAATTAATGCCTGCCACAACATTTAAAGTTATGCTGGAAAACGGGCACGAAATATTGGCCCATCTTTCCGGACGAATGAGAATGCACAGGATTCGTTTATTGCCCGGCGATAAAGTAAAAGTGCAAATGAGTCCCTATGATTTAAGCAAGGGCAGAATTACATACAGAATGTAATTCTTGTTAATATTATTATAATTCGCATGTCCCGTATTCGTAGTTGCGGGTTCGCGAAGCGAATAACCTATGAAAGTCAGAGCTTCGGTAAAAAAAATGTGTAAAGATTGCAAGATCATTCGCCGCAAAGGGCGCGTGATTGTTTTGTGCAAAAATCCGAAGCATAAACAAAGGCAGGGATAAATTAATTTTAGATTTTAGATTTATGAATTATTTTATTAATTCAAAAATCATAAATCATAAATCAGCAATATAATATGGCCGTAAGAATATCTGGAGTTACAATACCAAACGAGAAAAGAGTTGAAATCGCTTTAACTTATATTTATGGTATTGGCTTAAAAAGGGCAAATGATATTTTGAAAACAGCAAAAGTGAGTCCTGACGCGAGAGTAAAAGATTTAAAAGAAGATGAAGCTAATAATTTGAGAAATATTATTGAAAAACAGCATAAAGTTGAAGGAGATTTGCGGCGGGAAGTTCTTGGCAATATAAAGCGTTTAAAAGAAATTAACAGTTACCGCGGATCAAGGCACGCCAAGAATTTGCCGGTAAGAGGACAAAGGACTAAAACTAATAATCGCACAGTTCGCGGAAATAGAAGATCAACTGCTGTTTCCGTAAAGAAACAAATAGCGCAAAAAACATAAAAATTAATATATTATAAATATTTAAAATGACAGAAGATAAAAAAGCTACAGTCAAAACAGGGGAATCCGCTTCTGAGAAAAAATCCGCTGCCGCTGAAGCTAAGACGGGCAAATCCGCTATGTCCAAAGAAGCAACGGACAATAAAGAAAAAAAAGTTGAAAAATCAACTGCTCTTAAGGCTGAAAAAAGTAAAAAAGAAGTTAAAAGCGGCAATGCCCCGAAAAGCGAGGCTGACTTGGGCTTGGAAGAATTGCCGGAAGAAATTAAGAAAAAATTAGAAAAAAAGAAAGCCGAAAGAGACCAGAAATCAAAAGGGAAAAAGGCGCGAAAAAAGAAAAAGAAAACAGCGCGAACTAACGTTTCCGTTGGAAAAGCCTTTATAAAAGCAACATACAATAATACAATTGTTACTATAACCGATTTACAGGGCAATGTTATTTCTTGGGCAAGCGCCGGAATCGCGGGGTTTAAAGGACCGAAAAAATCAACTCCATACGCCGCTTCCGTTATTACCCGTTTAGCGGTCGGAAAGGCAAAGGAAGAATATGGATTATCCGAAGTAAGCGTTTTTGTAAAAGGCGTTGGAACAGGAAGAGAGTCGGCCGTTAGGGCATTGAACAGCAATGGCTTGAATGTTACTTTAATTAAAGATGTTACGCCGATTCCTCATAATGGCTGCAGGCACAGAAAACCAAGAAGAGTCTAATAATATATGATTTTAGATTTATGATTTATGATTTTTATATCATAAATCCAAAATCTAAAATCTGAAATTCCAAATATGGCAAAAGATTTAAGTTCAAAATGTAAAAAGTGCCGCAGGGCGGGAGAAAAATTGTTTTTAAAGGGAGAACGCTGCAATACTCCGAAGTGCGCCATGGTAAAAAGAAATTATCCGCCGGGATTTCATGGCTCAAAAGGAAGGCGCAGGATTACCGGCTATGGCGCGCAATTGAATGAAAAACAAAAAGCAAAGCGCCAATATAACTTGTTGGAAAAGCAATTTCGTTTGACTTTTGATAAAGCGCGGAAAAAAAGCGGAGATGCCGGTGAGAATTTTTTGCAATTTTTGGAAATGAGAATTGATAACGCAATTTACCGTTCCGGCTTTGCTAGTTCGCGTCCTCAAGCAAGGCAATTGGTAAACCACGGGCATTTTGCGGTTAATGGCAAAAAGGTAACAATTCCATCCTATATTTTAAAAAGCGGAGATTTAATCGCGCTAAGAAAAACTAAAAAAGACTGCAAATTACATAAAATAATGCTGGATGCCTTGCAAAAAAAGGAAATTCCGGGGTGGATGAATTTTGATAAAGCCGAAAATACGGTAAAAATTTTACATAAACCCGGCATGGATATGATTAATCCGAATTTTGAGGTGCGGCAAATTATTGAATATTATTCAAAATAATGTTATCAGCTTCGCTGACCCGTCTCTACAAATACGGGACATGCGAATTATAATTTAAGATTTATTAATTAATATTAAAAAAATATGGAGAACATCGCTTTACCCAGAAATGTAAAATTTAACAAAGGTGAAAGTGATAATGAGGCGCGAATTATAGTTGAACCTTGTTTTCCCGGCTATGGCGTAACTTTGGGCAATTCAGTTAGAAGAGTTCTGCTTTCAAGTCTGTCCGGCGCGGCTCCGGTTGGTATCGTGATTGAAGGAGTTAGCCATGAATTTACGGCATTGCCGCATTTAAAAGAAGATATTTTAGAGTTTATTTTAAATGTTAAACAACTGCGCTTAAAAATGCATATTGATGAAACGGTTATTTTAAATTTGGAAGTTCATGGAAAAAAAATAATTAAAGCCTCTGATATTGAGCTAAATTCGCAAGTTGAAATTGTTAATCCTGATTTAGAGCTTGGTACAATAACCGATATGGCGGGTAAAATAAACGCCAAGATATATGTTAAAAAAGGCATGGGTTATGTTACCATTGAAAGCCGTGAAGAAAAACAGGACATTGTAAATTATATAGAGATGGATTCAATTTTTTCTCCAATTGTTTTAGCCGGCGTAAAAGTTGAAAATGTTCGTGTCGGCAAGATGACTAACTGGGATAAGTTGGTTTTAGACCTTAAAACAGATGGCACAATTACTCCAAAAGAAGCTTTTTGCGCTTCAGTTGAAATATTAATTAAACAGCTTTTAGCGTTAATTCCGAAAGAAAGCGTAAAAGATATTTCAGAAGATAAAACCGGGGATATTGAAGAAAAAACAGAAAAAAAAGAAGAAGTTGAAAAAAAAGAAAAAAAAGAAAAGGTTGAAAAAAATGAAGTGAAAGAAAAAAAGAAAAAGCGAGGACGGCCAAAAAAATCATAAAATAATTTAGCGAATAACCATGAGGCATAGAGTTAAAAAAAATATTTTAGGCAGAAAAAAAGAGCCGAGAGAAATGATGTTAAGGAATTTAACATCCAGTATTTTAATATATGAAAAAGTAAAAACCACCAAAGCGAAAGCGAAGGCCGTAAAACCGTTAGTTGAAAAGGCGATTACCGCGGCAAAAAAAGGCGATTTAGCCGCCAGAAGATCTTTGATTGAGAAATTACCTCAAAAAATGGCAATTAAAAAAGCAATGGAAGTTCTTGGTGAAAAATACAAAGAAAGAAAAGGCGGCTATACAAGAATTATTAATTTACCGCAAAGACAGGGCGATGGAGCTGAGATGGCGCAGATTGAGTTAGTTTAATTATAAATGGGATTGTTGCGATTGTTGGGATTGTTAAGATTTTTGAGATACAATTCTCAAAAATCCTAAAAATCTCAGTATAGAAAATATTATAAAAAATACTATGGAAAAAATAAGTAGAAAATTACATAAAGTTGACGCGGGAGGCAAGGCTGTCGGCCGTATCGCGACTGATATTGCTTTGATTTTGCGGGGAAAGAATAAGCCGGAATTTCAGCCTAATTCAGATTGCGGAGATATAGTTGAAGTTTTTAATATTGAAATGCTAAAGTTTTCCGGTAAAAAATTGGAGCAAAAAAAATATTACCATTATTCGGGCTACCAAGGCGGCTTAAAAGAAAAGAAGATGTCTGATCTGCTAGAGAGCAATCCCGGAGAAATATTATCAAGAGCGGTAAGAGAAATGCTGCCGCCGGTTAAATTTAGAAAAGCCATGTTGAAACGGCTGATTATTAAATAAAATTATGCAAAAGGCCCAAAAAACAAAAGACGAAAAAAAAGCGGAAATTATTAAATTTAAAGGGAAATATATCAGCGCCACAGGCAGAAGAAAAACCTCTGTTTCCAGAGTGCGTTTGTATAAAAAAGGTGATGGCAAAATCGCGGTTAACGAAAAAAAAGCCAATATTTTTTTTATAGAGGATTGTGTTTTAATCGTTAAACAGCCTTTAAGATTAACCGGCCATCTTAAAGACGTTAATATATCAATAGTAACAAGAGGAGGCGGCAAAAAAGGACAAGCGGAAGCCGCTCGCCATGGCATTGCCCGAGCTTTAATTTCTCTGGATGAAAATTTAAAACCGGCGCTTAAGGCCAAGGGCTGGCTTACAAGAGACGCCCGCAGAAAAGAAAGAAAGAAACCCGGATTAAAAAAAGCCAGAAAAGCGCCGCAATGGTCAAAGAGATAATAATCGCACTAGAAAATTATGCAAGAATTTATAATCAATATAATCAAACAAAACGCGGTAGAGATTGCGTGGATTGTTGTTTTGTTCTTTTTTGGCAGAGCAATTTTAAAATTAATCGTAAGACGGCTTACGCAGATGGCTGATGATGGGGACGACACTAACACTTCCCAGAAAGAAAAAAGAGCTGAAACTTTGGGGCATGTTATTATGTCAATCGGAAATATAGTTATTTGCGCCATAATTTTGTTTATGATTTTAAGCTTATTCGGCATAGATATAAGGCCGATTTTGGCAGGCGCCGGTGTTATCGGTCTGGCAATCGGTTTTGGCGCGCAATCATTGGTTAAAGATTTTGTTTCAGGACTTTTTGTTTTAGTTGAGAATCAATATGGAATAGGCGACAGGGTAAAAATAGGCTCTGCCGAGGGTAAAGTTATCAGGATTACAATGCGCTCCACTGTGTTAAAAAATGATGAAGGAGGAGTGCATTATATATCCAATGGATTAGTTAAGGATATAATTAATATGTCTCAGCAGAAAAAATCTTTGTAAAGATATTTATATTATAAATAAACTAATGAATAAAAAGATAAGTTAGAAGCGTTAAAAGAGGAACGCAGAATAAAGAAATTATCAAGAGCTGAAAAGCTTAAAATTATTGATAATATTGATTGATTTTTTTGATTGACTTTTTTCTAGAATTTGTTAATATAACCCCAAAAGTAACAATCCTTATGGATTATTCGGAGGGGTTGTTTTTTTGTTTGTACTTTGAAAATATAGAATGAAGATGAAATATGACTGTTTATTAAAGAAATTCAAAGAAAAGGAGAAAAATATGAATGAATTGGTTGACTATGACGCAAAAGTACTTTTTATTGAAGAACAAGCTTATGGTTCAGGTATCTATCAATTGAATTTTTGCTTGGCGGCGCGCTGGCATTCCAGATCGGAACAGCCGGATTTAGCAACAGCAATGTATTTACGGAAACAGTTCAAGGCATAGAGGAGTATATGTTGGCAAACGGTTTTGCCGGCATTAATGAATTGTCGGGGAGTGTTATAACGGATTAAATGGACGGGAGGTGATAAAATGGATAAACGAATTTTCAGAATGCCGGACAACGGGCATGCTCATCCCAGAGAAGGCAAGTTGCAATCTTTGGTTGTGCCATTTTTTAATTTTTATGGCAGGGTGGTGTGTATGGCAAACACAAAACCTTTTAAAGAGACTCCTGATGATGTTCTTGCGTTTGGACAAGGGATAGCAGATAGGGGTGTTTTATTTGAGCCGTTGCCTACCATGATGCTTACAGAAAACACAACTTCAAAAATGATTTACGAAGGTGCGGAAAAGGGGATTAAATTAATAAAATTTATCCCAGCTGGCACTTCATTCGGAGCAGTTAAAGGATTAAGGTTATTTGATTTTGAAGCTTTGTATAAGCTTTTTCCGGCAATTATAGATACGGGAATGTATCTTCCTGTTCATTGTGAATTAATTTTTTATAATGGAAAGGAAATTGCATATCAAGAGCGAGAGGAGCGCGCGATACCGATAATTGATTTATGGTTAAAACGTTTTCCCGAATTGCCGCTGGATATTGAGCATGTGTCTACGGAAAAAATGATTAATTATATTGATTCACTGCCAAGTAGCGCGAATGTTGGAGCCGGCCTGACTGTTCAGCATGCCAGAAAAATATATGATGATGTTTTTTTTCCTAATGGCAATATGAAAAATCCTTTTAATTTTTGTTTGCCGGTTGCCAAAACGGAAGCAGATCGAATAGCCGTTAGAAAAAAAATGATAAGCGGCGACCAGAGATATTATTGGGCGCCGGATTCAGCGCCTCATTGGCTGAAGGATAAAGAAGCGAAGCATGTTCCCGGCGTTTTTTACGGATTAGCTGAAATTCCGCGTTTAGTGGAAGTTTATGAAGAGGAAAGCGCCTTGAATCGCTTTGAGGATTTTACTTCCCGTTTTTGGGCAGAGCGCCATGGTTTTCCCTTGAATGAAAAAATCATTATAATTGCCAGAGAAGAATGGATACTGCCAATTGAGGAAAACGGAATCCGCTATACCTCTGGCGGGGAAAAGGTTAGATGGAGAATTATTGAAAGAGACGGGAATCCGATAGTAATTTGAATTTCCAACAAGAAAAAATCAGGAGGACAATAAGATGAAAAGCCAGTTAATTAGTATGCTATTAAAAAAATCATTTAAGTGTGAAGACAAGCCGATATTTAAATTGGTTTCCGGGCGTATGAGCAGATTTTATGTTAATTGCAAGCCGACAATATTGCATCACCGCGGCATGTTTCTGGCCGGACACTTGATGTATAATGCCATTGCTGATACTGGCGTGAAAGCTGTAGGCGGTTTAACGTTTGGGGCTGACCCTATTTCGGTAGCCACCGCGTTTGCCTCTGAGCTTAGAGGCGGAGCGATTAATGCATTTTCTATCCGTAAAGAGTTAAAAGACCACGGAATAGTTAACTGGATAGAAGGTGATGTAAGTCCGGGTGATCGAGTTGTTATTATTGATGATGTGTCCACAACCGGCGGATCCGCTATTAAGGCCATTGAGCGGGCGCGTAAATCAGGTTTGGCAATTATTAAAGCTGTGATTTTGGTGGATCGGCAAGAAGGCGGACTGGAAAATATCCGTAAGCATATTGATGACGTAACAGCAATTATTACTCGAGATGAATTAATGGAAGCAGGAGGCTTCGCGTAAGTTTGTTATTTTAAAATAAGTTAAAAAAGAAATAAAAAAAGGGCATAGCTTGAGTAAAAAGCTATCGCCCTTTTTCATTTGTTTAAACCTCTAAACATTGATATAATAAAACATATATAATATAACTAAATTTTTAAATTAAAATGTATGTATAAAAAAATATCCATCTGGATTTTATTATTTGCTTTAATTCCGCTAAGCCAAATAAAGGCTGATGGCTGTATGATACCGATAGATTATCAAGATGGGGATATATATGAGCCGTCGCAGACCGCTTTAATTGTTTATAAAGACGGAAAAGAAGATTTGTATTTAAAAGTAAATTATGAAGGAGAGACAAATAATTTTGTTTGGATTGTGCCAACGCCCACTTATCCTGAAGCGGAAAAAGCCGCAAAAGATATTTTTACGGAATTGTCGGCTCTAACAACAACGGCTAATTGGCGCACTCATGACAGTCTTAACACGGGAAGCGCAAAAGGAGTTGATTATGCCGAAAATGTTGTCGTTCATAGCCAAAAAAATATTGGAATTTATGAAGTAACGGTTTTATCAGCTACCGGTGTTGACGGGCTTTTTGACTGGCTGAATAATAATGGCTATAAACTAAAAGATGAAGTAAAGGATATGTTGGCTTGGTATATTGAAAAAGAATGGTATTTTACCGCTATGAGAATTAAACCGGAAAATATTTTAGATAAAGCTATAGAAGATTTGAAACAAATTGATAGTGAGACGAATAAAGATAATTTTTCAGAAAAGTCAGCTGAATATTATATTGAATTTTTGAAAAATAATAATTATGAACAATTTAAAGTTATTTATAATATATTTGTTGATATGGGAATTCAGGGTATGAATAGCGGAAGTGAAGAAAAGGCGATTAAAGAATCATTTGAAATGGTATTAAACGAGATGAGCGGGCGTTCCGAAGAATATTGGGATAGTATGAAAAATAATGTTGAAGACATGGTTAGAGCAGTTGTTGTTGCCTTGAATCCAAGAAATGTTAGAAAATACAGCGATTATATTGAACCGATAAAAATAAGTTTTAAAACCAATACGATTGTTTATCCGTTAAAAATTTCGCAAATTTCCACTAGAGTGCCGGAAAATCCGGATGAATCTTCAAAAACAAATGAAATATTATTATATATTTTGTCCGGCGAGCAGGTTAAAGCGCCTGTGTTTGTTACTGAATACGCACAAATAGTTGACGCGGCCAAGCTTGAGGAAGCCGAAATGGATTTGTATTCGGAAGATTTGGCAAGCCTAAAAAAGATTATAAGTAATAATGAATATTTTTTAACAAAAATACGCAGGGATTTCGCGAAAATTGAAATGGATGAAGATTTATATTTAATTAATGGAAAGAACCCAGAAGAAGCCGCGAAATTTGAAATTGATTTTTTTACAGGAGAAAATTGTCCGCATTGCGATAAGGCAAAATCATTTTTAGATAAATTAGGCTACGCGTATTCTAGTTTAAAAATAAATACTTATGAGATTTATAATAATGATGATAATAAAAAGCTGTATCAGCAAATAGTTGATGAAAAGCAAATCGGTTCAGCCGGCATCCCATTGACTATTATCGGCGATGAATATATTTTAGGATTTTACACAGAAGACGTTACGGGAAAAGAAATAAAAAGTAAAATTGACAGTTATTTATTAAAGTCTTTGACTAAAGATTATGAAGAGAATCAAGAATACTCTCAAGCGAAAAATAAAATCCACGGCAGCGCTTTAGCTGACAGGCTTAAAGGAAAAATTGTGCTTAAAGTTGAAGATGATGGCAAGGCGTATTATATAAATCCGACAACTCAGTATTCGCATTATCTTGGCCGTCCGGATGATGCTTTTTCAGTAATGCGAAACCAAGGCATTGGCATAACTAATGTAAATTTAGAAAAGATTCCGCTAGGTTTAAATAATTTAACAGGCACTGACAGTGATGAAGACGGTTTATCGGATTTATTTGAAGATGCTATTGGTACGGATAAAAATAATAAAGATAGCGATGGGGACGGACATGAGGATAAAGCGGAATTAGTAAGCGATTATAATCCGAATGGAACAGGAAAATTAAATTCAGATAATAATTTTTCCAACAATCAAAAAGGCAAAATATTTTTGCAAGTGGAAAATAACGGCGAGGCATGGTATGTAAATCCGGAAGACGGAAAAAGATATTTTTTAGGTCGTCCCGCAGATGCTTTTCAAGTAATGCGGAATTTAGGATTGGGGATTAGCAATAGTGATTTTGAGAAACTTTAGATGAGCGTTAAACTGCAAATATGAAAAAAGAAAAAAATAAAATTCCTTTGGCAGACAGAATGAGGCCGCTAACATTGGCGGAATTTGTCGGGCAGGATGAAATTGTGGGAAAAAATAAATTATTAAGGCAGGCGATTGATAATGATACATTGCCGTCAATGATTTTTTGGGGGCCTCCGGGAAGCGGCAAGACAACCTTGGCGCGGATTATCGCTAATCAAACAAATTCGCAATTTATCCAGATAAGCGCGGTAACTAGCGGTTTAAGGGATCTTAGGCATGTTATAAGCGAGGCAAAGGCAAATTTAATTGAAGGTAAGAATACGATTCTTTTTATAGATGAAATTCATAGATGGAATAAAAAACAGCAGGACGCTTTATTGCCGCATGTGGAGCAGGGGATTATAACTTTAATAGGAGCCACAACCGAGAACCCCAGCTTTGAAATTAGGAGCGCTTTGCTTTCCCGCTCAAGGGTTTTTGTTTTAAAAAGACTAAACGAAGAAAGCTTAATCGCAATTATCAAAAGAACAATTAAAGACAAAGAAAGGGGACTGGGCAAATTGAATTTAGATATTAGTGAAGATGTTATAAAATTAATCGCGAAGATGAGCAATGGCGATGCCAGAACCGCTTTGAATACTCTGGAATATGCCAGCTCAATGCAGACTGAAATTACCGTGAAGATTGTAAAAGAAGCGTTTCAAAAATCATATTTATTATACGATAAAGACGGTGATGAGCATTATAATATAATTTCCGCCCTGCACAAGTCAATGCGCGGCTCTGATGAAAACGCGGCGCTTTATTGGCTGGCAAGAATGCTTGAAGCAGGGGAAGAACCTTTATATATAGCCAGGCGCTTGGTAAGATTTGCCTCGGAAGATATCGGTTTGGCGAATTCCCGCGCCTTGGAGCAGGCAGTGGCGGCCTATCAGGCTTGCCATTTTATCGGTATGCCGGAATGTAATGTAGTTTTAGCGCAAGCGGTTGTATATATGGCAAAATGCAAAAAATCAAACGCGCTGTATAGGGCTTATAAAAAAGTCCAATTTGATATAAAGGGAAAAGGGAATTTAGCCGTACCCTTGCATCTTAAAAATGCTCCGACTTCTCTAATGAAGGATCTCGGTTACGGCAAAGATTATAAATACAGCCCTGATCATGGCTATAATGAAAAGCAGGATTATTTGCCGGAGGAAATAAAGGATAGAAAATATTTATAAAATTTTCAATTTTCAATTACGAATTACGAATTATAAAAAAATAGTAAAATTAATTATCATTCATAATTCGTAATTGAAAATTAAGGTTCTTTGGACAATTCTGTGGGTTTAAGTGTTATATTTTTTGTCATTTCAGTCAAAAATACTCATCTTTTTGTCATCCTGGAATTTTTATTGGAGCGGCAGCGGAAATAAAAATATCCGGGATCCAGGGGTAAAATGCACGTACTTGCATTTATTTGTTATTGTTTATTTATTTCTCGCTCCCCTGGATTCTAGGTTGCGCTTCGCGCCCCTAGAATGACAGTAGATGGGGGATATACTAAAAATTTGTTAATTACCCATAAAATTGTCTGAAGAACCAAAATTAATAATTAATAATCATGGACTACGATAAAGAAGCGTTAAAACTGCATAAAAAATATCAAGGAAAAATTGAAATTAATTCTAAAATTCCGCTTAAAAGTAAAGATGATTTAAGCGTTGCATATACACCTGGAGTCGGAGCGGTTTGCAACGAGATAGCTAAAAATAAAAAAAAGAGCTGGGAATTAACCAATCGCGCGAATCAGGTGGCAATTGTCAGTGATGGCACGGCAATTTTGGGATTGGGGAATATCGGTCCGGAAGCGGGGATGCCTGTTATGGAGGGAAAGTCGGTGATTTTTAAAAAATTCGCGAATGTTGACGCAGTGCCTTTATGCATTAATACGACTGACACGGAAGAAATAATAAAATTTTGCAAACAGATTGAACCTAGTTTTGGCGGAATTAATTTGGAAGATATTTCCGCGCCAAGATGTTTTGAGATTTTGGAAAAATTGGAAAAAGGATTAAACATTCCCGTTTTTCATGACGATCAAGACGGAACGGCGATTGTTGTATTGGCGGGATTGATTAATTCTTGCAGGGTAACAGGCAAAGTTTTAAAAGAATTAAGAGTCGTTATCAGCGGTATGGGCGCGGCAGGGATTGCCATCGCGAGACTGCTTATTTATTTTGGCGCGAAAGATTTGGTTTTGCTTGATTCCAAAGGGATTATTAATAATAACAGAAAAGATTTGAATAAATATAAAAAAGAAATACTTGCTAAAATAAAAAATAAAAAAGATAAAGGAACAAAAGAAGATGCCGTTATCAACGCTGATGTCTATATAGGCGTTTCTAAACCAAAACAACTGACAGGCAATATGATAAAAAAAATGAATATTGAGCCGATTATATTTGCCATGGCCAACCCTGTTCCGGAAATTATGCCGGATGCCGCGAAAAAGGCCGGAGCGGCAATTGTCGCGACCGGCCGCGGTGATTTTTCCAATCAGATAAATAACGCTTTGGTTTTCCCTGGGATTTTTCGCGGCCTCTTGGATGGTAAAACAAAAAAAATAAGCATGAATTTAAAAAAGAAAATCGCGATTTCTTTAGCTTATTGTGTTAAAAAACCGACTAAAAATAAAATAATTCCAAACATTAGTGAAAAAATGGTAGTTAAAGTTATTTCAGGCTCAGTCAGGGCTTAGTAATAATTTTGATTATTTTTTATCTAATGTTAGATATTTTTATTATTTTTTATTGACTTTTTTAAAAAAGCTTGTATAATAATATTACCGCTTGAGAGAGGCGGATTTTATTTTAATAAATAAATCTTAAGTTTAAAGGTAATTCTAGCATAATTTAGAATCACTTAAGGTAGAAAAAAATATGTCAAAAATCGCAGTAATTAAAACCGGAGGCAAGCAGTATAAAGTTAAAGAGGGTGATGTTTTGAAAGTTGAAAAACTTGATGAAAAGACAGGCGAAAAAATAGCTTTTGAAACTTTGTTAGTTGCTTCATCCGACGGTAAAGACGTTAATCTTGGCAAGCCGTCTTTAGGTGAAAAAACTGAAGCTAAAATCATTGAGCAGGCGAGAGATAAAAAGATTTCTGTTATTAAGTATAAAAATAAAACCAGATATTTAAGAAACAAAGGACATCGCCAATCATATTCAAAAGTGGAAATTTTAAAAATCGCTTAATTTTGAAATATAACCCCGCCCCTCGCGAGGGGCGGGGTTTTTATATTTCATTCCTAAACTTAAGCGCGTTTGCCAGGGTTATTTCATCGGCATATTCCAATTCGGCACCGCTGGGCAGGCCGCGGGCGATGCGGGTTATTTTGCGGCCGAAAGGGGATAATATTTTTTTTAAATACAAGGCGGTTGTTTCGCCTTCAATATTGGGGCTTAAAGCGAGTATAATTTCTTTGATTTGATTTTTTTTAATCTTTTCTATTAATTGCCTTATTTTAAGATGCTCCGGTTTTATTCCGTCAATTGTATTGATTACGCCGCCTAAAATATGATATTTGCCGTTATATTCTTTTGAATTTTCAATTACCAGCATATCTTTCGTGTTGGCGACAACGCAAATAGTTTCCGGATTCCGTTTTGGATTATTGCATATTTCACAAGGTGATTTGTCGGAAATCGCGAAACAGGATGAGCAAACAGTGGTTTTTTCTTTTAACTCCGCGATTGCCTGGGCAAAGCTTTGCAAATATTCCGGATTTTGTTTTAAAATAAAAAAAACATATCTTTCCGCTGTTTTCGGTCCGACACTGGGCAATTTGGAAAAAAAATTTATTAAGTTTTCAATGGATTTTGGGTAAGGCACGGGTTATTCGTTTCGCGAACCCGCAGCTGCGAATGCGGGACATGCGAATGATAATATTAAAATAAAATTACAAAATCAAAAATAAGAACATGGGAAAATAAAAAAAATGAAAATATGGTTTATCCAAGTCCGGGAAAACCGCCCATTTCTTGCATTTTTTTAGCCATTACGCGCTGAGTTTTTTTAATCGCGCCGTTAAAAAGATCTTTTAAAATGTTTTCCATTTTTTCTTTGGACAAATCGCTATTTATGCTTATTTTTTTAATTTCCATATTGCCGTTCATTTCCAAGCTAATTCCGTTTTTTTCAACGGTAATAATTTCATCAGCAAGAGCGTTTTGCATGGTTTTTGCCTGGCTTCTTAAATCTTTGACTTGTTTTAATTTGTTGAACATAATTTTTTGTTTATTTTTAAATTTATTAAGAATTTTCCGAGTAGGTTCGTTCAATAGTTTTAAAGCTGACGGTATCTTCATCAAAATATAAGTCATGTTTTCCTGTTGGACCGTTTCTGTGCTTTGCGATATATATTTCGGCCTTATGCATTTCTTCAGGTGATAATTCTTCATGGACATAATTTCTGTCAGCCGCTTTTCTGTATATAAACATAACGATATCGGCATCTTGCTCAATTGATCCTGAATCGCGAAGATGCGCGAGTTTTGGGATTGCCGGCTTTGTTTGTTCAACCGCGCGGGAGAGCTGGGAAAGCGCTATTACGGGGATATTAAGCTCTCTCGCGATTCCTTTCAGTCCGCGGGTAATTTCAGCAACCTCTTGAACGCGATTATCACCGTATTTCCCGCGCCCTTCCATCAATTGCAGATAGTCAATTACCAATAAACCCAAATTGCTTTCAATTTGCAGACGCCTGGCTTTCGCGCGAATTTCCATGATTGAACAGCTTGGGGAATCATCAATATAAATCGGCGACTCAGAAAGCTGCCCCATAGCTTCGCCAATACGGGAGAAATCATTATCATTATGTTTGTCTGATAATTTACCGGAACGCATTCGCCAGAGGTTGACATTGGCCTGCGCGCAAAGCATACGGTCAACCAATTGCTCTTTGCTCATTTCAAGAGAAAATATTCCTACCGGAGTTTTGCTTTTAACAGCGGCTTGACGAGCGATATCAAGCGCGAAAGTTGTTTTTCCGACACTTGGACGCGCGGCCACGATAATTAAATCGGATTTTTGCAAGCCTGATAAAAGATTATCTAAACCGGGATAGCCTGTTGGCACGCCTCTTAGCGAGCCGCCGTGTTTATGCAGTTCATCAATGCGCTCAAAAGCCTCATTTAATAATTTATCTACCGGCACGAAAGCGTTTTTTAAATATTTTTGCGATACGCCGAAAAGTTTTTGTTCCGCTTCGTCAAGCAGCTTATCAATATCCTCATCTTCTTTGTAGCCTAATTCAGTGATTTGCGCGGCGGAATGAAGCAGTCTTCTTAAAGTTGCTTTGCGCTGAATTATTGAGGCGTAGTGTTCTACGTGGCTGGATGTCGCGCTCGCGTTCGCGATATGCGTCAAGTAAGTGCGCCCCCCGATATTTTGCAATTCATTTTTTTCTTCCAGCTTGTTAGTTAAGCTGATAATATCTATCGGCTCGTTCCTGGCGTATAAATCCTTGATGGCGGAAAAAATAATCGTATGGGCGTTTTTATAAAAATCTTTTTCCGAAATCATGTCCGCTACTTTTATTATCGCTTCTTTGTCAATTAAAAGCGAACCCAAAAAGGATTGTTCAGCTTCCAGATTTTGCGGCGGTATTTTGTTGATTAAATTATCATTTGGCATAGTTTCATACTACAAGAGACTGCTTATTTTTTCAAGCCATATTTTTGCACGGTTTTTCCACTTCTTTATAAACTGTTTTTATTTTTTTTGATGTATGGGCGCTATATAAAAAAACTTTTTATGTAATTGCTAATGTCAGTATAAATATATTGATTTTTAATTTTAACAAATTACCTTGCAAGGACATGTATATTATGCTATATTATTTTTACTAAGTAATTTTACTGCTTTTTAGCAGTTTTTGTTTTGTCCTCCGTCATTAAAATTATGGAGGATAAATGGGGCGCCTATAGCTCAGCCGGTAGAGCAGCTGCCTTTTAAGCAGAAGGTCACAGGTTCGAATCCTGTTGGGCGCACATACAGTAAAAA
>JAGLYP010000024.1 GCA_023132155.1 Candidatus Parcubacteria bacterium
AGTTTTTATATTGTGCGCCCAACAGCTTTGAGAACCTGTTTTGATTATAGGTTTTTTTAAAAAATAATAAAAAATATTTACAAAATAAAACAATAATTACCCGCCAAATTTTTTTTTAGTTTTTTCTAATAACGGTTGCTTTTTACAATTATTATGTTAAAATTAAATAAGAAATTAAGAGTATTATTATAATACAATTTCGCGTAAAAATCAGTTAAAAGTTATGATAAAATTAACAATTGTATATGACAATGAATCAGGACCCGGCTTAAAATCAGATTGGGGATTTTCTTGTTTAATAGAAAACGCTAAAAAAATTTTATTTGATACGGGGGCCGATTCCGAAATATTGCTTTACAATATGAAACAGCTTGAAATAAATCCAAAAGATATTGATATTGTTGTTTTATCGCATAATCATTGGGACCATACAGGCGGCTTAAAGGGATTTTTGGAAGTAAATGAAAATAGAGCTAAAATATACCAATCGGGAGATTTTTCAAAACCAACAAAAATTTTTCAAGAAGTATATTCAACGGGAGCTCTAGGGGCGTTTATAAAAGAGCAATCCTTGGTTGTAAATACAAAAAAGGGGAATATTATTATAACCGGCTGCGCTCATCCCGGCTTGGAAAATATTATTGATAAAGCAAAAGAACTTGGAGAAATTTACGGCATTGTAGGGGGATTTCACGGATTTTCAAGATTAGAAAAGCTTAAAGGGATTGAATTAATCGCTCCTTGCCATTGCACGCGGCGCAAACAGGAAATAAAAGAAAGATACCCCGCGAATTATAAAGAAATAAAAGCAGGGAGCGTTATTGAAATTTAAAACACATACAATGTTTATATTTTACCGCAAAAATAAAAAATTCCCATAGTTATACCTAAGACAGGTTAATTTCATCAAGATCATAATTTAATTATCATCTTAAGCATATTAGCAAGCAGTCCTAAGTACAGCTATGGAAATTTTATAAATTACTATATATTGTAGTATGTATAGACATTATAGCACAACATATTGATATGTCAAGGGTTTTAAAATATAGTTCGCGGGCTTTAATATTGGCAAAAAAAATATTGGTTTGACACCAGCGGCCGGGCTTGATAAAATTAAAATAATAAATTTTGATAAATATTAATCTTATCCTGATTTTTCAGGATTTTTTAAAATCATGAGCCAGAAAATTTATCTTTATATTTTGAAAATCGGTTCTTTTTTAGCTTTAATCTCAATTTTTTTCGTATTTAAAAATTTATTATTTCCATTTATTACTTCTAAGCAGATTCCCTTTAATATTTTAATTGAAGTATTATTGGTTTTTTGGGTAGCTTTAATCGTGAAGTACCCTGAGTATAATCCGTTTAAAAATAAAAAGGGCAAGAATTTTATAACATACGGCCTGATTTTTTATTTCGCGGTTATGGTGATTTCCTGTTTTACCGGCGTGGATTTAAATTTAAGTTTTTGGGGCGATATTGAGAGAATGTTAGGCGCTTTTCATATTTTACATTTTTTCGGGCTCTATCTTATTTTAATTACTGTTTTTCGAGATTGGAAAGATTGGAAAGAAATGATGATTTGGTCTTTAATTTTGTCTGTATTTTTAAGTCTAAAGGGAATATCAGATATGGGATATAGTACATTGGGAAATACTTCTTATGTTAGCGGATATTTGATTTTTAATATGTATTTTGCCATGCTCCTGTTTTTTAAAGAGCGCAATACCGGCTTAAAATGGCTTTATTTAATTCCTCTGCCGATTATTTTAATGGCATTTAATAAAGCGGGAACATCAGGCGCGATGGTCGGGCTTGGTTTCAGTATTTTAGCGGTTTTGTTTTTGTATGGCTTATTAAATAAAAATAAAAAAATAAAAATAATTTCAATTAGTGTTTTTGTTTTGGCAACGATTATTATCGCGAATATTTTTATCTTTAATCGTGATAATTTTTTAACCCGAAATATCCCGGCTTTAAATGATATTGTTAAAGATATATCATTAAACAAAGCCACTTTTCAAACTCGTTTGATTTCATGGAACGCGGCCTTGCAGGATTTTAAAGAGCATCCGTTTTTCGGCACGGGGCATGGCAATTACGCGATTGTGTTTGATAAATATTTTGATCCGGTTTTTTTAACCCACACAAGTTCGGAAACCTATTTTGATCGCGCGCATAATAACGTAATTGATATCGCGTCTACAACAGGCTCAATCGGACTTTTAGCTTATTTATCAATTTTTATCGCAATCGCTTGGTATTTAATAAAAAAATATCGCGCCGATGAAATATCTATACATGAATTTTCTTTATTGGTTGGTTTGTTTACGGCGTATTTTGTGCAAAATTTAGCGGTTTTTGATTCTTTGGCAACTTATTTAATGCTCATGCTTACTCTTGCTTATGTACATTGGCTCAACGTTGAGGAAGATGGTTTTATGGAGCATACATCATTTCGTTTCAAAGGCTTTGTCCGCGAGCTGGGGGATAGCGTAAAAGTGAATAATAAAGAGATTTACGCTTTGCTTATCGTTGGCGTGATTATGTCCGCCATTGCTTTGCAGTACAATATTAAGCCTTGGCAAATGCTTATCGGCACAATTGACGGGCAGCGATATTGGGCGCAAGGCAAAGTATTAAATACTTACGAGGCATATAAAGAAACTTTAAAGCTGGATACGGTTTTGGATCGCGATAGCCGTACCAGTTTTGTGCGCTTGGTTATTTCTAATCCGAATATTTTAAAGAATTTAGAAAAAGAAAAAGCGGATGAAGTGCTGGGTTTTGCGATTGATTTGGCAAAAATTAATGTTGAATATAACGAGGGCGACAGTTTAAATCAGATGATGCTGGCTCAAGTTTATAATGTTGCCGCCGGCCATTACGCGAGTAATGGCGACAAATATAGTTTTTATATGAATCGCGCGTTAGAAGCGGTTGAAATGTCAATCACGGCCAGCCCCGGGCGCGTTCCGATTTATTACCAAAAGGCGCAGATTCAAATTACGCGAGGCAATTTAGACGGAGCGATTGAAACATTAAAATACGCTGAGAAGCTGCTTCCTGAATACTCTGAAACTCATTGTTATTTGGCTAAAACTTTACTGTATAATCAAAAAAAAGACGAGGCTGCGAAATATGTTGAAAATTGCGTTGATTTGGGCGGGGCGTCAAAATTAACTCCGGTCAGTCTGCTGAAAACGCAAATTAATGAATATATAAATAAAAAAGATTGGGAGCGGGTAATTAAAATGTATGATGCTTTAACCGTTGTGGAAAAAAATAATCCGGAGGTCTGGATTAAAGCCGCGGCTTTATATAAACAGCAAGGTTTATTGGAAAAAGCGGAAAAGGCCGCGTTAAAAGCGATTGAACTGGATCCGAAAGTGAAAGATAACGCGGAGAGGTTTATTGAAGGGCTGGGAGAAAATTAATAATTAATAATTAAGAATTAATTATATAAAAAAACAAAGATTAAATAATCTTTGTTTTTTTTGTTGCGTGATATGCGTTGTATGTTGCGCGGCATTAAAACCATCTTTTAAGCCATAAACTAAGCATCAAAAGCGTGAAGAGTTGGTTTTCGTTGCGCGCTTTGCCGGATTTGTGGCTGTTTAATAGTTTTAAAATAAAATTTTTATTAAAATCGTGTTCCAAAAAATTTTTGTTTAAAATATTTTTTTCCAAATAATCATTAAGCCCGCCGCGAAACCAATAATCAAGTGGAACGCTAAAACCTTGTTTGGGGCGATAAACGCATTCGCGGGGAAGATATTTTTCCGCGATTTTTTTTAAGATATATTTTTTGTTATAGCCGTTTATTTTTAAATTGGCCGGCATTTTGGCGGATAGTTCCATTAATTCCTGATCAAGAAAAGGGGAGCGGACTTCAAGCCCGTGAGCCATGGATGCGATGTCGGTTTTTACCAGCAGGTCGTCAGGCAAATGGGTTTTTACGCTTATATACAGCAGTTGGTCAAGCCAATTATAATTATTTATTTTTTCTTGATAAGAATTGCTTATTTTTAAATTTAAAAATTTTTCAGACAATTGTTTTTTTTCTTTTTCAGAAAAATATTGAATTACGCTTAAATAAAAATCTGCCAGTGAATTATAGTTTGCGTTAAGCTGGCGCGAGGCTTTGTAAAAAATATCATTGCCGGTTGCTTTGTAAATTAAATAATTAAAATGGGCTGATAATTTTTTAAACGGCAGTTTTTTAAGCTTAAAATATAATTGCGCTGATAAATAGCGGTTATAGCCGGCAAAGACTTCATCGCCGCCATCGCCGTTTAAGGCGACTGTAACGTGTTTTTTTGTAATTTCAGACAAGTACCAGCTGGGAATCATGGACGCGTCCGCGTATGGCTCCTCATAATGAAAGGCTAGTTTTGGCAAGATTTCCAGCGCTCGCGGCTCAATTATAAATTCTTGATGGTCTGTGTTGTATCTTTTCGCGACAAGCCGCGCGTAATTCAATTCATTATATTTTTTTTCTTTAAAGCCTATGGAAAAGGTTCTGATAGGGTGGTTTTGCGATTCAGCCATTAAAGCGACAATTAATCCTGAATCAATTCCGCCGGAAAGATGCGCGCCAAGAGGCACGTCGCTAATCAATCTATCGCTTACGGCTTCACGAAGTTTATTTGTAATTTTTTCTTGCCACTCGTTTTCGCTTAATTTCAATTTGTCGGAATAATCCAAATCCCAGTATTGTTTTAAAATTTTTTCCCCATTTGCCTTAACAACCATATAATGCGCCGGTGGAAGTTTATATATATTCTTAAAGCCGGTTCTTGGCGCGGGAACGTATTTGAAGGTTAAAAATTCATCAATCGCCTGCCAATCTATTTCTTTTTTTACTTCTTTATTTTTCAGAATAGCTTTTAGTTCCGAAGAAAATATCAATACATTGTCGTCCAAATAATATTTAAGCGGTTTTTTTCCAACGCGGTCGCGCGCTAAAAATAATTCTTTTTTTTCATTATCCCAAATCGCGAAAGCAAACATTCCGCGCAAAAATTTCAGGCAATCAGCTCCATGTTTTTTATATAAATAAATTATGACCTCTGTATCTGTATTTGATTTGAATTTAACTCCGTCTTTTTGCAGTTCTTTTTTGAGCTCCAAAAAATTATATATTTCACCGTTATATGTAATCCAAAATTTTTTACTTTCATCTGTCATCGGCTGTTGCCCGTTTTTGCTTAAATCAATAACAGACAATCTCCTATGCCCCAAGCCGATATTATTATTTAAATAAATTCCTTCATCATCCGGCCCGCGATGTTTGATTTCGTTCATCATTGACAAAATATCTGTTTTTTCAACAGGCTGGTTTTTGAGGTTAAGTTTTCCGGCAATTCCGCACATACTTAATTACGAATTAAAAATTTTTGTCATTGCGAGCGCTTTTAATTTGTCATTGCGAGCGCCAGCGAAGCAACCCCGTGGTACTTGCTCCGTCCATTGTTAATTCACGCACGGTGCTCTGTGGCACGGGATTGCTTCGCTGGCGCTCGCAATGACAATCGCAATGACAATATAGAAGAGTTTTTTTTGAAATATAATTACGACCGGTATACGTCCAAATACCCCTCCACAGTATTCTTAATATCATATTTTTCCGCAAGCTCGCGGTTATTTTTTTTAATCCCTTTAATAATTTTTTCTTCTTGGCTTAAAGTTATGAATTTTTTTAGAAAATCATTTTTATTGTTTAGTTCAAAAAGTTGCCGTTCGTCATTATTTAACATTTCAGGGATTCCGCCGACGCGCGAGGCCAGAATCGGCAATCCCGCGAACAAAGATTCAATCAAAGTAATCGGCATACCCTCGTATCGCGAGACAAGCGTGAAAAGATCAAAAGCGGAAATAAATTTACTCGCGTTATTAATCTCGCCAGTTAAAAAAACTTTGTTTTTAAGATTGAGTTTTTTAATTAATTTTTTGTATTTATCAGTTTCTTCACCAAAACCGCCGATTATCACGCAAACCGCGAAAGGATTTATTTTTAAAATATCTTGAAAAATATTAATTAAAAATTCATAGTTTTTAGCGTAGCAGTGCCGTCCGATTGAGCCGATAATAAATTTATCGCCTAAATCGGTTTGCAGATGATTTTCTAGAAGATTTTTAACCTTTTTCTTATCATAAAATTTTAATTTTTCTTTATTTAATCCGTTATAAACAACATTGCCTTTCTTGATTATTTTTTCTTTTAAAGCAAAGTCGTAGTTGAATTTACTGACAAAAATTTTTTTATCAATGAAATTCAAGAAAAATTTAAAATACGCGCGATAAATGATTTTTAAGAATTTATTTTTTTTATAATTAGAATCTAAAAGCGACATTCCGCGAAAAGTAAAAACGGTTTTTATCCGCTCACCCCGAAAGGGGCTGAGCGGAGAAAGTTTAGCGCCAAAACCGGCCGTAAGGGCGTTAGAACTGTTAATATGTATAATGTCAAAATTATTAAGTTTTAAATAATTTTTAAATTCAAACAAAAAAAGCAGATTTTTAAACGGATTATGAGTGCGGACAAGTTTTTTAAAGCGATAATAAGGAATGTTTAAAGGTTTTAATTCCTCACTTAAAAAATTGCCTTTACCAAAAGCAACCGTAACATTATGCCCTTGTTTTTTTAATTCCTCAGCCAAATTCAAAACCGACATTTGCGCCCCGCCGATTTCCGCTTTTGTAACTAAGATTAGTATATTTAACATGTAATATAAAAATGTAGCAAATATTTAAAAACACAAGCAAATATTTCGCCACATTTAATTGACTTTTAACTCGTTTTATTTAATAATAACTTATAGATAAAGATTATACAAGACTTAGCTAGTTTTTTTAGAGAAAGCGCCTAAAGTGCTGTCATGCCTTAGGCCTGACAGCGCTTTAGGCGCTATGTAACTGGCATATTTTTTATATTAGTAATTAAATTGATTTTTATGCAAGAAAAAAATAATATTAAAATCGGTTTTATCGGCCAGGGGTGGATTGGCAAGAATTATGCTGATGATTTTGAAAAAAGGGGTTACAAGGCAGTGCGTTACGCGTTAGAGGAACCTCATATTAATAACGGTGATAAAATCGCTGAATGTGATATTGTTTTTATTGCCGTGCCAACGCCTAGCACGCAAAAAGGTTTTGACGCCTCAATACTTAAAAATGCCGTTAAAAAAATCGCCAAAGGCAAAATTGCCGTGATAAAATCCACTTTATTGCTTGGCACGACAGAAGAAATACAAAAAGAAAATCCGGATATTTTTGTATTTCACTCTCCGGAATTTCTTACGGAAGCTACCGCCGCTCAAGACGCTGCTAATCCAAAGCGAAATATAATCGGCATGCCGGTTGACAATGAAGACTATCAAAAAAAAGCAAAGCTGATTTTATCAGTTCTTCCAAAAGCGCCTTTTGAGCTTGTCTGCGGCGCGAAAGAAGCCGAGCTTATTAAATACGGAGGCAATAATTGGTTTTATTTTAAAGTGATTTTTATAAATTTACTTTATGATTTGGCAGTTAAAAGCGGTTCCAAGTGGGAAGCGATAAGAGGCGGTATGTCAGCCGATCCTCGCATTGGATCCAGTCATATGACACCGGTTCACAGAAGCGGTACTTTAGGCGGAGATGTTTATCAGTTTAACAGCGACAAACAAGACGAAGGCGGTCGTGGGGCAGGCGGACATTGCTTTATCAAAGACTACGCCGCATTTGTTGAAATGTATGAAAAATATGTTGGCGATGAAGTGGGGCTAAATGCGCTTAAAGCAATTGAAAAAAAGAATATTGATTTATTGCTTAAGTCGGGAAAGGATTTGAATTTATTAAAGGGGGTTTATGGGGATGGAATAACTAAAAATTAATAATTATGCAAGAATTAAAAAATAAAACAATTCTCGTTACCGGCGGCGCCGGTTTTATCGGTTCGCATTTGTGTAGAAAATTATTAAAAGAAAGCAATAACAATAATGTTATTTGTTTGGATAATTTTTTTACCGGCAGTAAAAAAAATATTGCTGATTTGATTGATAATAAAAATTTTGAAGTGATTCGCCATGATATAGAAGAACCGATTCAATTGGAAGTTGAACAAATCTATAATTTAGCCTGTCCGGCTTCACCGCAACATTACCAGTTTGACAAAATAAAAACTTTAAAAACCAATGTTTTGGGCGCGATTAATATTTTAGATCTTGCTAAACAGGCAAAAGCCAGAGTTCTTCAAGCATCTACATCCGAGGTATATGGAGACCCATTGGAACACCCGCAAAACGAAATATATAACGGCAATGTAAAAACAATCGGACCGCGTTCCTGTTATGACGAGGGCAAAAGAGCGGCCGAAACTTTATTTGGTGATTACCACAAGGAATTAGGCATGGATACAAGGATAGTTAGAATATTTAATACTTATGGTCCTTATATGGATGTTAATGACGGCAGAGTTGTTTCAAATTTTATTATGCAGGGTTTATATAATCAAGATATAACTATTTACGGCAATGGTTCACAAACTCGTTCTTTTCAGTATATTGACGATCTTTTAGACGGAATAGTTAAGATGATGAATAATGAGAATAATTTTTACGGGCCGGTTAATATTGGCAGTCTGGAAGAATTTACCGTTAAAGAATTAGCGGAAATAATAATAGACATGATTCCTAACTGTAAAAGTAAAATTGTATATAAAGAGCTGCCGCAATGCGATCCTAAGAAGAGAAGACCGGATATTAGTCTTGCAAAAAAAATGCTGGATTGGGAACCTAAAATAAAATTAGAAGAAGGGCTTAAAAAAACAATTGAATATTTTAAGTCAATTTTATGAGTGGTTTTAATTTATAGTCAAGGAATTTGAATACCCCAAGGGCACTTCCTTTGGGGCGTATTCCCGACTACTGTTAGTGCCCTTTGGGCATAACTTGAATAATAATAATTTTATATGGCAAAATGTTTAGTAACAGGCGGAGCGGGATTTATCGGTTCAAATCTTGCTGACGCTTTAATCAAACGCGGAGACGAAGCTGTTATTATTGACAACCTGTCAACCGGAAAAAAAGAAAATATCAACGGACAAGCAAAATTTTATAAAGCGGATATAGTTGATTTGGAAAAAATTAAGCCGCTTTTTGTCGGTGTTGACTATGTTTTTCATCTAGCGGCCTTTGCGCGCGTTCAGCCGTCAATTGAAGATCCGATTAGCTCAAATAATATTAATTTAAACGGCACTTTGAATGTTTTGGTCGCGGCCAGAGACGCAAATGTTAAAAAAGTGGTTTATAGCGCTTCATCATCCGCTTACGGCAATCAAACCGAAATGCCCTTGCGAGAAGATATGCCCGCGCATCCGATAAGTCCGTATGGCTTGCAGAAATATATCGGGGAGTTATATTGCCGGATGTTTAGCGAGATTTATAATTTACCAACCGTTAGTTTGCGCTATTTTAATATTTACGGAAAAAGACAGCTTTTGGAAGGCGCTTACTGCTTGGTGATGGGGATATTTGCCAAACAACGCTTGGAAGGGAAGCCAATGACAATTACCAATGACGGTGAACAGCGCCGTGATTTTACTTCGGTTGCAGACGCGGTTCGCGCCAATATTATGGCCGCGGAAAGTGATAATGTCGGCAAAGGGGAGGTAATCAATATCGGCCGCGGTAAAAATTACAGCGTTAATGAGTTGGCAAAAATGATCGGCGGACCGACCGAATTTATCGGCGAACGAATTGAACCGAAAGAAACTTTAGCTGATAACAGTTTGGCTAAAAAATTATTAAATTGGGAGCCGACTGTTGATTTGCCGGAATGGCTTGAGGAATATAAGAGAGAGATGGGGCTTTAGTCGGTTAAAATTTAAGAATGAATATGGATAATACGCGTAAAAAAATACTTATTTTTTCAATTGCTTATGATCCGTTTTGGGGCGGGGCTGAAGTCGCGGTTAAAGAAAATACCGATAGGATTAAGGATTTTCAGTTTGATATGATAACTTTAAGGTTTGATAAGAAACTAAGTAAATTTGAAAGAATCGGGAATATCAATGTTTATCGTATCGGTTTTTGCGGAAAGAATGTTGATGTATCTGATTTAAGTAAATTCCCGCTAAAAATAAATAAATATTTATTTCCGTTTTTAGCTTTTTTAAAAGCAAGAAAACTTCACAAGAAAAATAAATATGATATTGCTTGGGCGATTATGGCAAATTACGCCGGTTTTTGCGCTTTATTTTTTAAAATTTTTCATAAAAAAGTTAAATATCTTTTAACCCTGCAAGAAGGCGACCCATTGGAATATTATCGGAAGCGCATCGGGATATTGTTTCCGTTTTTTAAAATGATATTTACAAAAGCGGATAGTGTTCAGGTTATTTCTAAATATTTGGGAAATTACGCCTGCGATATGGGCTTTAAAAAAAAACCGATTTTAGTGCCTAACGCGGTTAATGTTAAACGTTTTTCCCGTGAATACAGAGAAGAAGAGCTTCGCGCCTTAAAAAAAGAATTAAAAAAGGAAAAAGACGATATATTTGTTATTACCACTTCAAGATTAGCAAAGAAGAATGCTATTGGCGATGTGATAAAAGCCTTTGAATTCTTGCCGAAAAATATAAAATTTTTGATTTTAGGAGTCGGCCCTGATGAAAAAAAATTAAAGAAATTATCAATAGAAAAAAAAATGGATAAACGAATTTTGTTTTTAGGCTATGTGGACCATAAGGTTATACCGAAGTATCTTAAAATTTCCGATATATTTATCCGTCCTTCTTTGTCGGAGGGATTCGGTAATTCCTTTATTGAGGCTATGGCCGCCGGTATTCCCGTAATCGCCACGCCGATTGGCGGTATTGTGGATTTTCTTTTTGATCCTGATAAAAATCCAAATAAAAAATCAACAGGTATTTTTTGTGAGATTAATAATCCCGCGGACATAGCCGATAAGATAAATAATTTGGCAAGAGATTCAGACTTGGTTAAAAAAATTACTCAAAATGCAAAAGAATTGATTACTGAAAAATATGATTGGGGCATAATAGCGAAAGACATGGAAAGAGCGTTTAAAAATCTTAAGTAAAAGAATGGGTAGAAAAATTAAAAAATTGGCAATTAAATATAAAATTTATATAAAATATGTTATATCCGGCTGCACGGGGGCTTTGGTAAATTTGTCAACACTTTTTATTTTAACTGAATTCGCGCATATTTATTATTTGGTATCGGTTGTTATTGCTTTTTTTGTTTCCTTGGCTGTTAGTTTTAATTTACAAAAAAGATGGACTTTTCGAGATAATAATAAAAAAGTATTTAAGCAGGTTTTAATTTATTTTATTATAGCAGGTACGGATTTATTAATAAATATATATTTATTATATTTTTTAGTTGAAAAACTGGGTATATGGTATATGATGGCGCAAGTAATGGTATACGGTTCTTTGTCGGTTCTTAGTTTTATTTTATATAAATTTTTAGTTTTTAGAAAAGAAAAAAAGATGAATAAAAAAAAGAAAATTTTAGCGGCTACGGGTATTTTCCCGCCTGATATAGGAGGGCCGGCAACTTATGTTGATACCTTGCTTAAAGAATTGCCGAAACATGGGCTTGATGTAGGGGTGGTAACTTATACTGATACGCGCGCGGCACGCAACGCGCGGCAGGATGGCAATGTTTTTAAGATTAACCGAAATCAAAATATATTATTAAGATATTTTCAGTATTTTTTGCAAGTCTGGAAGTTAATTTCTTGGGCGGATGTAGTGTATATACAAGATCCGATATCATCCGGTATTCCCGCTTCGCTGGCGTGCCGGCTGCGCGGAAAAAAATATTATTTAAAAATAGTAGGGGATTACGCGTGGGAGCAGGGAAGGCAAAAATATGGAGTAAAAGCGAATTTGGATGATTTTCAGACAAAAAAATACGGTTTTAGGGTTGAATTATTGCGTTTTTTGGAATATTGGGTGGCAAGGGGCGCGAAAAAAATAATTACACCTAGCAATTATTTAAAAAATATAGTTTTGCGCTGGAAAGTGCCGGAGAAAAATATAAAAGTTATTTGTAATTCAGTGCGGAAAGCCGAGGTTATAGAAGAAAAGGAAGTTTTACGTAAAGAATTGGGAATTTCCGGAGATGTAATAATTTCCGTTGGCCGGCTGGTGCCATGGAAGGGTTTTGATTTGCTGATTGATATTATGCCGGAACTTTTGAAAGTAAATAAGAATTTTAAATTATACATCGTTGGCGACGGACCGGAGTTTGAGAATTATGAATTAAGAATTAAGAATTATGAATTAAGTAATAATGTAAAATTGCTTGGCAAATTAGAACAAAAGAAATTGTGGCAATATATGAAGGCAAGCGATTTGTTTGTTTTGAATACCGGTTATGAAGGTTTGCCGCATATTATTATTGAAGCCATGTATTTGGGCCTGCCGGTGATAACAACTGATGCCGGCGGCAATGTTGAGGTGGTAAAGCCGGGCGAGAATGGCTTGCTGGTTGAATACAATAATAAAGAGCAGATTAAAAGAGCGATTTTAGAAACTTGGAAAAACAGGGATGCAAGGCAAGAGATGATTAAAAACGGCAAAAAAAATTTGGAAAAATTCAGTGTTAAAAATATGATTTACGGCTTGGTACAAATATTATAAAAATATGCGAGTATTAAATTTAAGCTTGGATTCTTCCATGCTGGATAAAAATTCAGTAACCGCGAAAAGAATTTTGGATTACGGCGATTTGCTTGAAAAATATTTTGTTGTCGCGCCAAGCAAAGAAAATAAAAAACTGGATTTGTCCGACAAAGTCAGGATATGCGGTTCAGGCGGAAACAATCGCGTAAGGCAGTTATTTAACATTTATAAAAAGTCAAAAAAAATCATTAAGCAAGAAAAATGCGATGTTATCACAACGCAAGATCCGTTTGAAGTCGGGCTGATCGGGCTATTGCTTTCAAGAAAATTTAAAATCGGCTTAAATGTTCAAGAGCACGGCGACTTTTTCAGCCAAAAATATTGGCGGCAAGAAAGGCTATTGCATTTTTTCCGATATTTTTTGGGAATATTTATTATAAAAAGAGCAAACAGTATCCGCGTTGTAAGCCAAAAAATAAAAAATTATTTAGTTGAAAATTTAAGAATAAAAGAAGATAAAATCATTATAGTGCCGGTTTATACTAAACCTATAAAACAGGAAAGGCCGCGAAAGGGATTAAGAAAAAAATTTATATTTTTAAATTTAGGCCGTTTTGTAAAACAGAAAAATTTGCCTTTATTGCTTAAGGCCTTCGCGCGAATCGCGGAAAAGCATCGTCAGGCAAAATTATTATTAATCGGCAGAGGACCGGAAGAAAAATTATTAAAAAATATGCGTTCTGAATTGCGAATTGAACCGCAAGTTGAGTTTTTGGACTGGACGGATAATATTTATGATTATTATTTAAAGGCTGATGCTTATGTTTTGTCTTCAAATTATGAAGGCTGGGGAAGAGTAATAATAGAAGCGGCAATAACGCGTTTGCCTGTTATTATGACTGATGTCGGATGCGCCGGCGAGGCGGTAATAAATGAAGAAAGCGCTTTAATTTCATCGATTGACAACCTAGATAAATTAACGCAAAATATGACGCGGGTAATAGAAGATAGGGAGTTAAGGGAAAGGCTTGCAAATAACGCTTTTAATGCCGTAAATAAGCTTCCCGACAAGCAAGAAATACTGGATTTGTATAAAAAAAGCTGGGAATTAGCGTTAATTAAGAATTAAAAATTACACCCGTCAAGCGAGTACAAGCGAATTAAGAATTGGAAAATATAATTTTAGCGGTAAATTATGAATTTTTTGGTAAATAAAAAAAAGCTAAAAATAAACCACGCTCAGTTTATGCGCCAGGCAGGTTACGGTTTTATTATTGACAGAAGAACAGGGAACGAAACATTTGCCCGCAACTTAGGGCGGGAACATTACCCAAGGTTTCACATGTATATAAAAGAAGATGAAGAAAAAATTAAATTTAGTTTGCATTTGGACCAAAAAAAAACCAGTTACGCGGGAGCGCACGCCCATAGCGCCGAATATGACAGCCCGGTCGTCAAAGCGGAAATTGAACGTTTAAAAAATATGTTGAGAAAAATTTATTTAGGCGAGTAACCAATTTATATTTTTGTTATTTTAATAAAATTTTTTAATTCTTAATTCAGATAAATGCAACCCTCAGAAGAAATAAAATCAAGGCTTGATATTGTGGATGTAATCCGTGAATACATCCAGCTTCAGCCCGCGGGCGTAAATTTTCGCGCCAAGTGTCCGTTTCACAATGAAAAAACACCGTCTTTTGTCGTGAGTCCTGAAAAACAGATTTATCATTGTTTCGGCTGCGGCGAGGGCGGGGATATATTTTCTTTTGTTATGAAAATGGAAGGGGTTAATTTTGTTGAAGTGTTGCGCCTGTTAGCGCCTAAAGCCGGAGTGGTTTTAAAAAAACAAAATCCGGAAGCCGCTTCAAAACGCAATAAGATTTTAGATATGCTGGAATTATCCCGCCGTTATTATCATAAAGTGTTTTTAGAAGAAGTAAGCGCGCGAAACGCCAGAGAATATATTAAAAAACGAGGTTTAAGCGCGGACACGATAGAAGAGTGGCAGATCGGCTACAGCCCGGATTCATGGGATGTTGTCGGTGGATTGCTAAGGGCGAAGGGATACAAGGAAAATGAAATATTTGTTGCCGGGTTAATCGTTAAAAGCAGTAAGAACAACAAATTTTATGACCGTTTTCGCGGCCGCATAATGTTTCCAATTAATGACGTTAACGGCAATACAGTGGCTTTTTCCGCCCGGGTTAGTCCGGAAAAAGAAGCTACCGAGCAAATGGGAAAATACATAAACAGCCCGCAAACCCCGGTATATGATAAAAGCAAGATATTATTCGGATTGGACAAGGCAAAACAGGAAATTAAGAAAGAAGATTTAGCGATAGTGGTTGAGGGGCAAATGGACGTGATTAGCGCCCATCAGGCAGGCTTTAAAAACGTGGCGGCTTCATCAGGAACCGCTTTGACCACCGAACAGATCCAGCTTTTAAAGCGGTTTTCAAATAATATCGCCCTGGCTTTTGATATGGACGCGGCCGGAGAAATGGCGGCCGAGCGCGGAATTCGCGAAGCAACGCGGGCTGAGATGAATATTAAAATCATTGAAGTGCCAAACGGGAAAGATCCAGACGACTGCATTCGCGGAAATCCGGATGATTGGGTTATGGCCGTAAAAAACGCGAAGCCAATGATGGAATATTATTTTGATAAGACTTTTGGAAAATTAGACCTGTCAAAGGTTGAAGACAAAAGAGAGGCAGCGAAAATATTACTGCCGATTATCGCCAAATTAAAAAACGTTGTTGAAAAAGATCATTGGCTAAAACAGCTTAGCAATAGAATTGATGTAAGCGAATCATTGTTAAGGGAGTCAATCACAACAATCAAGCCTCATGTTGAGCGGGTTTATAAGGAAAAAAGCAATGAAGAAAAAAATAAAATACAAAAACAGAGCAGAGAGGAAAAGATAAGCGAATATTTGCTAGCCTTGCTTTTAAAATTTAATTCTTATTTGGATTACGCGATTAATAATTTGCGGGTTGAACAATTGTTTGGTTGGAATAATCAAGAATTTTACAAAAGTTTAATAATATATTATAATAAAGTAAACAATGACAGCGCCGATATTGATTTAAATATCTATAAGGAATGGTTGAAAAATGTTGACAATAACAATGGAACAAATGTTCAAATAATCAACCAGTTAAAATTGTTGGACAAACTGGTTATTTTGGTTGATGAAGAGTTTGGCGGCATCAATGAGGTTGGCGCTAAGAATGAGATTATTAATTTAGCATTAACATTAAAGAGGCGGTATTATTTGGAAAAGATGAAAGGAGTGGAAAAATTAATAGCTGAAGCGGAAAAACATGGAGATGAAAACAAAGTTAAAATTTTAATGGAAGACTTTAAAGCGTTTTCAGAAGAAGTAAAAGAATTAAAAAAATAAATGGCAATTAAAAAAAATATAACTAAAAAAATTATAAAAAAAACCGCAAAGAAGCCTATTGCGAAAAAAACCGTAAAAAAGAAAACAGCTGCTCCTAAAAAGACAGCAAAAAAAACAGTTGTTAGAAAAACGGCGGCCAAAAAAATTATTATCAAAAAAATCGCCGCGAATAAAAAGAAGGTTGTAAAATCAGCAACTGCCAAAAAAAAGGAGATAGTAATGCCAACGGAAGCGCAGATAAAAAATTTAATTGAAAAGGGCAGATCGCGCGATTTCGTGACTGAGACAGAATTGCTATACGTTTTTTCGGAAGTAGAAGAATATATTTTTGACTACGAAGTGTTTTTAGAAATTTTGCAAAAAAACGGAATACAAATTATTGAAGATACGGGGCGTATTCTTGATTTTGATGAGCAAAAAAAGGAAAGAGAGGCAACCGGAAAATTGCCGGCTACCGGCAATATTACTGATTTGTCAAAATTAAGCGCCGATTCTATTCAAATGTATTTAAAAGAAATCGGAAAAGTGCCTTTGCTTTCCGGGAGCGAAGAAGTTGAATTGGCGAAACGCAAAGAAAAAGGAGATAGGGAAGCGGAAAAGAAGCTTATTGAAGCTAATTTGCGATTAGTGGTTTCTATCGCCAAGAAATTTACCGGCGCCAGAGGCCTGTCTCTTTTGGATTTGATCCAGGAAGGCAATATCGGCTTGTTTCGGGCCGTTGAAAAATTTGAATATCGCAAGGGCTATAAATTTTCAACTTACGCGACTTGGTGGATACGCCAGGCCATCACCCGCGCTCTTGCCGACCAATCGCGCACTATCCGTATTCCCGTACATATGGTGGAAACAATCAATAAGTTTCAACAGATTCAGCGCCAGTTAATTCAAGATCTTGGCCGCGAGCCTCTGCCGGAGGAAATTTCAGCTGAAATGGGCGAGGAAATTGACAAGGTCCGCCATATTATTAAAATTTCCCAGGATACGATTTCTTTGGAAACTACAGTGGGGGATAACGAGGAAGATTCAACTTTGGAAGACTTTATAGAAGATGTAAAAAATGTCACGCCTGACAGAAGCGCGGCTTTGCAGTTATTAAAAGATTACGTAAAAGAAGTTATAATCCAGCTTAGTCCGCGCGAGCAAAAAATTCTGGAAATGCGTTTCGGCTTGGAAGACGGCGTGGCGCACACATTGGAAGAAGTAGGCCGGGAATTTGACGTTACGCGCGAGCGTATTCGCCAAATTGAAGCTAAAGCCCTGGAAAAAATTCAAAAACACGAAGGAATCCAAAAGCTTAGAGATTATTAATTTAATTTTTTAGCTAATTTTAGTAAAATTACGCTTATATTGACGAAAGCTGAAAAATAATTTATTATATTATCACTGCCAAAAGGGCAGATTTTGTTTTTGAAAATTGAATACATTCCCGGGTAGCGCAGCGGTAGCGCAGTTGGCTGTTAACCAATTGGTCGTCGGTTCGAATCCGACCCCGGGAGCAACACCGGACAAGCAGGCTCAAATGAAAAATCTTGGCATTGGCGCAACCAATAATGACTTAGCTAAAATTCAAATAGCCGACATGAATTTATTAAGCCATGACGCCGATAATGATGGTTTGTCTGATATGGTTGAGGATGCCATTGGCACTGATAAAAATAATAATGATTCCGATGGCAATGGCTATAGCGATAAAGATGAAATTATAAAAGGCTATAACCCCAATGGTAGTGGCAAAATTGTTGATGACAATTTTGCCAGCAAACAAAAAGGTAAAATATTATTACAAGTTGAGTCACACGGCGAAGCATGGTATATAAATCCGAATGATGGCAGGCGCTACTTCTTGGGACGACCAGCGGATGCATTTAGCGTAATGAAAAATTTGGGATTAGGAATAACAAATGAGAACATTGGTAAAATAGAAAGCGGTGAACATTAGATATTATTTTAAACAAGTTAAAATTTTAATTTTTACATATAATAAAAGGAGAATGTTTTGACATTCTCCTTTTTTAAAAAGTATATTTACCAAATAAGCTATATCTTAAATATTCGTCCAAATTTTGCCAATGGTAGACTCGGGACTTCCTAAATTATCTATATCAATAAAATTTGGATTTAATTTTTTGTATAATTGAAAAATTAAATCTCTCCTTTTTTTGTTGTTCATGACTTTCTTATCATGAGGCGTTATTTTTCTGCCAATTATTCGGTTAAGTCTTACATCTTCATTTGAAATATGAATTAAAAAACTTTTATTCGGTTCTACCATTTTATCCGATATTAAATGTCTCCATCCCTCTATCCATTTTTTTCTTAATTTGTCATTGAAAGCGAAATGATATGACAAGGTAGTCCAAATCCATCTATCAACAGCAACGCTTATTCCATCCTCCAATAATTTATGAATTTCTTCAGAGGCATATTCCAAACTCTCAATGAAAAGTAAAAATTTCTTTTCAGAAAAGCTGGGCGTTCCTTTTGCTGTTAATTTCGTGTATCGTGAAAAAAATATTTTCGGAGGAGTTTTGTAATAGACCCAGCCATTTTTTAATCCAATCATCTTAGCTATCGTGGTTTTTCCAACAAAATCTAAACCCTCTAAGGCGATCATTATTCCACGCATAAGCACCTCCATTATTCGGCTAGCTATGCTTTCGGTTATAGTTTAACTTCTTTTTTATTTTCCTTGATAGCAAATTCAAGGAATTCTGACAGTAACTTATGGGGTTTTTTTCCGAATAGCCCATCATTGATTGATTTTTTTATGTCTGTTAAAAACTTTTGCCTAGCTATTTTATGTTTTTTTATTTTATCCGACAAAAGATCTGTTCTGCTTTTCATAAAACAATTTAAGATGTCTTTAACAAAATAAAAATCCATTTTGTAATTTTCTGTCCGAAAATAACTTGGCAATATTTTCATCAATTTATAAGTGGCCATTTCCCATAAACAAAATATATGTTCAATTTTTGCAACGTCAGCGTCAACAAAAGAAGCGTCATAACTTAATTGTTCATTATCGCTATCTTTGAGCAAGCCTTTATTCTTTGCTAAAAGCACATAGGAACAACCTTTTTGAATTCTTAAACTCCCTAAAATTCTGGAGTCAGTTTCGTGAAGCCGATTTTGTTCAATGAATTCAATATTTTCTTGAAGTTCGTCAATATTGGCTAAATAATCAAAAAAAATGAATCCCACCTCAATATCCAATCCCAGCTCACGCAGTATTTTGATGGCAATACTACTTTCCTTAACGGTAATACCCTTGCAATAACGTCGCAATTGGCTACGGCTACCAGATTCAATTCCCAGATATACTCTTCTAAGACCAGCTGATTTTAAAAGCGCGTAAATATTTTTTCGCTTAAGATTTTTGATTGATTCTTCGGGATCGGAATTAAAAATCGTATCAACACGAGCGGAAACATGAGTAATGGAAATTGTTTTATTTGGAATATTATCAATGCTTTTTAGCTCTTCGTTAATTGCAAATATTCCTTTAGCAAATTCCTCAACTCTGCCCATAGTTTGATTAAATTCATCATCACTTCGCGTTGGTCCGAAAAATTCCGAATCTTTGATATCAAAATTTCTAACACCCAGCATGGCGTAATTTTTAATATCTTTCAAGATTTTATTTATTGAAAATGCTTGCCAGTGCCAATCGCTACTTAAATTTTTGCCGCCGAATTGATTTTTGATTGAACAAAAAGTGCATTTTCCCCAAGGACATCCTCGGCTTGTCTCCATAGCATGAACATCCCATTCTTTATCATAAATATCAGATGGATTATTTATAGTTAACGCGGGATAGTGTTCTAAGTCAACGCGTTTCAGTTCTGCCAAATGTATATTTCCGTTAATGTTTACTGCCACATTATTAATATGCTGGTAAATCTCAACATTAATCATTTTGGAAATATTCTGTTTGGCCATTTTAGCGATAGACACAAGTGCCTCTTCACCCTCACCTACTACAGCCACTGTTTTCATAAAACGTTCCTCAACCAATAATTCGTTAAAACCATGAGTTGAGCCTATGTTGCCGATTACAAATAATGGTTTAAATTCCGTACAGGCGTTATTTACCGCTTCAATTATTTGAGCCGCGATTTTTTGTGTAGTCCACTTAATTGATAAACCGATTATTGTTGGAGTTTTTCTGCAAAAGAAAATAAGTTTCATGATTGTCTGATTAACCGTTTCTTTAAAATTTTCATGAATACTCAAATCATTATTACTGAATGTTTCAAATATATTCTGCATATCCAAAACGTGAATAGGAGTATCATGACATTTTACCTTGAAATATCCAGACAAAACATTAACAGCCAATGGCGCTTGATAACGAGCTAAAAAATTTTCAGAAATAAGATTTACTAACACAACATTCAAGTTATTATCCATGGTGACTCCTCCTTCTTTTTTTAATTTATTATGAAATTGTAATGTACATTTAAAATATTTTTCACATTGAAAAAAATTATATATTTTAATTCTTAATAATTGGTGTCAATTTTATACCTTTCTTGCTATACCGCTCTTTCATTTCTTCAAAAGTAACAATGCCTAAATCTTCATGAATTTCATGGTTAATATCAGTGATTTCTTCCGCAAACCAATCAGGCGGATTAAATTCTTTCATTTTTTCTTCATTTTCAAATTCCACTTCCGCTCTCACGTAGCCCGAAAGTTTACCTTGGTATAAATCTATCTCACAGATATTATCGCTCAGGGGATAAAGATAACGTTCTTTTTTATGGTTTTGCATAGTTGCTTTTATTAAAATATCAAATTCTCCTTTTTTAATAACAACGATATGCTCAATTCTTTCGTGATTGGAATTTCGTTCTTTTTTTATAAGCTCATAGTAATCTCCTTTTTGTCTAATCTTTAAAGCGTCAATGGCGTTTGAATCATAAAAATCACCAACTTGAATAATCATGGATTGATGTTTACGCAAGTCTGGCGGTAATTTTTTTAATAAAAAAATTTTTTCTATTTCAATTTGTTTCATTGTTTTTTATTTAGTATTTAAAACTGTTTAATAGCTTTTGGCTATATAATGTAGAATTAATTAATTTTAAAATTATATAACTATTTTCCGAATTTGTCAATAGCCAAATTTTTAGTGTCAAGGCAATTTAGAAATGTCATACTTCTGTTAATTAAAACATTACTTCAAATAAGCAAAATCCTTAATCCTCTCCATACTGATTTTTACCGAATAATAGATATTTATTAGTTCGGAAAACAGGTACTCTGGGGAGCCACGAAAAATGCCCAAGGGCATCTCGTGGCACGCCACATCAAAAATTGGCATGTCACAATATTATAATATGAAAATTTAGAAAGCATTTTTACGTGAGCCGCGTGATGCGCTTGCGCATTTTACGCGGCAGGAACGTGGATTATGCACAGGCTTGCCATATAAAAAATACGTCTTTAAAGACGTGTTTTTTATTGGATCAGACAAGGATTCGAATTTTTTTATGTTGAATTATGATGCATATAATTTAGTGTTGACATTTTTTAATAAAACTGCTAATTTTACAATAATCTTTTCCATCACAAGAAAGAGTGTTTTTTAAAATTTAATGATATAAATTTAGATAAATGGAAAGACTCTGATATCTGGAATTATAAAGATGAATCAAAAATTAGATGTGACACTACAGATAAAACAATTCAAGCAATAGCGCAAAGAGATCCTCGCTTTACCAGAATTGCAAAAGGTGTTTATGCGTTAACTCAATTTATTGAAAGTGTAGAAAAAATTTAGAAGAACATAACGTATGCGAAAATTGCGGATCGGGTTATCCTATTTTGGAATAATTTTGCCGGCACTGGAATAGTTGGAAATTATTTTAAAAAGAAAGGATATAAAACAATTGCTAATGATATTCAATATTATAGCTATGTTTTAAATAAGCATTATATTGAAAATCACAAAGAATTAAAATTTTTAAAATTAATAAAAATATTGCCTGAATTAAAAAAGTAAAAATAAAAGATAGGAAAGATTTTGTTTGCGATTAATTTTAAACATGAATAGTTAAAATAAACTCAAAAGGGGAATAGCGTATTTCAGCTGTTACTCCTTTTTTATTTTGCCAAATCCACGCAAACCATGTAACAAATTTAGCTTTCGTGTTTATTATATAGTATAAGATATTATTCTATTTAATAATTAAATTTAATTTTGCTTTAAAATTAGCAAAATTATTCAAAATTTATGTTAAAATTCAAACAATTATTTATTAATGTAGCGCTTGTCGTGCTTGCTGTTTGCGTAGGCGTAGGCACAATTATGGCTGTAAAAGCCGATGATTTTGTATATGGTACCTGTAATGGCGTATTTATAGATTTTTATATTGACGAAGATGGTGACGGTTTTGGCGATAGTTCTGCTACATCTACTCCGGCATGCTCAGCGCCGGATAATTATGTTGCTAATAATTTGGATTGTGATGATACTGACGCAAACATAAAACCTGGCGTTTATGAAGTTTGCGATGGGGTTGATAATAACTGTGACGGAAATATTAATGAAGGACTTGCCACAAGCACTTATTTTAGGGACGTTGACGGAGATGGATACGGCGATGCTTCTTCAACTATGGATTGGTGCGCTTTGCCGGAAGGCTATGTTTCGCAAAATCAAGATTGTGATGATACTGACGCAAGCATAAACCCGGATGCCACTGAGATTTGTGATGCGTTTGACAACAACTGTGACGGAAATATTAATGAAGGACTTGCCACCAGCACTTATTTTATGGACGCGGACGGAGATGGATATGGAGACGCTTCTTCAACCATAGATTGGTGCGCTTTGCCGGATGGCTATGTTTCGCGAAATCAAGATTGTGATGACTCTAACGCCAGTACAAGTCCGGCGGTAGATGAAGTTTGCGATGACGGAATTGATAATAATTGCAACGGAGAAGTTGACGAAAATTGCGAAGAACCTACCGCCACCACAACTAGATATTATCTGGATTCAGACGGAGACGGATACGGAGACCCTGCGGATTTTGTAGATTCTACAACAAGGCCTACAGGATATGTTCTTGACAACACAGACTGCGATGATTCTAGCGCGACCACAAGCCCGGCGGCAACTGAGATTTGCGGAGACGGTATTGATAATGATTGCAGCGGAGGAGACGAAGTATGCGTACAGACATATTATTTAGACGCGGATGGAGATGGATATGGAAACCCAGCGGATTCTATAAGCTCCACGACTCAACCTACGGGATATGTTCTTAATAATACAGACTGCAATGATTCTAGCGCAACCACAAGTCCGGCGGCAACTGAGATTTGCGGTGATAATATTGATAACAATTGCGATGGAGAGATTGATGAGAATTGTGTTGATGATCAAAGCGAAGATAATGACGATTTTACGGAATGTCATCCTTGCGAAGGTTCTTTTAGGAATCATGGCGCTTTTATGAGCTGTTTGGCTCATTATACAAATTGTCTTAAAGGCAAAGGCGAGATAAGCGGCAGAGAAAAAGGACAAATTATGAGTTCAAAAGACAATAAGTATAAGTTTCAAATGAATATAAAAACGCAAGGAAACTCTTATAATTTTAATAATAGCAACAACGGCAAAGCAAAAGGAAAAAAGAAATAAGAAATTATTTGCAAAATTATGGTTTTTGGGTTAAAGTAATATGAATTTTTAACCTAAAAGAAATATGGCGCGTAATAGGCTTTTTATTAAAAAATATAAGAAATACAAAGATAAAATTTATAACTATTTTTGGTATCGGGTTAATTTTAATGAAGAAACAGCGGAAGATCTTTGTTCAGAGGCGTTTTTAAGAGCGTTTGATAAATTTGATGTTTTTGATCAAGAAAGAGATTTTCAGCCATGGATATATGCCATAGCTAAAAATTGCCTTTTAAATTATTATAGAA
Organism: Candidatus Parcubacteria bacterium; assembly: GCA_023132155.1. GTDB lineage: Bacteria > Patescibacteriota > Patescibacteriia > Patescibacteriales > UBA12075 > JAGLYP01. The sequence continues at coordinate 23,985 of JAGLYP010000024.1, forward strand.
CGCTTGGCAGGGAAATAAATTTGAATTTTGCGGAAAATATAAAGTTTGAAGAAGCGGCGCGCATTGAAGCGGGAATTGAAATTGAAAAAATAATCAGATTAATACATACATTTGATGAATATAGCAGGGAAGTGCTGTTGCTCAAGTTTGTGGATCAGCTTAGTAATCCGGAAATAGCGCGAATTCTTGGAAAAAACGAAGGGACCGTTAGAACGCAAATTTCAAGAGCCCTTGTTGTGTTAAGAGAAAAGTTAAAATAATTATGGATAATTTAGAAAAACAATTAAATAAATTGCCAAAGAAAAAGTTGAACATGCGCGCCGATTACGGGTTAAGATTTAAACTTTATAAGGCTATGTGGCAGAAGAAAGCCGATATGTATGTTCAGTATTTTAGTTTTAAAAGGCATCTGCCGCCTTTAATAGCGGCGCTTGCCTTAATTAGCCTTATAGTTGTCGTGCCTGGTTATGCTTACGCAAATGAAAACGTAACAGCTGTTCATTATTTATATGGAGTAAAAAAAGCTGTTGAGAAAATTGAGCTTGTCTTTGCATTTTCAGAAGAAGATAAACAAGAAAAACAGGAAAAATTTATAGCAAGACGGCTTAATGAAGCGGAAATTTTAAGCCAAAATACAGGCGTTGAAGAACATAATTTGGCATTAGTGGAAACAATTAATGATGCCATGGAGTTAAAAAAAGAAATAAAAATAATTGAAAAACAAGAAAATAAACAAATTCAAACCTTAACGCAAATCGCAAATACTGTCGGCATTAAAGCGGAAGAAGAAGTTTTGGATACCGTAGCAGAGGCATTAGAGATGGTAAAAAAAGCGCAGCCAGACAAAGAAAAGAAAAAAAATATTAGTAATAAACCGCGCGCGGAATTGCAAAATAATGCTATTGAACAAACCATTGATATAATTCAGGATGAAATTGAAAAATTAAATGATAATTTAGAAAATAACGGCTACCGCAATGAAGATGTTCAAATTTTAAATAAACGTCTTCAAAAAAAGATTGAAAAAGCCAAAGACGCTGTTGAAAAAAATAATATCAATGCCGCCAGCGCAATCATAAATACAACCGCTGCGCTTACTAATAATGCCAAGCATTTTTTAAAGGAAAAGAAGAACAATAATAGCAAGGCGCGAAAAATTAAATAAGAAAAAATAGTATATTAAATTATTAGAATACAAAAAACACCGCAATGAAAGTTGCGGTGTTTTTGTTTTTATGGCATAAGTTTTTTTTGCATTATGCCTTATCCAACAGCTTGAATGTGCCGACAGTAAAGGTGTTTGAGTATGCGGGGATTAATAATTTTTCCGAGTTTTTATTATCTGATTTGGCATTTTCCCCAATACAGCCGCCTGCTATATAATTCCGAATACAACAAACAAACGGCTTTTAATTTTGATTTAATTACAGAGTTTGCCAAAGACGGAAATTTGGTTTACGGTTTGCCCGGAGATAATTATTCTGAGCATGTTAATTTATTATTAGACAATAAATTAATTATAAATCCGCACGATGGTGATGTATTTTTATTGGAAGATGATATGGGAATTCCTTTGAAATCCGGCAGGGGAGCGGAGTGGTATGTTGATGAGGTATTTTTTGAGCATGGCAGTGAAGTGGTTTTTTCGCCGGTTGAGGTTGGAAAATATGCGATTAAGGCTGTCGCCGGTGGCGAGGTTAAGGAGATTGTTATTTTTGTTGATGAGGAATAAAAAATTAGTCCGTTTGCAAAACCCGCCCTGGCATTCATGTCTGGGCGGGTGTATTAGCAAAAAAATGAGCAAAAAATAAAAAATATTTGACAAAAGCATAGCATTGTGCTATACTTTTTTTTATGTAAATTATTATTTTATGTAATTTTGGCCTTTTAACATTTTAATTACAGGGAGAAAAAAAATGAATTTTATATCATTACTTTGTTATTCTTCTTTTATAGCGCTTGGTTTTTCTGGTTGGGCCATAGCAGGAAATTTTTCAGGGGCCAATGCTGCCTGGGTTGGAAGCGTGATGGTGGTTGGCGCAGGAATGATTGTTCCGGTGTTATCTGCTAAAAAATTACTATATCAATCTCCACCTGGACTACTATCGATTTTAATTCTTGTTATAGCATCGGTTGTAAATGCCGCAGCTGTTCATATGTACGCAGGTAAAGTAAATTTGCTTAAACCAGTACAGACAGGAATTACGGCTGGTATTTTTGTGGCAACAGTGTCAATTTTAATGGTAGTGTTCGGTGTCTTACTGGATTTTTTGCTTAACCATAAAACCATTTCCACCAGTCAGATGTGCGGAGTGGGCACAGCAGTATTAACAATATTTTTGATGTCAAGATAAGGAGGTATGAGATGACAAAATTATTTACAGAAGGTGATATTGTCGAATATAAGGACAAGGATTGGCAGACAAAAATGGAAGAAGACCACCCTGCTCCTTTTTCGGTTAACAAATCAGAAATGGAGGACGTTTACAGTTCCGGGTTCCCCGAAGATTATTGGGAGGAAATTGTTACAGTGCAAGATGCTAATGGTGAGGTTTGTGATGAAGTAGAGGCAGATGATCTATGTAAAATTGTGTAACATTAAAAAAGGAGACATAGCTATGACCGAAGCTACAAAAACTCCCACCTTTGATAACCTTAAAGAAAGATTAAACGCGTTGGTGGGAAAAGATTATGAAATGACTCAAGGTAATTATTACGAATTTATGGCCATCAAAAATTCACTCAAAGATCTCCTGGAACAAGAAGACGCTCCCCTCGACGAAATCAGGAATTATATGATGACCGCCTATGTACACCTCAATAAAATGGAGGAACACTACGAGAATAATGGCAACAAGTGGTAAGCCAAGTAAATTATATCGTCCTCCAAACAACAAAAAGACCGTATGATTCGCCCTGCGGTCTTCTTTTTATCCAAAAAAACAAGTTCTAATCTGTAAAGGTACGTGGAGCAAATAAAAATAATGCTAAAATTAGCATTATTTTTATTATATCCGATTACCAGTTTCCGAAGTTGCTTACAAAGAGAGCTGTATGCTATATTTAATAGTAAGCCATGTATAAGCTATAATAATTAACGAGATACAATTATGCTTAAAAAAATAGAAAAATTATACCCGAAACAATCAAAAGAGGTATATGGAAAATTGCGGGATATTATAGAGGATTTTAAAAAAAGAAATCCATCCAAGGCGCGCGACAGCCGGCCGCTGTTTAATGAAAAAGACGTGATTCTTATCTGCTATGCCGATCATGTACAGGAAAAAGGCGTTAAAACTTTTAAAACAATGCGTAAATTTTTGCGCGGATACGTTAACGAAATTATAAATAAAATTCATTTTTTGCCCTTTTATCCATGGTCAAGCGATGACGGATTTTCAGTTAAAGATTATTATAAAGTAAACGGGCAATATGGTGGCTGGGAAGATTTAAAATCAGTTGCCAAGGATTTTGGATTAATGTTTGACTGCGTGGCCAATCATATGTCCGCTCAAAGCGAGTGGTTTGGCAAGTTTTTAGCCGGAG
>JAGLYP010000025.1 GCA_023132155.1 Candidatus Parcubacteria bacterium
TTTTTGTTCCCTACGATTTTTTTTAATATAAATTTAAGCTTGACTATGCTATAATTTTAATATAAGATTATAAGATATTTTTAATAATAAAAATTCATTATTCTAAAAGGAGAAATTGGAGGGATTTAATTAACCTTAAAAAAACAATATGAACAAGAAAATCACTCTAATTCCTTTTATTTTTATTTTTGTATTTTCGTTATTTTCGGCATTGCCATTCGCGGCCGATGCTCAAGGTTCTTATTATGTATTCCGTTCTACTGTTATGGGCGCTGGCGTAAAACAGACCGGACAATATGTGTATGAAATTAATAACGAAAAAATAAATTTTAACGCTAATGAATCGGTGTTTTTTTTAACGAGAATTTTTAATATTAGCAATGTTGACAGATTTCAGTTTAAACACGAAATTCGTTCATCATCTTATACAAAAGATGTTTTTTCGCCAATGTATTATCCGCGCAGAAACTGGTGGGCTGAAATATATTATTGGGATAAACTCGAGTCTTTGCCGGCGGGAAATTATGAAATAAATTCTTATGTAAGCATTGACGGCGGCTATTATGCCCATCATCGCACAACAAATTTTACAGTACACGCGCCATACGCGCCGCCAAGCGGTTATTATTATGGCGCCCCGGTTCAACCTCTTTTTCAACCGACCCAATCCTACCCGTATTATTATGTTCAAGCGCGAAATTACTCCTATAATTGGACCCATATTGGCAAGAACATTCGTAAAACCGGCGCGCATTCTTATGAAATTGTAAATCAAACGACAGATTTCAGAAGCAATGAAGACGTTTACGCTTTAACAAAAATATCAAATGTTTCAGGAATTGACAGCTTTCGTGTTAAATATGATATTTATTTGAATGGCAACCGTTATCATAAAAGCAATGAGGTGCCAACCCTGTGGCCTCGCGGCAATCAATGGGAAAGCAATTACTCTTGGGGAAATTTAGGCAAACTGCCTGCCGGCTACCATGAAATCAGGACATTTCTCAGTATTAACGGCGGCGCTTATACAAAATTAAACAGCCAGCAAATTTCCGTAGATAGGTATGCAGACAGGTATGCGGATAGGCGTATCGATTATTACGGTCCGGAACATTGGCGGCATCGCGATGAGCATAGAAGACGGTATCATCGTCCTGAAAAAATTGAAGTATCATATAAATACGATTGGACAAGGGTTAATACTTATATCACCCATGTCGGCGGATATCAGTATGACACCGCGGATAAAAGAGATTATTGGAAAGATGAAAATATTAAGGTCTTAACAAAAATTTCCGACATAAAAAATATAGATACTTTTCGCGTTAAGCATAAACTTTATAGGGGAAACGCTTTTATCAAGCAAATAATTTCATCAGAGCGCCATCCAAATAATCGTTATTGGCATTACAATTACGCGCAAAGCGATTTTGGAAAACAAAGCGCTGGCAGTTATACGGTTAAAACTTATATTAGAGTAAACAAGGAAGCGTATAAATTTTTAGGCTCTAAAAATTTTACGGTAAAGGCGAGAAGGGTAAGTTCCGATTATAGATATAAGCCAAGACATGATTTTTATTATGGCTATCCTTACGCAAGCAGGTATAATTATGATCGCGGCGGGTACTACGATTGTCAGCATCAACATTATTATCATCATAGTCGGTAGTAAACGAGAATAAAACCCTCTTTTTTGTCATTGCGAGCTTGCGAAGCAATCCCGTGCCACAGAACATCGTGTATGGATTTGTAACAGATGGCGCAAAGTACTACGGGATTGTCTCGCTGGCGCTCGCAATGATAAAAAACGGGGGTTTTTGTTTTTCTTGACTTTCGTTTTTTGTTCGTGTATAATATAAGTAAGCAATAAAACGCTTGTGGATAAGTTAGCTAACGCAAAAATCAGCCGCCTAAAATAAGGGTTAACGAGTGGGCAGACCATTAAATTTTAAAATAAATAAACGGTCTGCCTGCTTGGCTGTCAAAATTAATTAAAAAAATATGGGCAATCAATTAACAAAACGCCAAAGAGAGATATTGGATTTTATTACGGAATTTATTGAAGAACAAGGTTATTCGCCAAGCATCAGGGAAATTGGCGAACATTTTAATCTTTCCAGTCCGGCAACAATCCATTCTCATTTGGAAAATTTAAAAAATAAAGGGTTTTTAAAAAATTCTTTTAATGAAGCCCGTTCTATTGAATTGATATCAGCCGATATCAATTGGGCCAGAGCCTTAGAACTGCCTTTAGCGGGATTAATTACCGCGGGAGAACCGATTGAAGCGATAGAAGAAAAGGAAACCATTGCCGTGCCGGCGGATTTTGTTTCTGACAAAATAAACAGTTATGTTTTAAAAGTTAAGGGCGAGTCAATGATTGAAGAGGGGATACTTGACGGTGATTACGTTATTGTTGAGCGCAATCCTTCGCCTAAAAACGGCGACGTGGTTGTTGCTTTATTAAACAATGCTTACGCTACTTTAAAAAAATTTTATCGCGAAGCTAATCGCATTCGCTTGCAGCCGGCCAATTCAACAATGAAGCCGATTTATTCCAAAGACCCGTTGATTCAGGGGATTGTAAAAGGTGTTATTCGTAAATTTGCTTAAAAATATAAAAGAAACTAAGCTACTACGATTTTTTTGGCCGGCATGCCGGCCAAAAAAATCGTAGTAGCTTAGTTTCTTTGTTTTGGCGTTTTTAATTGAAGTATCTGAACATTTCTGCTATGATTAAAACATGAAAACAATTAAAACCATAATAATTGAAGATGATATTAATTTAGCCTCGGCATTAAAGGCAAACTTGCGTATTAATGGATTAGAGGCTAATATTAATAACGGAACAGGTGAAATTGAAGGAGTTATTAATTATTTAAGGATTAAAAAGCCGGAATTAATAATTTTGGATTTAATATTGCCTAATATTGACGGTTTTGTCTTGTTAAAACAGATTAAAATAGAAGAAGATTTAAAAAATACAATAGTAGCGGTTTTTTCTGATTTTAGTGAAGATGACGTAAAGAAACGTTGCTATAATCTGGGAGCTGATTATTTTTTTATAAAGCAAGATTTTCAGGCTAGTGTTTTTGTTGAAAAATTGCTTAAAATATTAAAAAATAAAAAAATATTTTAATTAAACCGCGTAGAGACGCGCCGCGGCGCGTCTACTTAATTCATGAATATAAAAAAAGCAATAATTATTTTAATTATTTTGGGACTGATTGGCGGCTTGGTTGTTTTCGCGGTGTTGAGCGATAAGCCTCGGATTACATATACTACGGTAAATATAGAAAAAAAAGATATTGCGCAAACAGTCAGTGAAACCGGCACGGTAAAAGCGTTCAGTAAAATTGAATTAAGCTTTTTAAATTCCGGAAAAATTGAGAAAATAAATTTTAAGGTGGGCGATAAAATTTTAAAAGATCAGATTATCGTCGGATTGGATTGTTCTGATTTATATATTAAAAAAGAAGAAGCAAAAGCGAACGTTGATGTTGTTCGGACAAATCATGGCAAATTGCTGGCCGGAGCGGCAAAAGAGGATATCAACATATCCAAAGCCGGCTTACAGCAAGCAAAAACAGTTTATGAGGCCGCTGAAAAAGAATTGGAAAAAAATAAATCATCTGTCAGCGAAAATATCGCGCAAACAAAAAAAACTTTAGCAGATTTAAAATCATCTGATTCAAGCACTATAACCGCGGCTGAGCAAGCAATCATCAATGCCGAGATCGCTCTTGAGAATATCAAGTCAGCATATCAATCAACAATTGATAATTATATTGAAAATGCTTTAATTGTTGTTGAAGATAAACTGTCAATTGCCAATAACGCGCTTGATGAGATTGATCGGACAATTAATGACGAGGATTTGAAAAATTATCTAAGCGTAAAAAATATCAGCTATTTACACAGCACTAAGAGCGCTTACGAAGATGCTTTGGATTTATTGGCAGCGGCTCAAAGCAGTTTGGAGACAGCCAAAAGCGAACAAAATTATGATAATGTCGTGAAAGCGCTTAATGACGCGGAAAAAGTCTTGGATAAAATATTTTTATCCCTTTCGTATTGTTATAGCGCGCTTGAATATACTGTAACATCTTCCACTTTAACTCAGTCTGAACTTGACATTTTTAAAATAAATATTAGCGCTGATCAAACTTTGACGTCAACCGCGATTTCCGCGGCGAAAACCGCTAAGCAAAATATTGAAACGGCGTTAATTAATTATGAAACCCATACCGCCAACGCTGAAAATACTTTAAGCCAAACCATGGCCGCCTATGATGATGCTTTAAAGTTAGCTGAAAATAATTATTCTTCCGCCAAAGTTAACGGTGAACAGCAGATTACGGCCGCGCAATCAAGGACTGATTCAGCTTTTGAAGCTTGGCAAGTGGCTCAAAGCAGGTACAACCAAGTAGTAGCTCCGGCAAACCGGCATGATGTTTCGGTTTCTTTGGCAAGGATAAAACAAGCGGAAGCATCGTTGGCGGCGGTAAAGAAGAACATAGATAATTGTTTTATTAAAGCGCCGGTTAATGGTACGATAACAAAAATAAAATTTGAAATTGGTGAACAGCCGGGCATTGGAAGTCCTGTGGTTTTTATGCTCGGAGATAATAGTTATGAAATTGAGGTCTTGATTTCCGAGGCTGATATTGCTAAGATTAGTAAAGATGATTTTGCGCGGATTACTCTGGATGCTTTTGGCGAAGATTTGATATTTTTAGGCAAAGTTGATTTTATTGAGCCTGCTGAAACCGTTATTCAGGATGTGATTTATTACTCCATAACCGTAGTTTTTACGGAAAGCAAAGAAAAAAATGCTTTTTTGGCTAATGTAAAATCCGGTATGACTGCCAATGTTGATATTACCACTGATAAAAGAGAAAATGTTTTAGTAACGCCTGTAAGGGCTATTGTTGATAGAAATGGTAAAGGCAAGTTTGTCAGAGTGCTGATTGGCGAGAATATTGAAGAAAGAAATGTAACATTGGGCTTAAGAGGCGACGGAGGCTTGGTTGAAGTTTTATCCGGACTGAAAGAGGGGGAGAAAGTTGTTACTTATATTAAGGAAGAGTAAGCCAATTTTCAATTATCAATTACACCCGTCAAGCGAGCACAAGCGAATTACGAATTAATTATAGTTTAATATTAATGAAAAAAATATGGGATTTGAAACGCCGACTTCTAATCAAGAAAATTTAAAACTTCAAGAAGCGATGTCTAGAATATCTGATGTTTTAGGCGAAAATGAAGAAAAAATAAGTAAGCAATTTGGCGAAGCCATAGAAGGTTAATAAAAAATAAAAATATGAAAAAAAATAGCTATAAACAAAAATTGGAAAATTTAGTTGCGGAATCAAATTTGGATGATTGTGATAAGAATCTTTGGGCTTTATTTATTATTATCGCTCCTCCGGAGGAAGATGAGGCTGTGTTTGAAGCGGTTAGTGAAAGCCGGGAAAATTTGAATTTATTAACAGATCATTTGCAGGGGAAAATATTCAGCATGCAAAATATTAATAAAGATAGCTGGCAAAAGTTAGTAGAAAATAAAGAAAAATTTTCTTCTTTTTTAGATAGTTTATGTTAATGAAGGTTGATAATCTTAAAAAAGAATTTAAAACCGGCGAGGTCGTGACGAAAGTTTTGCACGGCCTTTCTTTTAGTATTGAAGAAGGTGAGTTTGTTTCAATAATGGGGCCGTCAGGTTCCGGAAAATCCACGCTGATGCATATTTTGGGTATGTTGGATCGGGCAAGTTCCGGACATTATGCTTTTTTAGGCAGGGAAGTTACGACTTTAAATGACAATGAATTAGCCAGTATGAGAAATGAAAAAATCGGCTTTGTTTTTCAGTCCTTTAATTTATTGCCGCGGACTACCGTGTTAGATAATGTAAAATTGCCCTTGACTTATTCAAAAAATAAAAAAGAAATTAGCAAAAGAGCCAAAAAAATTTTAGAAAGCGTGGGGCTCGGGCATCGCCTGCGTTATTACACAAATCAAATTTCCGGAGGAGAAAAACAGAGGGTGGCGATTGCAAGGGCATTAGTTAATAACCCTTCGGTTATATTCGCTGATGAACCGACAGGCAACTTGGATTCAAAATCAGGAATACAGATAATGGATATTTTACAGAAATTAAACGATTCCGGCAATACGATTATTTTGGTTACGCATGAAACTTTTACGGCCGAGTACGCGAAAAGAATAATTAAAATTAAGGATGGGCGAATTGAGGAAGATGAGCCGGTTTTAAATCATAGACAAGCGCTTGATGGCGATATGTTAAAATAAATAATTTAACGTAAAAGAATTTGAATATTAATATTCCCCAAGCGCCTAAAGCCCCGCCCTCCGCGAAGGGCGGGGCTTTAGGCGCTACGCGGTCGGTATATTTTTTATAATTTAATCAGTTTTACTGTTAATTTTATTTTAAATTTATGCAATATTTTATTCAAGCCGTTAAAATAGCCGTAAAAGCGCTCCTGGTAAATAAAGGCAGGAGTTTTTTAACTATGCTGGGAATTATTATCGGCGTAGCAGCGGTAATAGTAATTATGGCGGTTGGCGCCGGCGCGCAAAGCCTGATATTAAGCCAAGTGGAAAGCCTTGGCACAAATTTGGTCGGTATAATGCCCGGGAGTTCCGGCGATGAGGGTCTGCCGGCGGCAATGATGGGCATAGTGATTACAACTTTGAAATATGAAGATATGCTGGAACTGCTTGAGGGCGGCAACGCGCCGAATATAGTATCAGCGGTTGGATATACAAAAGGAGTAGGCACGGTAAGCCGGGGTTCGGAAAGCTATGATACTAATTTAAGCGGTATTACGCATGGTTATATGGAAACGGAAGGCGGGGAATTAATTAGCGGAAGATTTTTTACCGAAGAAGAAGAGAGAAATTTAAGCCGCGGCGCGGTTTTGGGCTATACAGTCAAAGAAGAGCTTTTTGGCGATTCAGAAGCGGTTGGCAAAAAGATTAAAATCAAAAAACACAGCTTTGAAGTTATCGGCGTTATGGCGGAAAGAGGCACGGTCGCGATGCAGGATTATGATGACCAGGTTTTTATTCCTTTGCGTACAATGCAAAAGCTGATTGCCGGCGTAAATCACCTTGGTCTGATTAGGGCAAAAATTGATGATGAAAAAAATATTGGCATAGCTATTAATGATATTAAGGCCACCCTAAGGCAACAACATAATATTGAGGATACAAGCGGAGATGACGATGACTTTACCGTCCGCTCAGCCGCCGAAGCCCTTGACGTTATTACTACTATTACCGACGCTTTAAAATATTTTTTAGCCGCTATGGCCGCTCTTTCTTTGCTGGTTGGCGGCATTGGCATCATGAATATAATGCTGGTCGCGGTTAGCGAGCGGACCAGGGAAATCGGCTTGCGCAAAGCGGTTGGCGCCAATAATTATAATATAATGATGCAATTTTTAATTGAGTCAATAACGGTAACTTTTGTAGGCGGCGCTTTTGGTGTGCTTTGCGGAATAGTAATTAGTTATCTAATCGCCTTGGTAGCAAATTATCTTGGTTATGATTGGGCTTTTATTGTTTCTTTCACGTCCATTATTCTGGCAATCGGAGTTTCCGCGTTTATCGGTTTGGTTTTTGGCCTTTTCCCGGCCAGAAAAGCCAGCCGTTTGGAGCCGGTGGAGGCGTTGAGGTATGAGTAGCATCTGTCATTGCGAGCTTGCAAAGCAATCCCGTGCCGCATAACACCGTGCGTGAATTTGCAACGGATGGTGCAGGTACCGCGGGGTTGCTTCGCTGGCGCTCGCAACGACAAATTAAAAGCATTCGCGGTTGCAAAATGGCTCACTAAAATAATAATAAACTCAGTAACTTAAATGTTTCTAGAAAGCGTTAAAAACGGAATAATCGCGCTTAAAGTTAATAAGATAAGGACAGTTCTTACTGTTTTGGGAATTGTGGTTGGGATTGCGAGCGTAATTATCGTATATTCCGCCGGCGAGGGAATTAATTCTTTGATTGTCGGGCAAATAGAATCTTTCGGCGGTTCGGATATGGTAGAAACAGAAATAAAAGTGCCAAGCTCGAAAAAGGGCGGCGAGGCGGAAACGCAATCAGCAATCAATCTGGTAATGGGCGCCCAGGTTACGACTTTGACTTTGGATGATATGGAGGATATTAATAAATTAGCGTTAATTGAAGACAGTTATGCAGGTATAATCGGTCAGGAGCAGGTTTCTTATGGAAATGAGGCTTACAGGGCAATGCTTTTTGGAGTGAGCGCGTCTTATATTAAATTGGATAAAAGCGAGGTTGGCGCGGGACGCTTTTTTACGGATGCGGAAGATAAATCCTTATCTCAGGTTGTGGTCTTAGGGCAAAAAATAAAAGATAAATTATTTGGTGAAACAGACCCGATCGGGAAATCAATTAAGCTGCGTAAAAAGAAATTCAAAGTTATCGGCGTACTTAAAGAACGAGGAGCGGTTATGACTTTTGATTTTGATGATATTGTATATCTTCCGGTCAGGACTTTACAAAAAAAAGTTATGGGAATCAATCACGTCCTATATATGATGCATAAAGTGAGCGATACTGATAGATTGGATGAGGTGGCGGAAGATATGCGTTATTTGTTAAGGGAAAATCATGATATTCCCCAGCCGGCTGAAAAACAGACAGGCGTTTTTGATACAGGCAAAGATGATTTTCGCGTTGTGTCCATGGTTGAATCCATGGAGATTATGGATACTGTTACCGGCGCGATCACTTTGCTTTTATTGGTTATCGTCGCGATTTCCTTGGTGGTTGGCGGAGTCGGGATTATGAATATTATGTATGTGGCTGTTACCGAGCGGACAGCCGAGATTGGCCTAAGAAAAGCCGTTGGAGCGACTTACGCGGATATAATGACGCAATTTTTGGTTGAATCGGTTTTGGTTACGGTTCTGGGCGGAATGTTCGGCGTAATAATCGGAATTATTTTATCTTGGATGATAGCCTTTGGCGCCAATTACGCCGGTTTGGACTGGAAGTTCATTGTTCCTTTAAAAGCATATATTGTTGCCTTGGGCTTTTCAACTTTTTTCGGCATAGTTTTCGGTCTCTATCCGGCTCGCAAAGCCGCTCGCATGGATCCGATTGAGGCCTTAAGAAAAGAATAGCGCTCATTGATAACAAAAGGAATAAATAAACGCTAGGAAAATTTCCTCTTGTTTTTTTTATTTAATTTTGGTATATTATAAAAGTTATTGCTGGTTTTGGGGTTTAAAAGACAGTAAAAAAATAATGGCTGGTATTGGTCATTTTTTTGTAAAGATGTTTTATCGCGGCAAGTCAAAAAATATAGATTTTTTAAAGCTTTACGGGGCGAGCGTTCGCGCTTTTAATGAAATTCCGTTTGTTAAAAGGCGCGGGAAAAATCGCTTAATTTTTAAATTTTTTAAGATTTTTACCTGGAGTTTTATTGTTTTTTTTATATTAATTATTGCTGTCGGCGCTATTAATTTTTTAAATATAAAAACTGTTTATAGCGAAGCAATAACCGGCAAGGAAAATATTGATTACGCGCTTGTGCTTTTTAAGGAAAAAAAATACGAGCAATCAGCCAGATTTAGCGAGTTGGCAGAAAATAATTTCGCAAACGCTTTAGAGCGATTTAGCGCCGTTAAAAATAGTTTTTATATTAAGAATTTTGATTTTATTTCCAAACAGTTGGATGATTTTTATTCTTTATTGTCGGCGGCGAATATTTTAAGCGGAACCCTTAATGACACGGCTAATTTTGCTTTAAGCTTTAATGAGTATCTGGATGGAAGAGTGAGCTTTACCAGTCTTCCTAAATTTCAAAAAATAAGAATTTTGGACACTTTGTATTTTTCTGAAAGTTTGTTAGAGAGAATAAGAGACAATCTTGATCTTGCTTTCGCACAAATCACCAAGGCGCAATCAAATGTATTTTTAAGCCCTTTAAGAAATAAATTACTTGAAACCAAAAGTGCGGTTTATGAGGCGCGGCAATTTGCCGAGAAAGCCGTTCCTTTGGTTAAGCTTTTGCCGGAATTTTTGGGGTATCCGGAAAAATCGTCTTTTTTGCTTGTGTTGCAAAATAGCGACGAGCTTCGCCCGACTGGCGGTTTTATCGGGACTTATGGTATTTTTGAACTGGAAAACGGCGATATGGTCCGCAATGACACGCATGATATTTATCATATGGATATGCCAGTCAAGGATTTGGTAGATGTTTCGCCGCCTGAACCGCTTAAAAAATATTTAAACGCGGAAAAATGGTATATGCGCGATTCCAATTGGTCTCCTGACTGGCCGACATCAGCGAAAAGAATAGAATGGTTTTATAAAACAGAGGATAAGTTATTGCCCCCCCAAGACAGAATCAATAATTTTTCCGGGGATTTTGACGGCGTAATCGGAATTACGCCCGAGCTGATAATTGATTTATTAAAAATTACCGGTTCAGTTATTATTGAAGGTGAAGAGTATAATAGCAATAATTTTGTTGATTTGCTTCAATATCGCGTTGAAAAATCTTATGTCCAATTGGGCGTGCCTTCTTGGCAGAGAAAAAAAGTTATCGGTGAAATTGTTAAAGAGCTTAAGAGCAGGTTGTTTAACTTATCACCGGAAGCGCTTTATGATGCGGGAAATGTATTTTTTGAAAATTTATTAAAGAAGAATATTGTTGTTTATTTGCATGACAAGGAAAAACAGCAAATAATTTTGGATCAAGATTGGGGCGGAGCGATTTCGGATGTAAAAAGCGATTATGTTTTCGTTGTGGACGCGAACTTGGCCGCGTTTAAAACCGACAGGGTAATGAATCGCGGTATTGAGTATAAAATTGATCAAGGCGTCAATGGCGCTTTTGCGGAATTAACGGTTAATTATAAGCATAACGGCGAGGGGTTTGATTGGAGAACTACACGGTATCGCACTTATACGCGAATTTATACGCCAATTAACAGCAGTTTGATTTCGGTTGAAGGCTTTAATGATGAGAGTATTGAAATTTATAGTGAATTCGGAAAAACCGTTTTTGCCGGTTTTCTCTCAATTGAGCCGGGAGAATTCGGCCGAATAAAGCTGCGTTATAAACTTAATGATGATATTTACCGGCAGATAAAAAATGGCGAATATAATCTGGTTTTTCAAAAACAACCCGGAAATAAGGTGGAATCATTGCGTATTGACTTAATGTTCAATAATAGGATAAAATTATATAGTCCGGTGGGTTTCTATGCTAAGGGCGGGTCAAATACAGTGAGCTGGGATAGCGGTTTGGAAACGGACAGGGTGTTTGGGGTAAAGCTTGAAAGATGAATCTCTCCCTTCTTTGTCATTGCGAGCGTTAGCGAAGCAATCCCGCGGTATTTGCACCGTCCATTCTTTATTCACGCTCGGTGTTTTGTGGGACGGGATTACTTCGCTGGCGCTCGCAATGACAAAGAAGTATTTTCAAAATTATAAATTATAAATTATAAATTTTTATTATATATGTTTATAAAAAGAATAGGAATTGATTTAGGTACGACATACACGCTTGTGCATCTTCCTAAAAGAGGAATTGTGATTAACGAGCCGAGCGTTGTCGCGGTATCAATGGCTGATAAGAAAATATTGGCGGTTGGAAACGAGGCAAAAGATATGCTTGGGCGCACTCCTGATACTATTATTGCTTTAAAGCCTTTAAAAGACGGCGTGATTGCCGATTATCGCACTACTGAAGCAATGCTCAGATATTTTATCAATAAGGCTGTTGGTTCGGTTAGGCTGTTCCGCCCCGAGGTTATGGTGGCGGTTCCGGCCGGAATATCATCAACCGAAAGAAGAGCGGTGATTGACGCGACAATTGCCGCCGGCGCCAAGGCGGCCTATATAATTAAAGAGCCGGTGGCCGCGGCAATCGGCGCTGATATTCCGATTGGCTCCGCTTCCGGCCATATGATTATTGATATTGGCGGCGGCACGGCGGAAATGGCTGTAATTTCTTTGGGCGGAATAGTGGCCTCCACTTCCGTGAGGGTTGGAGGGAATAAGTTTGACGCGGCAATATTGGAATATATAAGAAGAAAATATAACTTGGCAATAGGCGAGAGAACCGCCGAAGATATAAAAATTGAAATCGGTTCGGCGCTTTATTTGGAAAATAAATTAAGCATGGAAATACGAGGCAGAGACATTCTTACGGGACTGCCAAGAAGCATTACGGTAAGTTCCAGCGATATAACCGAAGCTTTGCAAAATGAGCTGGAAACGATTATTAACGCCACTAAAAATGTTTTGTATGAAACTCCTCCGGAATTATCAGCGGATATAATGGACAAGGGGATGGTGCTTTCCGGCGGAAGTTCGCTTTTAAGAAATATTGACCAGCTGCTTTCCCGTACAACCGGAGTTCCCGCCTATGTGGCAAACGATTCATTGTTGTGCGTGGCCAAAGGAACAGGGATCGCGTTGGATAATTTGGATTCATATAAAAGATCAATTTTAGCGACAAAATAATCAAGAATAATGCTAATTCAGCGAATAAATGCTAATCCGCGAATTGCTAATAAATAGTATTCGCAATTCGCGGATTAGCATTTATTCGCAGATTAGTATTATAATTTTATGTTAATAGGAATAGACGCGTCCAGGGCAAATCGCAATCATAAAAACGGTACTGAGTGGTATTCGTATTATTTAATCAGGCATTTAGCTAAGCTGGATGACAAAAATGAATATATTTTATATACCGACCAGCATTTGGTCGGGGGTATGGCCGACTTGACAAAAGACGTTTATTCGCCTGCCTGCAAGCAAGGGAATAATATTAAATATGATAAAAAAGGGTTTCAAATAATAAAAAGCCCCTTTAATAATTTTAAGGCCAAAATATTAAAATGGCCGTTTAAAAATTTTTGGACGCTTGGGCGCTTATCGCTTGAGTGTTTGTTTCATCGGCCGGATGTATTTTTTGTGCCATCGCATACGCTTCCGCTTTTTTCGCCAAAAAAATCTTTAGTTACCATTCATGATATCGGTTTTATAAAAAATAGATTTTTATATAAGCGTGAGCTGATCGGTCCGGAAAATCGCAAAGTAAAAATAATTATAAATTTGTTAGTTAAGATTTTTACTTTGGGAAAATATAAAGCCGAGGCAATAGATTATTTGCATTGGTCAACCGAATATGCCTTGAAAAACGCCGCAAAAATTATTACGGTTTCAAATAGTTCTAAAAAAGATATATTGGAAAATTATCAGGTATCTGAAAATAAGATTAAAGTTATCTATAACGGCTATAATGATAAATTATTTAAAAAAATAACAGATAAAAAAAGCATAAATGAAGTTTTAAGTAAATACGGCATTGATAGGCCGTATTTATTTTATGTTGGTAAAATAGAAAAGAAAAAAAATATTCCCGGGCTAATTGAGGCTTTTGCTATTCTAAAGGATGGGGACAAGACAGTCAGGCATAAGCTGGTTTTAGTTGGGGACGCTTTTTTCGGATATGACGAGGTTCATTATTTAATTCGGGAGTATAACTTAGATAATGATGTTATAATGACTGGTTGGATTGAAGAAGAGGATATGCCTTATGTTTATAGCGGCGCGAGCGCTTTTGTTTTTGCCTCCAATTATGAAGCGTTTGGCATCGCGCTTTTAGAGGCAATGGCATGCGGGCTTCCGATTACGGCTTCAAATATTTCTTCAATCCCGGAAGTTTTGAACGGCGCCGGATTATTATTTGATCCTTGTAATACAGAATCAATAGTTTTAGCTTTGCGGAAAATAATATCTGATGAAGATTTAAGGAAAAAATTATCAACAATCGGCAGTGATCGCGTTAAATTTTTTAACTGGGATAAATGCGCTCAGGAAACTTTGGAGTTAATTAAAAGTTTGTAATATCTAAGCAATGCTAATATTGCGAATAAATGCTAATCCGCGAATCGCCAATAATTAATATTCGCGATTCGCGGATTAGCATTTATTAGCCAGATTGGCATTATATATTTTTCTATGAAACTAGACTCAATATTCAATCCAAAAGTTATTGCCGTGATTGGCGCCAGTGATAAAAAAGGAAGTGTCGGCCATTCTTTAATGGATAATTTAATTAATTCCGAATACGCGGGAATTGTTTATCCTGTTAATATAAAGCGCGAGCATGTGCATAGCGTGCGCGCGTATAATTCAGTGACTGAAATTCCGGGTAAAGTTGATTTGGCGATTATCGCTACTCCGGCCGCGACCGTGCCTGATATAATTAAGGAATGCGGACGCGCAGGCGTTGCCGGCGCCGTAATAATTTCGGCTGGCTTTAAAGAAATCGGCAAGACAGGCGAGGAGATGACTGAAAAGATAATTGCCACCGCGCGTAAATACGATATGCGGATTATAGGACCGAATTGTCTTGGGTTTATGTGTCCGGATTTGCATTTGAATGCTACTTTTGCCAATAAAATGGCGCTTCCGGGAAAAATCGCGTTTATTTCCCAGTCAGGCGCGCTAGGTACGGCGATTCTTGACTGGTCATTAAAAAATAATGTCGGTTTTAGATACTTCGTATCAATCGGCTCTATGGCTGATATTAGCTTTCATGATTTAATTGATTATTTTGGCCAAGACAGCGAAGTTGAAAGCATTTTGATTTATATGGAATCTTTGTCTGACGCCAGGAAGTTTATGAGCGCGGCCAGAGCATTCGCCCGCAGTAAGCCGATTATTATTTTAAAGGTAGGCAGAACATCAGAGGGCGCGCGAGCCGCAAAATCTCATACAGGATCCTTAACCGGAAATGACGCTATTTTTGATGCCGCCTTTAAACGGGCAGGAATAATTCGCGTGGATACTGTTGTATCTTTGTTTCATACCGCTAAATCTCTTGCTATGCAGCCGCACCCGTTGGGAAATCGCATGGCGGTAATAACCAATGCCGGCGGACCCGGAATTATCGCGACAGACGCTCTTGTGTATTCCGGAGGGAAAATCGCTAAATTAAGCAAAGGGACAATGGAAAAATTGGATAGTTTTTTGCCGGCTAATTGGAGCCGCAACAATCCGGTTGATATTCTTGGTGATGCCGATTCTTCGCGTTATTTGGATACCTTGAAGATTGTTTTGAAGGATAAAAATGTTGATGCTATTTTGATTATATTAACTCCGCAATCAATGACAAATCCGACCGAAGTTGCCAGAAAGCTGGTTAATTTAAAAATTAAAACAAATAAGACTATTTTAGCGACATGGATGGGCGGGTATGACGTTCAGGAAGGAAGAGTTATTCTTGAAAAAGGCAATATCCCGGTGTACCGCCAGCCGGAAGACGCAATCAAAAGCTTTTCCTATATTTTCGGGTACTCTAAAAATTTAGAGATTTTATACGAAACTCCGGCCAGTATCCCGCACGCGTTTAATCCGGAAATGGAATTAAATCAAAAATTAATTGACAGTGTAATCGCGGATGGCCGCACCGCGCTTAATGAATATGAGGCCAAAGAATTTTTAAAGAATTATGACATCTGCGCGGCCGATAATGTTTTTGCTAAAAGCGCGAAAGAGGCCGGGGCGGCAGCGGCAAAAATCGGTTTTCCAACGGCAATGAAGATTTTGTCTCCTGATATTATCCATAAAACCGATATTGGCGGAGTAAAATTAAATATCAATACAAAAGAAGAAGCGGAAATCGCTTACCGTGATATTATAAAATCGGTTAAAAGGGCTGAGCCGGAAGCGAGGATTGACGGAGTTTTGATTGAGGCTATGGTTAAAAAACGATATGAATTATTAATCGGCTGCAAGAGTGATCCGATTTTCGGTCCGACAATTATTTTCGGCATGGGCGGAGTGGCGGTTGAGGTCTTTAAAGATTTTACAATCGGCTTGCCGCCGCTTAATATGGCTTTGTCGTTAAATTTAATTAAAGAAACAAAAATATATAAGCTACTTAAAGGCTACAGAAATATGCCCGGCGTTGACATCCAATCTATCCAATATCTTTTATATAAATTCGCCTATCTAGTAGCTGATTTTCCGGAGATAAAGGAGCTGGATATCAATCCTTTTGCCGTTGACAAAGAGGGCGGGGTGGTTTTGGATGCCAAAGTTTTGCTTGACAAAAAAGTTATAGGCAAAAAACTTAAGCCTTATGAGCATTTGGTTATTTCGCCATATCCTAAAGAATATATTTATACTTTTAAATTAAAAGGCGGCAAAGATGTTGTTATTCGTCCGATTCGCCCTGAAGATGAGCCAATGGAGGCGGAGATGTTTGCCACTTTTTCCAAGGAAACACAAAGGCATAGGTTTTTTCAACAGATAAAGGAAATCACGCATGAATTATTGCAAAGTTTTACGCAAATTGATTATGATCGGGAAATGGCGTTAATTGCAGAAATAACAGAAAGAAAGAAAAAGAAAATGATTGGCGTGGTCCGTTTAATTGCCGATCCTCTAGACAATACCGCCGAATTCGCGATCGTAGTGGGAGATCCTTGGCAGTTCAAGGGATTGGGAAGCGAATTTACCAGATTAATTTTGAATATTGCCAAAGAAAGAGGTGTTAAGAAAATATATGCCAAGTATTTTAATGATAATAAAATAATGGAGAATATTTTCAAGAAATATAATTTTAAAATATCAGAAATAGATAAAAAGATTAACCGCGCTGAATTGGATTTGTAATTTTCGGGTTGTTTTTTAAAATAGTAAAAACAAACAATATATGCTATAATTATTATAAATTAAAAAATAATTTTAATTAAAAAATAATTTAATTCATTAATAGGGGAGGGTTGAATTATTTTATATTTAATATGATAAATAAAAAAGACAAGCGGGAGTTAACAGATGTATTGTTATCTTCAGAAAAATTTTATAAACCAAGCGAAAGTTTTAAAAAAAATACCAATTTTCCCGATTATGAAAAAACATTAAAAACAGCCGCGAAAAATCCTTTAAAATTTTGGGAAGAAGCCGCGGAAAAATTAAGCTGGTTTCAAAAATGGGATCAGGTTCTTGATGATAAAAACAAGCCGTTTTATAAGTGGTTTGTAAATGGAAAGTGTAATTTAGCTTATAACGCGCTTGATCGCCATATTGAAAATAACCCCAAAATGCATAACAAGAAAGCGATTATCTGGGAAGATGAGACCGGTAGAGTGAGAAAATTCACTTATTTGGAATTATATAAAGAAGTAAATAAACTGGTTAACGCCTTGAAAAATTTAGGCGTAAAAAAGGGAGACATAGTGGCCGTGTATATGCCGAATATCCCGGAAATAGTTTTTGCGATGCTTGCTTGCGCGAAAATCGGCGCTATGCATTCTGTCGTATATGCCGGTTTTTCCGCCAAGGCTTTGGCAGATAGAATTGACGATGCTCAGGCAAAAGTTTTGTTTACCGCTGACGGCAGTTTTCGCAGGGGCAAGATTATTGATTTAAAGACAATTGCCGATGACGCCGCCAGACAAGCCAAATCAATTAAAAAAGTAATAGTAGTAAAAAATAATAACGCTAAAGTTAATTTTAATAAAAAGATTGATGTTTGGTATCATGATTTTGTAAAGGGTTTTTCCGATGTTGCCCATTGCGCCGAGATGGATTCGGAAGATCCAGCTTTTGTTCTATATACTTCCGGAACTACTTCAAAGCCAAAAGGCGTAATTCATGTTCACGGCGGCTACGCGGTACATGTTTTGCAGACGATGGAGTATGTTTGGGATATAAAAGGCGACGAAATATTTTGGTGCACGGCTGATCCTGGCTGGATTACCGGACATTCATACATTATTTACGGTCCTTTGCTCGCCGGAATTACAACTGTGATGTATGAGGGCATGCCGGATATTCCAAAGCCTGACAGGATTTGGCGCGTTGTGGAAAAATACAAGGTTAATGTGCTGTATACAGCGCCAACTTTGATTCGCGCGATGATGAAATATGGCACCAAGTGGCCGAAAGCGCATAAAATGCCGACACTTCGGCTTTTAGGTTCGGTAGGCGAGCCGATTAATCCCGAGGCTTGGAAATGGTATTATAAATATGTCGGCAAAGGAAAATGCCCGATTATGGATACTTGGTGGCAGACTGAAACCGGAGCGAATATGTTAACTCCGTTGCCATCGGCGCCGTTAAAAGCCGGTTCGGCTTGCAAGCCCTTTCCCGGAATTATTGCCGATGTCGTGGGTAAAAAAGGAAAGCCCGTTCCTGTCGGCAAAGGCGGTTATTTAGTTATTAAAAACCAATGGCCGGGCATGATTCGCACTATTTTTAATAATCCGGAGCGTTACATTAAAACATATTGGTCCGAAGTTAAAGGTGTTTATTTTGCCGGAGACGTGGCCTTTAAAGATAAGGATGGATATTTTTGGATACAGGGCAGAACTGACGATGTTTTAAAGGTTGCCGGCCACAGAATCGGTACGGCTGAAGTTGAGAGTTCGTTTGTATCGCATAAAGCGGTAGTGGAGGCCGGAGTAATAGGCGTGCCGGATCCGATAAAAGGAGAGGTGATTAAGGCTTTTATTATTTTAACAATGAAAACAAAACCAAGCGATGAATTAAAAATAGAATTAAGAAAGCATGTGCGCAAGGGCGTTGGTCCGGTAGCGGTTATTAAGGATATTGAATTTGTTGAAAAGCTTCCAAAGACCAGAAGCGGTAAAATTATGCGCCGCGTTTTAAAGGCAAAGGAACTCGGCTTGTCGTTGGGAGATACAAGTTCGTTGGTTTAGTTGTATCTTGTTTCTTTGCTTTATTTTTTTATGTTAAAAAAAATTAAAAAAAATTACCCCCTTGCCGATTTGACAACATTCAAAATAGGCGGACCGGCTGAATATTTTATTAAAATAAGCGCGAAAGAGGAATTGAAAGAAGCTTTTGCATGGGCAAAAGAAAAGAATATTCAAGTTAGTATTTTAGGCGGTGGCAGTAATTTATTAATCAGCGACCAAGGAGTTAAAGGCTTGGTCGTTTTGGTTAAAAATGAAAAATTGTCAGTCCATGGCGAACGTATGGCTGTCGGCGCTGGAGCATCTTTGGCTAAGGTTTTAAGCCACGCGATAAGTTGCAATTTGTCTGGACTGGAGTGGTCAAATGGCATTCCGCGGGCGACAATGGGTGGAGCAATCAGAGGCAATGCCGAAGCATTCGGCTGTTCAATATCGGATATTGTTGAAACAGTTGAGGTTTTTGATGTTAAAAAAAATAAGTTTGAGGTTTTAAGCCGCAGTATGTGTTTTTTTGGATATAGAAAAAGCGTTTTTAGCGCGAATAAAAATTTGATTATCTGTGAGGCGGTTTTAAAAATGCTGCGTAAAAACAAGAAGCAAATTGAGGAGTTGGTTGAAAGGTCTTTGGAATTTAGGCTAGATAAGTACCCCAATTTACCAAGCGCGGGGTCTGTTTTTAAAAATTTAGATCCGGAAGAAATTAAAAAGAAAAATTCTTTATTTTTTGACAGGGAGATAAAAAACAAAATCGGACGGCAAGGATTGGTTGGCGCTGGATTAATAATAGACTTTTTAGGCCTAAAAGGCAAAACTATCGGCGGCGCGAAAGTAAGCCTTGAGCATGCCAATCATATAGTGAATACAGGGAAAGCAACCGCTGACGAAGTCGCGCAGTTGATAAGTTTGATTAAAACTCAAGCAAGAAATAAATTTAGAATAAATTTGCGCGAAGAAATACAGTATTTGGGATTTTAAAAAATTTGTAATTTTAAACAGTTTTATGTTATAATAAAGGTGTTATGAAAAATAAATTAACATCTTTTTTTATTTTATTTTTGGGCGTACTTGTTTGTTCAATGATTTTTTTTAACGGAAAAAATTCCGGTATTTTCGCGGCTGAAAAAGATTTTGCAAAAAAACGGCAAGTATTAGTTAAATACGGGAATAGTGATAAAATAGAAATTATTAATGTTCCTGTTGGGATTGATATTGGGCAATTTATATTAAATTTTGAAAAAAATATAAATATAGATTTTGTTGAGCCTAATTATTCTTATAAAGCCTCAATTATTCCTTCTGACACTTATTATGGCAATCAATGGTATTTGCAAAAAATTAAGGCGCCGGAAGCTTGGAATACTACGCGAGAAAGCGGAGATAAAATAATCGCGATTATAGATTCCGGAGTGCAGATTAATCATCCGGATCTTAAAGAAAATATTTGGAGAAATAACAAAGAAATTCCGGATAATAATATTGACGATGATAATAATGGTTTTATTGACGATGTAAACGGCTGGGATTTTGTGGCTAATATCCCCGACCCAAATCCTAAATTTGAAGAAGGTTATACTTCAGCGGGCATATTGCATGGCACAATCGTGGCCGGAGTCGCGGCGGCCTCAGGCAATAACGCAAGCGGTGTAAGCGGAGTAACCTGGCGCGCGCGAATTATGCCTTTAAGGGTTTTAAACGGAAAGGGCGAGGGCGATACGGGCGATGTTGTAAAAGCGGTTGATTACGCTGTCGCGAACGGAGCGGGTATAATAAATTTTAGCTTTGTCGGCTTTGGTAATAGTCAGGCGCTTGAAAGGGCTATTAGAAGGGCTTATAAAGCAGGGATAATAATAGTGGCGGCGGCAGGCAATGAGCAGGATGATGGCGATGGCTATTCTTTGGATGAAACGCCAATGTATCCGGCTTGCCATGACGGAAATTTGGGCGAGAATATGGTAATCGGCGTAGCCGCGACTGACGCGCTTGACCAAAAAGCAAACTTTTCCAGTTACGGATTTAAATGTATTGATATAGCCGCTCCCGGAGTGAGCATATTCAGCACTTCTGTTTATAATCCGGAAAAAAGCAATATTGAATATGATTATAATAAATATTACGACGGTTATTGGTCAGGCACATCCATGGCCACTCCAATGGTGAGTGCGGCCGCTTCATTGGTATCGGCAACCGCGCCGGGTTTTAGCCGCAATGAAATTGCCGCGGCTATTGTTGATAATAGCGATAATATTAATCGCTTAAATCAAGATTTTTTGGGGCAGTTGGGAATGGGAAGATTAAACGTTAATTCTTCTGTTGTGTACGTGAAAAACAAGCTTTATGAAAAAAGCGCGAAAATTATTTTTGCGCCGGTTGCAAATGCTTCGTCAACTTATGTAATTTCCGATAAAAAAGGCAACAAAGAAGGTGAATTTTTCGCTTATGATAAAAATTTCC